>JBOHQX010000300.1:0-76837 GCA_050732395.1 bacterium
GTATCAGGGTGTATTGTAAATCCTTGTGCGGAACAACGTAAATCTGGATAGCAAGGACCAAATGGCGCTTTTATGGTCGCCCATGTCATTTCGTGAAGAAAACTAACGCCGCCTCCCCATCCCCGAGTGCCAAACCAAGTTGTTCCGTCTGCAGCATTTTCAATGGCATAGATTTCATTGTGCGCACAAGTATCGAATTCATTTCCGTCGGATTGAGCCCAGCCCGTCTGATCAAATCGAAGGACCCCTATGCCGTTGAATCCAAACCATGCCTGCCCTCGTTTCTGATCGGTCTCAATGGCCTTGACCAGATAACGTCCACTGCTCAAATCGACCGTTCTACCTTCGCGCGTATGAATCTCTTCGAACGCTTCCCACGTGCCATTGTAGCGCAGCACACCCCCGTTGCGGGTGCCAAACCACAGATTCCTGTAACCATCTTCCCGAATGGCCTGAATTCTATTGTCCGGCAAAAAGTCCGAAATGGAAAATGAATCCAGCGAGTGGCCATTGTAGCGCTTGATCCCTTGTTCCATGGTACCAAACCAGTAGTTGCCATCCCAATCTTGCTCTATGGCCAAAATGGCGCGTGGAAGCAACGGGATGCTTTCCTCCAGCCACATGCCGTTATGAAGGCGCCAAACACCATAACCAATTGTCGCTGCCCATAGATCTTTATTCAGGTCTTCAAAAAGGTCGCTTATGATATGCGTGCCTATCGCTCCTGGTGCAGGCTGCAACTCTCCCCTTTTATCGAGAAAGAAAAGGCCGTGCAGTGTTGCAAACCAAGTAACGCCGTCTTTGTCGACCAGAATATCCCTGAATGCGTTCCTCGCAGTAGTAAATTGCTCCGCTGAAAAACTATCTGCGGAACTAAAAGTAAGATGAAATGCAGCCCGGGAAGCGGCGATCCAGAAGCTCTTGCCATTTTCCTGTGAAATACCATGGATGGTCTCATTGGTTAATATTTCCGGCCCGGTCGTAAATTTTCCGTGTTCATAAAAGCTGACCCCACGATTTGTGCCGAACCAGAGACGTCCAAAGGAGTCTCTTGCAACGGCAAGGACCGAGTCATTGACAAGTCCATCGGCCTGAGTGAAATTCGTGAGCTGACCGTCGAACCGAGTTACGCCATGTCTTGTGCCGAACCACAAAACAGAAGTCGTGTCGGTTACGTTGAAATCCTCAAAAATCGTGTAGATTTGAACATCGCCGAGCCCATCTGCAGTCGTAAACGATTTCCATGGCGAGTACTGCGCCATACATGGAGGCAAGGCTATTAGCAAGAAAGCCAAACAGCTCAGCCGAGTCCTTTTTGATTTTAGCTCCAACATATCTCCGTGAAAGACATATTCATTAAACCATTATTTTTTCATGCCCTACGGGACAGTGCAATCTTAACACAGCAACAAATGGAGAGGGTATTGAATGGCGCAGATGAAGTCAGCTTTTTGAAAAGTTGCAGGATCGTGCATTCTGAAAGAAAGACCCCTTCTATGAGTAATTTCTCTCACTGAGAGTTCATTTTTTCACCCTCGGAAGAAGTATTTCAATCACGACTCTGGTCAGGGATGTGGGAGCGTGCCAGGAAAGGTGTTTGCGCTGCGATTATTGCAAGCGCCCATAACTGCCCCAAGCACTTATCATGCACTCAAGTGTAAGTTAGAGCCGATTCTCACCCTGCAATCTAATAAGCTCACATTTAAACGCAAGTTCAAAATTGGAGTGCAGGGCGGTATGCAAATATCGCCGATCGCGAGCGTGGCAATAAAGAGAACCAGTTTGCTCGCAAGCTGGCTGGAAGCATGCTCTATTGTAAATCTGTTCATCCCTGCATTTGCAAAAATGTGAACTTTTCTTGATTATTGTGCCAGAGCTTATATATTACGGCGATTTGTCTTAGGTTTGCAATGGCCAAGCGCCTATTTGTTCTTTTACGAAGAAACGCAACTCGCGCAACTGGAACGTTGCGCTACACTGGACGAATACGAAAGATGAACACCGAATCTCACCGCCGAACAGAACCCTTCATTATCGAAGTGGCTTCAGAAGCCCACCTCCAATACGCCGAGCAAATCAGCCGCATGTTGGAGGAGAGTGCCAAAGCGCGCGGCATTGGCATCGCGAAGCGGCCGCCGGAATACCTCGCGCAGAAAATGCGCGAAGGCAAGGCCGTCGTCGCTTTTCACCAAAGCGGCAAGCTCGTGGGTTTCAGCTACATCGAAACCTGGACGCACGGCAAGTACGTGGCCAACTCCGGACTGATCGTCGATCCGGAGTTCAGAAATACCGGCCTGGGCAAGAGAATCAAGCACGCCATTTTCGAGCTGTCGCGCAAGAAATATCCCAACGCCAAAATCTTCTCGATCACCACCAGCCACGCGGTGATGAAGATGAACACCGAGCTGGGGTTCAAACCGGCTCCTTTTTCCGAATTGACAACCGATAGCGAATTTTGGGACGGCTGCAAGACCTGCCGCAATTACGATATTCTCTCGCGCAACAACCGCAAACACTGCCTGTGCACCGGATTGCTTTTTGATCCTCACGACGAACGCACCGTCTCCATCAAAAAGCGGGAGAATCGTTTGGTCGTGCTGGCGTTCAGCGGCGGCTTGGATACCTCCTATTGCGCGAAATATTTATCGGCAGAGCTCGATCTCGAAGTTCATTCCGTCGCGGTCAACACCGGCGGCTTCACCGCCGCGGAGTTGGCGGAGATCGAAAACATGGCGTATCGTTTGGGCGTGAAGAAGCACGTGATTCTTGACGAGACCGATCATTACTACCAAAAGTGCATCAAATATCTCATCTTTGGCAACGTGCTCAAGAACAACACCTATCCCCTCTCCGCCAGCGCCGAGCGTGTTTTTCAAGCCACGGCTTTGGCGCAATACGCTCGTGACGTTAAAGCTGGAAGCATTGCGCATGGCAGCACCGGTCTGGACAACGATCAAGTGCGCTTCGATATTGCGTTCAGCATTCTCATGCCCGAAGCAACCATCCTGGCGCCGATTCGCGATCAGCATATCTCGCGCAATGCCGAGATCGAATATCTCAAGAAACACAAGATTGAATTCGATTGGGTCAAGGCGCAATATTCCGTGAACAAAGGCCTGTGGGGAACGACGATTGGGGGCAGAGAAACTTTCACTTCCTCCGAATCGCTGCCGGAAGAAGCCTTTCCCACGCGTTTTGACAATCCCGAGCCGCAGACGATTGAGCTGCATTTCAAAAAAGGCGAGTTGCTTGGGATCAATGATGCGCCCTGCGAGCATCCGGTGCAGGCCATTCAACTTCTCGAAAAAATAGCCGGACCTTACGCCATTGGCCGCGACATTCACGTCGACGATACCACGATCGGCATCAAAGATCGCATCGGGTTCGAAGCGGCCGCGCCACTGGTGATCATCAAAGCGCATCATGCGCTCGAAAAGCACGTTTTGACCAAATGGCAATTGTATTGGAAAGAGCAATTGGCGGATTGGTACGGCAACATGCTGCACGAAGGCCAGTTTCTCGATCCGGTGATGCGCAACATCGAAGGTTTTTTGGAAGATGCGCAGAAAAATGTTTCGGGCACAGTCTCGGTCCATTTGGCGCCCTATCGTTTTCAAATCCTCGGCATCAGCTCGCCGCATGATTTGTTGTCGCCGGAATTTTCCGTTTATAACGAAGCCTATCATTCCTGGACCGGTGAGGATGCCCGTGGTTTTGCCAAAATGCTGGCGAATCCCTACATGATTTACTACAAGGTGAATCGAAACAATGAACAAAGCTAGAGCCGGCATCGCAGGTGCGAGCGGCTACACCGGCGGCGAGCTGATGCGCATTCTTTTGCAACATCCCGACACCGAGATACGCGCCGCGCACAGCCGTAACCATGCCGGAAAACCGGTGTCGGAGATTCACGCCGATTTGCTTGGTGGGACTGAGCTCAAATTTTCCAGTGCGATCGGGGATGATCTCGACGTGCTATTTCTTTGCTTGGGGCATGGTGAATCGGCAAAATACCTGGCCCAACATCCCGTCAAGGATCGCGTCAAGATCATCGATTTCAGTCAGGATCACCGGCTCGCGGGCGCTTCCTCTCATGATTTCGTCTATGGTCTTCCCGAGCTGCATCAAACCGCAATTGCAGCCGCCACGCGCGTGGCCAATCCGGGATGTTTTGCGACGTGCATTCAGCTCGCGCTCTTGCCGCTGGCCAAGGTGGGATTGATTCAACGCGAAGTGCACGTTAGCGCGATTACCGGCTCGACCGGCGCCGGGCAGGCGCTCACGGAAACCGGCCACTTCAGTTGGCGCAACAACAACGCGCAAGTTTACAAAGCTTTCGAGCATCAGCATCTCGGCGAGATTTATCAAGGCCTGAAATTCCTGCAGCCCAAGTGGAATGCGCAGATCAACTTCATTCCATTTCGCGGCAACTTCACGCGCGGCATTCTGAGCGCGCTCTATCTGGATTACGAATCGTCGTTGGATGCAGCCTATGAGCTTTTTTTGAAGTATTATGCCGCCCATCCTTTTGTGCACCTCAGCCGCAGAAACCCCGATGTCAAACAGGTGCTGAACACGAACAATTGCGTCCTCTATTTGCAAAAGCATGCAGAAAAACTTCTGGTGATCAGCGTGCTCGATAATCTGCTCAAGGGCGCGTCCGGGCAGGCGGTGCAGAATATGAATCTCATGTTCGGTTTTGAAGAGACGGCGGGGTTGAGGCTGAAAGCCATTGCATTCTAGTCTCACAATGTCACGCTGGCGCTCAAAGCTCCCGTACTCTGTCATGCTGTAAGCATCTTCCCTAGGTCTTGGTGCAGCTCTCTTGGGAAGAAGCTTACAGCATGACAGACAGAGATGGCGCGAATTTAACTTAACATTGTCACGCCAGTAGTCGATCTCAATATGATTAAATTTATGTAGATTCAGTTTTTGAATTGCACTTTGCATAGATGTACTATATGTAGGCGCTTGGAGAACCAAACATAGAATAAAATTCCAAAAGTTTCTTATAGCCAACGGATTAAAAAACGACCAACGGAAGATGAAATCCGTTGGTCGTTTCTTAATCCGTTGGGCAAAACGATTAAGAGCTTCTTTTGTGTTTAATCGTTTTGCCCGAAATAGTTTTGCCTTTAATGTGTATCTTCCAAGTAAATTGTCACTCGGGAGGAGTCTCTTTGAGCATAACATCGTGCCTCACGTTTAAAAAGTTCCCTCCTGGATGACAGAAGGTGTTGCTTGGCGAACAAACTCCCAGTCGGGAGAAAGCCGCTGAATAGTTACGAATGCACAACGGGCTCGTTCATGCACCTCTTCGATGTTTACCCACTTTACGATATCGAGCCAGTAAGGGCGCGCGACGTTTACTTTTGGGATAATCGTGGCGCGCAGTATCTCGATTTTTACGGCGGGCACGCCGTGATTTCGATCGGGCACAGCCATCCACATTATGTTCAAAAACTCACGGAACAACTCAATCGCATCGGCTTCTACTCCAATTCCGTCCAGATTCCGCTGCAACAAGAGTTGGCATCGAAACTAGGCGCGCTGTCGGGGTATGACGATTATCATCTTTTCTTGTGCAATTCCGGCGCGGAAGCCAATGAAAATGCGTTGAAGCTCGCATCGTTTCACAGCCGGCGAAAAGTGATTGTCGCCTTTGGGCATTCCTTCCACGGGAGAACTTCCGCCGCCGTTGCCGCTACCGACAATCCCAAAATCCGAGCACCGCTGAACCAGGTGCACGAGACCATTTTTCTCCCCTTGAACGACGAAGAAGATTTATTGAAGGTTTTTCAACGCCGTGATATCTGCGCCGTGATCATCGAGGGCATTCAAGGCATCGGTGGTATACACGTTCCCGAGTCGTGGTTCTTGGAAAGAATCCAATCGCTGTGCCAACAATCCGGCGCGTTGTTGATTCTCGATGAAGTCCAGTCGGGCTATGGACGTACGGGGAAATTCTTTGCGCATCAATACGCCCTCGTTCGGCCCGATCTCATCACCATCGCCAAAGGCATGGGCAACGGTTTCCCGGTGGCGGGCGTGTTGATTCACCCCAAATTCAAGGCCTCACACGGACTGCTCGGAACGACCTTCGGTGGAAACCACCTCGCCTGCGCTGCCGCTGTGGCCGTGCTCGAAATCATTGCCCAGGAAAATCTCGTCGATCATAGCGGTGATCTAGGCGCTTATCTGCTCGAACAACTCCGGCAGATGACCAGAGGCATTCGCGAAATACGTGGCCGGGGATTGATGATTGGCATCGAACTGGAGTTTGCCAGCCAGGAAATCAGAAACAAGCTGCTGTTCGAGCATAAGATCTTCACCGGCTCGGCGCATGAAGCCAGCACGATCCGGCTGCTGCCGCCTTTGACGCTGGCAAGGCAACACGCCGACCGGTTTCTCGAGTGTTTTGCTGCCGTTATGAAGCACCATCATGAATAGCCAAATCAATCTGCCCATCGCGATCATCGGCGACACCCAGCGCACGTCGCGGCTGGAAAGATCACTCTTGCTGCGCGAGCAAAACGACGCGGAACGCGAGCGGCTCTTGCGGAGCTTGTTTGACACTGAGCTCGGACTGCTGGTGCATCTGGGAGATATGGTCGTGAACGGCTCATCCCTACAGGCGTGGCAGGAATTCGATCGCCTCTTCGCGCCCATTTTTGCCAACGGCATACCCATTGTCCCGCTCCTGGGAAACCACGAATACTGGGGCAATAGGCGGCGAATGCTGTCCCACCTCGCCGCAAGATTTCCAGGATTGGAAGACACGCTTTGGAGCGCGCGCCTCCATGCCGGCGTCGGACTGATCATGATCGATTCCAACATTTCCGCGTTCTCCCGGGCTGACTGGACGAAGCAAATCAATTGGTTCGAAAATACCTTGCGGAACATGGATGAAGATCCGAGCGTCCGCGCCATTGTGGTGTTCTCCCACCATCCGCCCTTCACCAATAGCGCGACAATCAAAGACGCGCCCTTTTTTCAGGAGAGCTTTTTGCCAGCCTTTTTTTCGTCTCCCAAAACGGCGGCATTTATCAGTGGCCACGTTCATGGTTACGAACGTTTCGAGTCGAATGACAAGACGTTTGTGGTTTCAGGCGGCGGTGGCGGGCCGCGGTTGCGCTTGCATCGGGGCAGGAAGGCGCGGCACAAGGACCAATTCCAGGGCGTTGGGCCCCGGCCGTTCAACTACATGTTGATTTATCCAGAAGACGACCAGCTGCAGATCGAAGTCATGGGCCTGGACAAGGGGGATCTGCAGATTCACACCATCGACAAACTCACGCTGCGCTATTCAATCCCAGCGAACCCATCGTAAAGGAAATCGCCATGGACCGTGCGCTCAATCAAAGACTTGCCGACGAAGTGTTTGTCGTGCTGCGCGACACCAGCCCGGAGTCATACCATGATGTGCTTCATATTGTCGCGATGCGGCGTCGCTTTCGGCCGCCGCACATTGGTTTGCAGAACGTCATCGATCAGGTTTTGCACACGGCTTACGCCGCGATTGTGTTTTTGCCTGTTCTGTTTTGGCCTTCGTATTGGACGGCGGCCTTGAGCGGTTTCCTGCTCGGTGGCATCCGGGAAGTGGAACAATACAAGAATGTCGATCTCATGATTCTCATGCTACGGGACCGGATACAAGATGCTTTCTTCTTCGCACTGGGGGCAGTTATGGTCTACCACCTCTCAAGATAAGCATGGAAAATCTCCTCATTGTAAAGATCGGCGGCAACGTCATTGACCAAGGTGAGGCTCTGGCGTCATTCCTGGATGATTTTGCGCATCTCGCCACCAAAAAAATTCTCGTGCACGGTGGAGGCAAATTGGCCACTGAAGTTTCTCACGCGCTTGGAATCGAAGCTATCATGGTGGAGGGTCGCCGCATTACCGATCAAGAAACCTTGAAAGTTGTCACCATGGTGTATGGCGGTTGGATCAACAAAACCCTGGTCAGCGGCCTGCAAGCACGTGGCTGCAACGCCCTGGGCTTGACGGGCGCCGATGCCGATGTGGTCGTGGCAAAAAAACGGCAACATCCGGATATCGATTTCGGCTTTGTCGGGGACATCGACCGGGTCAATGGAGCGGCAATTGTGCACTTTTTGCAAGCCGGACTTACGCCTGTGTTTGCGCCTTTGACGCATGACGGTCAGGGTACGATGCTCAACACCAATGCGGATACGATCGCGGCGGCACTGGCGCGCGCAATGCTGCCGTATTTTCGCACCACACTGATTTATTGCTTTGATAAAAAAGGCGTATTGGCAGCAGCGGACGAGGATGCAGTAATTGCCAACCTGACGTTTGCGCAATATCAGGAATTGAGAAAGAAGGGTGTCATCTCCAAAGGCATGATACCCAAATTGGATGAATCGTTTGCGGCGTTGGCTGCCGGCGCGGAAGCAATAGTCCTGTGCCATGCTTCGCAATTGCGGCTGGTGGTGCATGGGGATGAATCGGTGGGAACGCGGCTGAGCGTCAAGACTTTCAATTAGACAATCGGCTAGGGAAAAATTCGAAGCCCCCTGCGTCGGAATCGAAAACTTCCATGAGGGAAATCAACCATTCAATTACCTTGACATTGTCACGTTTTAAATTACCCCTAGGCCAAAAGGGAAACACGGAGCCCACGAAGAAGACGAAATAACAGGGTCAAGAGCATCAACACCAATTATCAAGATACCGGCCAAAGCCTGGTCACCAATTGCAACAATTTCCTCAATCTGACTTGGAAAGAAGGTTTCTCGATTCATCTCAATCAAAATGAACCCATCAACAGCACCTACAAGCTATACGATGTGACCGCCAAGCTTCCAGGCGGGGCCACCGCTGCAGAAAGCGATACTTATGTCGAGGTCGGCGTTTTACAGAACGGTTCTACCAACCACTACATGGTCGTCAACCGCCGCTGCACCGGCACCGAAACCCGTGAAATTACCCTTACTCTTCCGGGCAACTCCAATTATGCCTATCGCATCACTGATGTTTACTCCGGCAGTACGACGACCTGCTACCTCGGCAGTGGCATCACCACATTTCCCAATACGCTCGTGCTCGGTCCCGGACAGGGAAAACTGCTCAAGTTCGAAAACATAGGCGCGTGGTCGAGCACGATCAGCTCCAACACTACGTGGACGGGCAATTATAGTATCAATGCCAATGTCACCGTCAACAATAACATAACGCTCACTGTCTCGCCTGGAGCGAATGTCCAATTTGGCAGCGCCAAGTCGTTCATCATCAACGGCAGGCTCGTGGCCGACAGCAACAATCCCAGCCAACGTATCACTTTCAGCGACGCCAGCTCCACACCCGGCTTTTGGAGCGGCATCAAGATCAACCCGGGCAGCAGCACCAATGTCAGCACCCTGCGCCGCTGTAACGTGCAATATGCCACGACCGGCATCACCATTACTTACACCGGCAACCAAAATTATGTCACTGTCGATAGGTGCCGAGTCAGCAACAACTCTTCGGGCGGCATAACCATGAATGGCAATGCCTATTCGGGCGCCTTGGTGCATCCGATCATTAGCAATGGTCACATTCACCACAACAATACCATCAAGTCAAATGGCAAACGAGGTGTCTGCATCTTTTTCCAAAGCAATCGCATAGCCGATGGCGGAGGTAGCGACACTAAAGCACGGAAAAGCAGCCCGGCTATGATTCTCACAATGATAGTGGAGTTGTTGTATGTTCGCAAGTTTGAAACATTTGTAACATCGATGCGACAATTCCGCGATGAATTTATGATGCTTAGATCCCAAAAAATAAATTTTCTTGGTGTGACATTTTTCAGCAAAAAGCAACTATATTAACAGATGGGCAGTTCGAGTAGGGGTTTTTTTCTCATTTGAATGAGTCGAAATTTTGTTACACTAGTACCCTGAATTTTCGTACCCGCCGCCAACCCTCCGAATAAAACCTGAAAAAGGTGATCTTTATTTCTTCTGTTCGATTAAACCTTGGAAAAACAAGATAAAAGCTAAAATGATTCTCTTCCTCATGTTTACCAGCATGCATTATGCTCACGCGTAATCGCAAAGGCGGCTGAAGCTTATTTTGGAATATTTTGCAATACACAAAAAATCTCAGTCTTAAAACAAGTTTTGCAGCCCATCCACCCACAAGGAGGTGTGTCATGCGTAAACACTTCTTTTCCCTACTAACAGCATTGTCGCTACCTCTTCTAGCGTATGCACAGCCTGCATTTATAACTTCTCTCTATCCACCGCAACATGGTCTGAACATTCCGGCTGATGCCGAGCTGCAGATAGGTCTAAGAACCCCTTTGGATCCGGCCTCGATCTCTGATTCATCGATTTATGTCTGGTCGGACATCACCGGCCTACACAAGTTGACGGTAACGTTGGAAAATGGCAACAAAAACTTGCGTATCATACCACGCCACTGGCGCTTGATTGACCGCCCGCCATTTAATGTGGGCGAGCGCGTGACCGTAACGCTGACCACGCGATTGCGCTATGCCGACGGGCGACAGTTTGAGGGACTTACCTGGCATCATACCGTGGCTGTACGACAAAACTTTGGTGGGGATTTCAAACCGGAAGCACTCTTTGGTGGCGGTGGGTCAACTTATTTTTATGTATCCGATTTTAACGGCGACGGCTGGTGTGATCTCATTGGTCCTGATGACGGGGTACAGCGTAAGATGATTGTATTCTTCAACGACAGCGAAGGATTGTTTCAGTTCAGCCATTTAGAGAATATTATCTATCCATACGGTGGTGAAGTAGTGGACTTAGATCGCGATGGTGCTCAGGAAATGACCTACAGAAACAATCGATTGATCCTAAACGACGGAACTGGTCATTTTACAGAAAAAAAATTTCATAGTATACCGAATGGAAGTGTGAAGGCGCATGATTTTAATAGTGACGCCATTATGGATTTTGTTGTTGGAGACGTGGTATCAGACACACTTTACTTTGGCCTAAGCGCGAATAGAGAGTCCTTTAAAACGTTACAAAAGGTCATCGCGCCAATTCGTCGGCCGACTTTCTATCTTCAAGGCCTCTCATATGATCTCAATAATGACGGCAGAATTGATTTTCTCTATGTAGGTGGTACAGGTAGCGGGGTTATCGACGGATTTGTAAGTTTTACAATGACCGCTACTGACAGCTTACAACTTTTGCAAATTAGAGAGCTGTTTTATGAGCAAGGGAGTTTCTACGGAAACGATTTTGATGGAGATGGTGATATTGATTATACTTTCGTTGCCGGCGGCACCGACAATTATGTTACTTTTTTTAATGATGGCGGTGGTCTGTTGAATCCAGCAGGTTTACAGCGCGATCCTCATGACACTCGACTGGCCGAAACCGTGGAGGGTGGAGACTTTGATGGTGATGGTGATATTGATTTGGCTTTTGCAAGCAGTAATCAAGTCTCTGTGATGCCGCAGAGTTTTGCTCCCGATGTTTCTATCTATTTGAACGATGGCAGGGGCAATTTTTTATTAACCAGTCGTTTTCGTCTGCCCTTTGATAGTCCCATCAGTTTGGTTTTACGTGCGATAGATCTTGATCGTGACGGTGACCTTGATCTGATTGGTGTCGCGAATGGCCTCGTCTATGTGGTGGCGAATGGCAATTATCCTAACGAGGTGACTGATCAACAATCATCCTTAATCCCAATGAAGTTCTCCATTGATCCCCTCTATCCCAATCCAGCAACGTCTTCAGCAAACATTCAGTTGAATTTATCCAAAGATGCAAAAGATGCGGTCCACGTCACGATCTTTGACGTCAATGGCAGAGTTGTGCAAGCTTGGCATTTTGACGGGCATGAAAAAACGATTCGATTCACCTGGTCTTTCCATGATCAAATGTCGCCACCTTTATCCAATGGCGTTTATTTTGTTCGAGCACGCATGGGTAAATTGAGTGCAATACAGAAGCTTTTGATCCAAAAATAAAAGTTATGAATCAACTCACAAGGAGGTATATCATGTTTAGAAGAATTCTTCCATGCTGCCTCGTTGTTTTGGGGTACAGTTCTATTGATGTTGGGAGTGGCTTGGCGCAATCCGTGTTTCGTGTTGGCGCCTGGTGCTTGCATCAACCGCAGCCAGCACCTCAGGCGGTTTATTTCAACGCTAGCGTTGGCGAATGGCGTGTTCTCACCCCAGAACGGGATAAGCTCCTCAATCTTGGATTAAATTACATGCTTGCATGCGCCAATCGTCTGGAGGCTGAGGACGCCTTGGTTTTCATGGGCGACTCACTGGCTTCCGCTCCCGCTCCCAAGGACTTTAAATCGACTTTGGAGTACGTGCCGCCTGGTTCTTCGACGTATTTCCCATCAGGCCAGCCAAATTATTTCTACCAAATGTGGCGCAAGTCGCGCACGGCGCAGTTGTACCTCACCACCACCACTTGGGATGACAGTGTTGTCGCGGGCTTTCAAGCCATGAACAATCGCCACTCCGCCAGGATCGATGGGGTGCACAGCTTTCTAGCGCTTGCCGAAGGTTGTACGAATCAGAACAGCAAGATCACCGGTATCAATTTTATGTGTGATCATACTATCGTTGATTCCTACGTTCAACCGTGGCATGTGCCGACACCGTTCACACCATATCCCTGCGATAGCGTGCTAACTTATGAAATCGCCAACGGCCTGGTCAGCGCCGATCATTTTATGGGTGGCGGGTATTATTTGCAAACCGGAACGCCTTCTTCTGGAACACCTTTTCAAGCTGCGCTTCAAGGTTTTGTTTCCTCTCTCAGAGATCCCGCAAGAGGGATTCGAGACGCAACCTCTACCACCAAGCTTTGGGTCGTACTGCAAGCGCACGAAGCCGCTCCTCCGATCAGCTTGCGTTTACCAACCAAAGAAGAGATTCTATGCCAGGTCAATCTGGCTTTGGCTCAAGGTGTGAAAGGGGTTGTGTATTATGTTTACTCCACCGTGGCAAATCCGTATCAATCCGGCCTCTTGAATGCGAGTCGTGATACCACCACGCAATACAATCGCGTCAAGGACATCAACACCAATTATCAAGGGACTGGCCAAAACCTGGTCACTATTGGTAACAATTTTCTCAATCTGACCTGGAAAGAGGGCTACTCGATTCACCTCAATCAAAACGAACCCATCAACAGCACGTACACGTTGTACGATGTGACCTCCAAAATTCCAGCCGGCGCCACGGATGCAGAAAGCGATACTTATGTCGAGGTCGGCGTTTTACAGAACGGTTCTACCAGCCATTATATGGTCGTCAACCGCCGCTGCACCGGTACCGAAACCCGCGAAATTACCCTTACTCATCAGGGCAACTCCAATTATGCCTATCGCATCACTGATGTTTACTCCGGCAGTACGACGACCTGTTACCTCGGCAGTGGCATCACCACCTTTCCCTACACGCTCGTGCTCGGCCCCGGGCAAGGCAAGCTGCTCAAGCTCGAGGACATAGGCGCGTGGTCGAGCACGATCAGCGCCAACACCACGTGGTCGGGCAACTATAGTATCAATGCCAATGTCACTGTCAACAATAATATCACGCTCACGGTCTCACCTGGAGCAATAGTTCAATTCGGCAGCGCGAAATCGCTCACCATTAACGGCAAGCTCGTCGCCGACAGCAACAATCCCAACCAGCGGATCACTTTCAACGGCGCCAGCTCCACACCCGGCTTTTGGAGCGGCATCAAAATCTACCCGGGCAGCAGCACCAACGTCAGCACCCTGCGCCGCTGTAACGTGCAGTATGCCACTACCGGCATCACCATTACTTACACCGGCAACCAAAACTACGTTACCGTCGATAGATGCCGGGTCAGCAACAACGCTTCGAGTGGTATTACTGTGAATGGCAATGCCTTTTCGGGCGCTTTTGCGCATCCCCTCATCAGCAATAGCCACGTTCATTCCAACAGCTCCAGCGGCATCTCCATGTCTAACTACGCCAAGCCCGTGGTCAGCGGAAATCGAATTGAGGGCAATACCGGATACGGCATCACTGCCAATACCTCTTGCCTTCCTGAAGTGAAGTATAATCTCGTCACCAGTAATAGTTCCAATGGCATGCTATTCACGTACTCCAGCAATGCGGAGGTGCACCGCAACACCGTCAAAACCAACTCGAGTGGCGGAGTTTATACCATGTTCACCAGCAATATCACGGCTCATGGCGTGGGTGCTTCAAAAGGCCGCAATGAAATCACCAACAATACCGGTTTGGGCATTTATGCCAATGGCAGCTCGCCAGTGTTCGGGATTGCTCCGAATGGCTACAACTGGATTCAAAACAACACGAGTTATGAAGCGCAACAGGTCGGCAGCCTCAATCAAATACGCGCAGAAAATTGCTATTGGGGCGGCGGTGCACCGGCGCCCAGTGAAATTTCCGGCGCCGTCGATTATTCGCCTTATACCACGACTGTCCCTGATTCGGTAGGTTGGGGCCATGACGGTACGTATGACCCCTCTTATCTCAAAACAGGCAATTCCGGGACGATCGCAGAACTGTTCGCCCCACAAACACCCAATGACCCCATGGCCTCGGCAGCCATTTTCGCGTCAAATGGCTCTTCAAGCGATTGGACAGAAGAGTTAAGGGCCGCGATTCACGAGGGACTCAAAACCGGCGATTGGAGCAAGGCCACCGAGGTGATTACCTCATTGCACCGCGAGCTGCAAAATGCACGCATACCCGAGGTCGATTTCAGCGTGGTCACCGCTTATGCCAACGACCGCGAGGTGGCATCTTTCATCGGCAAAATGCTGGCGCTGGTGTTGATGGAAAAAGACCTGCTTGAAAACAAAGTATCGGACGCGTTGGCAAAATCAGCCGCCTTCAGGCAGAGCAATGCCGAGCATCAAGCCGAACTTTTGGCTAATGCCGGCTTGATTCATCTGTATCGCCAAAACGATCTGGTGGCGGCCAAAAACGTTTTGAGCCAATTGCAAGCCATGGCGCAGAGCGGCGATGCGACCGCAGCCGAGCATGTGAAGTTTTTCGGAATGATCATCACAGATTACGAGGGACAGCAGTCAGCAGAGGATGCGGGTTTAGCGAAGGTTGCGCTGGCCGTGGATCAAGCCAGCGCGCCTCCCATGAGCACGGCATTGGCGCAGAACTATCCGAACCCCTTCAATCCGGAAACGACTATCCGCTTTCGTCTAAACGAGAGTCAAAAGATTCGGCTACTCCTCTTTGACCTCACGGGAAAACTCGCGCGGACTCTGGCGGAAGGCGAGTTCTCGGCCGGAGAGCAGATAATCTCCTGGGACGGACGCGATCAGCAAGGGCAATGGGTTGCCAGCGGAGTTTATTTCTATGAGCTCCGCACCGAGAATAAAGTTGAACGCAGGAAGATGTCGTTAATTCGTTAGCCGCACGAAGTCGCTCGACAAAATCGAAGGGTCATTCGGCATACTTCGACTTTACCTGACAAGGGGCATTCACCTCCTCATGGCTCGCAGCAGGAGGCTGCAAAACTTTTGCAATCGTCCAGCTCAAGATTTTCAAACGAGCCGCTGAAGGGCCCTACGGTCTGAGAATCAAAGCTCCTTTCGGAGCAGCGTTAAATTAAGAACTTGCCAAACGGATTGAAAAACGACCAACGGATTCTGTTCTGAAATCGTTGGTCGCTTTTCATCCGTAGCCTTTTCTAAACAATCCAATCTTCAAATAATCATCTCCAGAAAAATCTTTGCTGATAGGAATTTCTTCAATCAAGCTCAATTTCTCCGTTAAGGTTTGCAAAAAATTTCGGCGGGTGAGATCACGAGCATTCGTGCTGGCAAGCAGATAGCCGCCAGGGCGCAGCACGCGCTCGAAATCTTCCAGCATTTCACGAAAACCTTTTGCAACACTGAAACGAGTACCGGACTTTTGCGATGAGTAAGTCGGCGGATCACAGATGATTAAATCAAACGACTCGTTCTTCTGCTTACGCAGAAATTTCACCGCATCTTCGCGACGTTGGCGCACGACCGCCACTTCATTTAGACCTTGATTTTCCTTCGCCCAATTCAGCCAATGCGCGCTGGTATCAACTTCGATAACGCGCCCCGCGCCGGCCTTGGCGGCAGCAATGGAAAACCCGCCGGTGTAGGAAAACAAATTCAAAACCTGATCACCGGCTTTCACGAGCTGGTAAACACGCTGCCGCGCATACTTGATATCCAAAAACAATCCCGTGCTGAAGCCGGCATGAAACGAAACCGCAAATTGCAAGTCAAATTCATGAATAGTGAAACGCTCCGGAGGCAGTTCACCGAGCAACAATTGCGGTGCCGGTTTTTGTGAAAAGCCCTCACTGCTGGCGTGTGAAAGATTTTCAGGTCGAAATTTCTTTACGGCACCATGAAAACGCAAACCGAGCTTGCTCAGTACCTCCGCAAATTGAGCGGCCAGCTCGGCCAAATTCTCGTGGAAGTAGTTTTCATAACAAGTGAAGAGCAGATAGCCGCCGTAATAATCCACTGCAAGCCGAGGATCGATCTCAAAATGAGAAAGGCGAAAGGCATCACAAGTTGTGAAAAACTTCCGCCGGCTCGCTATCATGGCGGGAAGTGATGATGACATCATGAACAAAAGTTGGGTGAAGTAGTCATTTTGTAGCATTCACTACTGTGGTGGATTGTACTGCGACGTGAAGTCGACTAAACTACCTTTGTTTGTCATTCAGGAGGAATCTTGGTGAGTATTACCGAGGCCTTGTGAGTCATACTTCTTTGAAGGCCTCGACGGCGCTCACCGGGATTCCTTCTGAATGACGGGTCCAAATGTCCGAGAAAAATTCCAATCCGCAAGTTGGTATATCAAGACTCCCGCTCAATCTTGCGCTGAATCAGGGTGATCAGCAACAACATGAAAAACGAAATGAGCAGTAAAATGAGAGCGTAAAGATGGGCCGTATCGTAATTGAGCTTTTGCACTTCGTCGTACAGCGCAATGGAAGCCACTCTCGTTTTGCCGGGTATGTTCCCTCCCAGCATGACCACGACGCCAAATTCGCCCAGCGTGTGTGCAAAACCCAATATCGCCCCGACGCCGATCCCTTTGAGCGAAAGCGGAAGCACAACGTGCCCAAACGTTTGCCACGGCGTCGCGCCCATGGCGCGAGCAGCATCGAGGTAATCCTGATGGACTGAACGAAAAGAGCTCAAGATTGGTTGGACGGCATAGGGCAGGCTGTAGATGACGGAGCCAATCACCAGGCCTTTAAAAGTGAATGTCAAGGTTTGGCCGGTGAGCTCCATCCAAAACGCGCCGAAGGGGCGTTGCGGTGAGAAGAGCATGAGCAAATAGAAGCCGATGACCGTGGGGGGCAACACGATCGGCAGGCTCACCACGGTTTCGAACACGACCGTGCTTCGCCCCCCGCGCCTGCACAGCCAGTACGCCAGCGGAAGGCTAACCAAAAGTAACAGCAGCGTGACCACGAAAGCCAGGCGCAACGTCAGCGCGAGTGCCTCCCACAGCTCGGGTGGCAATCCAAGAAATGCCGGCAAGCAGTGTTCCTTTATTGGGGCAGGCGAAATCCATAACGGTTGAAAACCGCCCTGGCCTGCTCCGAACGAATGAAATTCAGATATACTTTGGCCGCGGGCTTGCTTCTCCCCGTTTTGGTCAGCACCGCTCCCTGCTCCAACCGCGGATAGTAGCTTTCGGGAATTTCATAAAACTTGCCGGCGTTGCTGAGCTTGGGCGCGAGCACCAACGACAACGCGACGATGCCCGCGTCAACGTTCCCGGTTTGAATGAATTGCGCGGTTTGTGCGACGTTTTCGCCCAGCACGATTTTGTTTTGAATGGTATCCCAGGTTTTACTGTGCACCAGCGCGGCTTTCGCCGCCCGGCCGTACGGCGCATGCTCTGGATTCGCAATGGCAATGCGTTTGATCTTCACGTCACGCAAGATTTCCAAACCGTGTTCGACCGCGATTTCGGGATTGAGCGACCAGAGCACGATATGGCCGACCGCATACAACGTCAAGCTACTGGAATCCGCCAGCCCGGCCTTGATCAATTCTTCGGGATATTTCATATCCGCCGACATGAAAATGTCAAAAGGCGCGCCGTTTTGTATTTGCGCGAATAGATTTCCGGAGGCACCTGCTGAAACCTGCAGCACGACCTGCGGATGCGTTTTCCGAAATTCCACGTTCAAATCGTCGAGGCAATATACCAAATCTGCGGCAGCGGCAATGGTGAGCGTTTCATCATTTTGGGCACGAGCCACCGCCGCCATCGCAAAAAGGCTCATCCCAATGGCAATGAGACATTTAGTTTTCACAAGAGATTTCATCTGAAAATCCGGTGTTACATTCTTGCTTTGCGCCTGAAGGCGCTACTACGAACCGCTCAGACGGCTTTCAGCACCACCAGCGTCATATCGTCATGCTGCGGCTGGTCGCCGACAAAGCCTTTGACCGACTCAATGATACGGTGTACCAATTCCTCAGAACTGCCGTTCTTGTTGCGGTGGAGCATATCCAAAAATCGCTCTTCGCCGAATTCCTGCAAATGGCCATCCATCGCTTCGGTGAAGCCGTCGGTGTAAAGCACAAGGGTGTCACCCGGCGACAGTAGCAATTCGCCTTCCACCAGGGTTTTGTTGAACAATTCGCCGCCATCCAGCCCCAGCCCGATGCCCGCCGTTTGCAGCAGGCGCGCTTCGCTCTCGCCGGTGCGAAAAACAATGCCGGGGTTGTGACCCGCCCGTGCAAAGCGCAGCAGGCGCCGTTTGCTGTCGAGCACGGCGTAAAACATGCTCACGTACCAATTGCGCTCAATGGTGCGATACATGAGATGGTTCACTTTGCTGAGGACTTTCTTGGGCGAAGTTTCTTCGCCGGCATGTGATTGCAAAATACCTTTGGTGAGCGTCATGTAAATCGCGGCTGGCACGCCTTTGCCGGAAACGTCGCCCACGGCAATGCCGAGGTTACCGTCGCGCAGATCAACGAAATCAAAATAATCGCCGCCGACTTCAAGCGCAGGTATGCATACGCCGGCGACGTCAAATCCAGCCACGGACGGTTGCGTTTTCGGCAACAACCCCAATTGCACGCGATGCGCGATTTCCAATTCCTTCTGCAGGCGTACGCGCTCTTTAATGCGGCGAATATGCGCAGGCTCGTCTTCGGGCGTGAAGTGAAATTCTTCCCCGCGCCATTTGCCGATGGCTCCGATCACCAAAAGCCCGGCCAGCACTGCCAGCGCCAATAATCCATTGCTCAAAAAGAAGGGCGACGAGCTGGCGATGAACGGGCCAATTTGTGTCAACACCGAAAAAACTCCCATTGAAATCATGGCAGCAAGCAGACCATAGCGCCAAAAAACGATCCCTTGCATCAAGCCAAGCGCGAAAAATGGCACGAAAGTCAGATAAGCCGGGCGCAAGCTGTACGTGTCGTTGAAAAAGATCAGAAACAGGCCGTACAAAAAGGCGGAGACGGTGATCGCGGCCGCGGCCGAGTTCAGCTTGCGGCGCAGCGAGGGAATCAACCACAAGCGAAAGACGACTTCATCGAACAGCCCGCCGAAGATCAGGCTGATGGTGAAAGTCAGCACCGGCAAATAGTGATCAAAATTCGCTCCGCCAACCGCGCTGATGCGCGGCTGTGCCCCGAGGGCGTGAATCATCACGTAATAGATAATTTGCACCAGTGCGAAAACGATGGCACCAAAGGCGATGCCGGCGGGCAGCTCGCGCCCGATATTTTTGGTGAGCAAGCGGCGATTGAAAAGACTATCGACGCCGGCCAGCAAGCGAGGATGATCCGCACGCAGCACTTGCTCGCCGACGGTCCAGCCGCCGAGTACCATCAAAGCGATGAAGTTATAGCCGAAGACGGCTGATACGCCGAAATGAATCAATTTGCTGTATACCTGGCTGATGGCGCCGAAGCCGGTTCCTAAAGCCATACGGTCCCAGCTATTGATCGCACCGACCACCAACATAAAAAACACGATGCCAGCCAGCGACAGCCCGGTGCGCACGCCGATCTCACCCTCATGATATTTTCGCAAAAAAGCCACCAGAGAGACGAACAACAAAACGATGTAAACGATGACTGAAAGCGTATTGATGAGAATATTCGCAGAGCCGACGACACCCGAGGCTGCAATAAAGTCTTGAGGATCGCGCAGATAGCGCACGGCGGAAGTGAGCTTCGTGCCGGAGACGTAGAACTCGATGACATCTGCGGCTTCTTTTAAAGAGGTATCGCGGCGAACAAAGACGAGCTTGGCATCGGTGCGCCGGAGCTTTTGCGTGCGGCTCGATTGCTCCAGCTTGAAATCCGCGGGTTGGATTTCAGGCCAATTGTTCAATGTCTGTTGCGCGATTTGCAAGCCTTGCGTCGCCGTCAAGGAATCCCCGGCCACCGAATCGGGTAGCGTATGAATAAAGCCGATCAATTTGCCGCTCGGCGATACGCGCACCTGCATGGTCTCGCGTTGCTGATCCTTCGGCACGTTTTGATAAAAATCGAATTGCCAATACGATAAAGGTAAGCGATCTTCCCGGCCCAGTGCGATGATCGGCGCCACGCCGAATGCGCTCATCATGTAATCCAGGCCGGAGGCATCATAAATAAAAATCGCATCATAATAAAATTTGCCGGCGTCGAAGCCTTGCTGCCGCAAACAAGCTTCCACGACTTGTTTGGCTTCGCTGCGGGTCACCCGGGGATCGCTGGCAAAATAGGGGTTGATTTGAGGCATGATCAAAGCCCCCAGTACCAGACTCACAAGCGCAATTCCGGCTAAAATCCAAGAAGAAATTGTCTTTTGTTGCTTCATGTCCGCTCCAGCTCTTCCGATGATCCGTGGGTGACGAGAGACCAACCAGTGATAAAGCTATCGGTTTTTACTTGAAAATCAAACAAATGTTACCACTTTTTTGCCATATAAGTGGCTTGACATGCATGAGATTAGTGGTTAAGTTGATGGTATAATGAACAAACGTTTTGTTTCTGACCGCGCTTATTACACTCACAAAAGGCTTGCAACAAAAATGAAACCGCCAGGGAAGGAAATTTGGGAGAGCGAAGCTCTCGCCAAAGTCGGCAAATGGGTAGATTTGCATTTTGGAACAGGCTGGAGGAAGTCTGCAATTTTGAAGGGTTCTTCGTTACGGTTCCCATTTCGTAGCGGAATTCAGGCACGAAATATCACAATCGGATTGATCGCCATTCTTCCCATTTTGACCGGCTGCCAGAGTGCTTCCCAAGAAAAGCACAAGCCCGCTGAAGCGGAAACTCAAGGGCAAAATGCGGAGCATTTGCCTCGCATCATGGTCGGCAACATCCCCTTGCGCGTCGAGATTGTGCAAACCGATGAAGAACGCATGCGCGGCCTGATGTTTCGCGAGAAGCTGCCGGAGGGGCAAGGCATGTTGTTCGTGTTCGAGCACTCGAGCACGCAATCCTTTTGGATGCGCAACACGTTTATTGCGCTCGATATTGCTTTCATAGACGCGGACGGGCGCATTGTCGACATCCAACGCATGGAGCCTTTGGATGAAACCAGGAGCTACCTTTCGCCCGCGCCCGTACCGTACGTTCTGGAAGTCAACGCCGGCTGGTTCACGCGGCACGGGCTCAAGGCGGGGGACATTGTGAAGTTTTAGCGCGTTGGGCCAGGCAATCTCGGGACGCCGTTTCAAAGCCTCTTGACAAAACCTACGAGATATAACAACACGATCGCGCCAACGGTTGCCGTAATGATGAAGCCGATCGTGCCATAGGCCGATAATCCCAGCAAGCTAAATAAAAAGCTGCCCAGCAAGGAGCCAACCACTCCAACTATGATATTACCCACCAAACCGAAGCTGCGGCCTTTCATGATTTGTCCCGCCAGCCAGCCGGCTAGCAAACCGATCAACAGGACGTAAATCCAATACGACAGGCTCATAATCTTTCCTCCTCACTTTGAAATTGAAAGTTACACAAGAGATTATTCCAATTGGCGATGGAGGAAGGCGGCGTTCTTCCGTCCTGCAATACTATTCTCCATGATGCGCTTCAATCCAGGACCAATTTGGGTTTTGTAAAACCGCATGGCCTCTTCTTCATTGTCATATACCTTATCGCTCCGCCATTCTTGCGGCTCACCACTGCACTCAACGTTGTCCCAAACGTGAACAATGACAACAAAACCATTGACCTCAGGAGCGTAACGAATGCCGCCTTTCATGCGCAGACCGTGAGGCAACCCGGCCAGGATGTTTTGCTCCTTAGGTAAACAGCACTGCTTGTACTTTTTCCCCGAACCACAAGGGCAGAGTGCATTGCGACCGGTGGTTTCCATCGATATGTTCCTTTCTGAATATTGTAGGAACGGTTCGGCGCAGACGGCCTTGCGCTCCTCTATTGCTGGGCCAATCCTTCCAGACGATAATTGAACTCGTAAGTCAGGCTGTTGCTCCAACTTTCATCGAAAATCGTTTTGTAGCGTGTGCCGTCCGTGGGGCCGACGGGTTTGCCGTAGGAATAAAACCAATTGATCACGGGAGAGCCGGTGAAGCCGAGCGCGATCCAGTAACGCCCTGGAGCGAGGCGCAAATTTGCTTTTGAAAAATCGAATGGTTGCCAGCGATAGCCGGGGCGATTGCTGAGGGCATCGACGTTCAGAAATTCGCTTGTCGCCAAACGCGCGCCGGGCAGCCCATTGTCATCTCTTAGAATCTCCAACCACAACGTGCCCTCACCGCCGAATTTTTGCAAAGCGAGCGCAATGTTTTTCAAGTCGACGGGGTTTTGCAGAACGAACACTTGCGCGTATTGTGCCGAGCTGGTGACGTATTCCGCCGTTTCCACCAGGAAATTCTTGCGCATTTCTTGTGTTCCGGCGCCGGTCGTCGTCACTTCGCGTGCAAATGCAAAATTGACGTTTTCGGGAAACTCAAGATTCCCGAAAACAAATGATTTGGTGAATCCTCCAGATTGGCCAGGCGTGGGAACGGGTGGCACGGGCCTGCCGGGCTCGGGTGTCGCTGGTTTCGGCAGCGTTGGTGGCGGAGTCGCGTCGGCCAAAACGGGTTGAAAGGTCGCGTGCACTTCGGGCGTGAGCAATAAACTCTTCGGACCGTAACGCTGACGCTTCGCGGTGATTTTGGATTCATCGACGGGAAAGTCCGAATCAATAATCTCTTCAAACTCCGGCTGGCCCGGACTCTCACCGGCCATGGTCCAGCGAATCAAACCGTCCTGGGTGGTTTCTTCATTGTCGAGTCCGGCTTCGATGCGGATGTAGCGATTGCTGGTGAACAACTGGCTTTGCTGCGGATCGAACGGCACCCAGCCGAGATCGGGAAAAAAGACATCGATCCAGGAATGCCGGCCCTGCGCCATGCCCAGGGTCAACGCGCCGGTTTCCATTTTTGCATCATAGGAACGCTTCAGCGTGACGCCGTTCACGATGCGTACGGGAATGCCCACCGCACGCATCAAGGCCGCGGATAGGTGCGAATAGTTCTGGCAGTTGCCCTTGCCGGAATTGAAAGAATACATGGCCTCGTAACTTTCCGGCACGAGCACGTAGGTCATGTGATCCACCACCCACGCCAGAATACGTTGCACCGCGTCAAATTCCGTGGTGACCTCGCGAGTGAGTTCCTTCGCTTTTGCCACGATGCGGGCATCCGTGGCCGGCACTTGTTTGGTCGACCGCAAATAGCCCTGCTCGGCGGGCGGGATGTTTTTCGGCGGAAAGGGTGCGGCGGTGTTGAGCGTGCTCAATTGCACCCAATTCGTCGCCGTGAGCAGGACCGAGGTCTTGACGGTTCCGGAGGGGTTCGACCAAACTGCAGTTATGACTTTGTTGCCGCGCGTATCCAGCTTTTCTTCCTGCCGCGTGGGTTGCGGTGAAAAATTGAGTTTGAGATTGCTGACTTCTTGATTGTAAGTGGGGGAAGTGAAAGACACCGGCACGACCGTGCTGATGATCAAGGACTTTGTGCCGGGCAAAGGCACGAGCCGCTGCGTGAGCGCATAGTTGATGCGGGATTTTTGACTGCCCGCCAGGGTATAATTTTCTGCGGAAATGGGTTCGATTCGGCTGGCGAGCATACCCGGAAGCATAAGGCTTATCGCCCAAGCCAAGCGGCGCATCATGACAAGCTCCTCTTGATTGAAGAAAAGGCGTGAAGGCTGGGTTGAAACTTAAATAATGGTAACAAAGTCGGGAGAGAAAGTCAAGCGAGGGAGGTGATGCGAAAAAAGAGATGTGCTCATAATGGATTCCATTGCAACAAAAAGTAGGACGCAAATTTCGCAGATGTACGCAGGTTTGTTGTGCTTGCTACTTATCCCTCTCCTTGGCAAACGCGGCCTGCTCAGTTTGAGTCACGAAATGATGGGGCCCGTAGCTGCCAGGCACGTCGCGGAATGTGATGGCAAATCTGTTCCAGGTGTTGATAATCACCACCGCGACCATGAGTTTCACCAAATCCTCTGCGGTGAACTGCTGTCGCGCTTGTTCATATATCTCTTCCGGCACGCGCCTGTCCGCTATCAAGGTAACCGCTTCGGTAAAGGCCAGCGCGGCGCGTTCGCGGTCGGTGTAGTAGGGCGCTTCGCGCCAAACGCTGAGGCTATACAGCCGCTGTTCCGTTTCGCCCCGCGTTCGTGCGTCCTTGGTGTGCATGTCAACGCAGTAAGCGCAGCCATTGATCTGCGAAGCGCGGAGTTTGATCAATTCCAACAGCGCAGGCTCCAACCCGCTCTTCTGGCTGTAGCGATCCAGACTATTGATGATTTTCATGCCTTCGGGAAGAACCTTCTGATAATCAAGTCGCGGATTCATTTTGTGCTCCTGTATGAGAATTCTGACATTACCCTTTTACAGGAGCAAATCTAAAACATAATACAATGAAGACCTGCATCTGGCGCGTGAATTTTCAGTGCTAGGCCGCTTGCTGTCGAAAGCAGCGCAGCGCGCCGCTCGGTATAGAGGGTTCGCATACGCCGCAGATGGCGTGCAAAGTGACCCTCGACTATAAAATCCGTGAGTGCCAATTGTTCCAACATCGGCGTATGAACATCGATGAGACGCCGCACCTGCAAGAACGCTTCGACCAACGGCAGCGGCAAGATCAGATAGCCGAGACGCAGAGATGGAAAGAGCACTTTGCTGAAAGTGCCAATGTAAATCACGCGTTCCGCGTCATCAAGCCCCTGCAGAGCAGCCAGTGGACGTTGGGTAAATCGATATTCGCTGTCGTAGTCATCTTCGAGAATGTAGGCGCCTGTGCGTTACGCCCAATGGAAACTGATGCGAGGGCGTGATGTACACCAGCCGTGCTTGCGGTGCAAGCGCCATTCCAGCTTCTACCACTAATCCCTCCTCATCGACGGGAACGGGAATGATGTGCGCCCCTGCCCCGAGCAAGGCGCCGCGGGCGCCAAAATAGCCAGGATCTTCCAGCCAAACAGGATCACCGGTATCGATCAGCATGCGGCAGGCCAGATCGAGCGCCCCTTGCGAGCCGGACACCATAACAATCTGTTCCGGCGAACAGCGGACGCGGCGGGAGACGGTCACATGGGCGGCAATCGCTTCACGCTGTGGGCGATAACCCGCGGCGTCCTGGTAGGCAAGCACACTGCTCGATATTCGCCTCGCTTGCCGGACGACCAGTTTTGACCAGAGCTCGCAAGGAAAGGCTTCCAGCGCTGGCATGCCAAAACGAAAAGGGCGAGGTGAATGAGCGGACGGCGACTCGGACATTGGAGGCGTCGTTAACTGCGCCCTGGCCTGTTTTGAAAATCTGAGTGCGCGCGACTTTGTTTGTCCGTTAACCGTGGGAGTTTCGCGGCGTGGTGTTTTGAGCAAGAGCTACGGAGTGCCGCACCGGACGTATTGCGCTTTAGAACTTCGCAACTATTCACATAGTCTGCGTTAGGCAAAACCGTTTCGGGCAAAATGATTAACAGACAACATCATACTTGCGCAAATTCTTGACCGTCGCATTGAAGTCTTTTGGGAGCGCGGCATGGATGGTGAAAGGCTCTCGCCGCAAGGGATGCGCCAAGCGAAGAGCGACCGCGTGCAAGGCCAATCGCCCCAGGAGAGGCAGCTCTTCGCCTTTCGCACGATAGTTAGCTTTGAGGGCAGAAAGAAAAAGGGCTTCCGTCCTGGCATACAACGGATCGACCACAAGCGGATGTCCCCAAGCTTGCAAATGCACTCGAATTTGATGTTGGCGGCCCGTGAGCGGCCGGGCTTCCACGAGCGAGAAATGTCGAAAGCGTTCGAGCACACGAATCGTCGTCGCTGCAGCCTTGCCGCTCTCGTGCACGATCATCATGCCAGGTTTTTTCGGGTGCGGGGCGAGAGGCATTTGGATAATATGCTCTTCGGTCTCGACATTGCCCTGAACGATGGCCCAATATACTTTTTCGACTCGCCGTTGGGTAAATTGCTCGCACAGAGCATGATGTGCCTCGGCCGTTTTTGCGAACAACACCACGCCGCTCGTGCCGGCATCGAGGCGATGCACGACCCAAATGCGCGCCCCGAGCTGTTCCGTCGCAATGCTTTTCAGGCACGGCCAATCCGGATGCCAGCGCTCGGGAATCACCGGCAAGCCCGCAGGCTTGTTCAGCGCAAGCAGGGCACCATCCTCGTGCAAGATCGCAATGCGCCATTTTTGTTGCCGGCTGCGATCGTAGACGCGCCATTCAGGGTGTGGGTGATCTTCCTGGTGCACTGTCATGAAACATCACCGCCGAGCAACAGGGGATACGAAATCACAGCGGCCGGTCGTAAATGCGGTAGCGCTTGTAAATTTCGGCGCCGAGCAACCGCATGCCGCGGTTGATCAAGTCGTTGTTCTCCAGGGTCCACGAAAACTCGCCGGAGCCGAAGCCGGCCGCGGTGGGCCGGCGGAAAGTTTCCATATACAATGCCGCGCCAATGCCGCTGACGGTTTGCAGCTTGCGCACTACCCCAAGTGTGAGCACACGAGCCACGTGAATTTTGCGCGCGTAGTACATGACTTTGAAAATACCAATAGGCAACAAGCGACCGTTGATTTTCTTCAAGGCGCGATTCAAATCAGGCAGAGTCAGCGAAAATCCCACCGGTTCTCCGTTCTTTTCAACAATCATAACCAGGCGCGAATCGACCACGGGCTTTAGGTCTTTGGCCAGAAAGTGAAATTCTTCGTCCGTCATCGGTACGAACCCCCAGTTGTTGCTCCAGGCATCGTTATAAATGTGCTTGATCAGCTCGACTTCCTCCCAAAAATTTTTCAGATCGATGTTGCGCAACACCATGCCCTGTTCCTGCAGAACTTTTTCACCCACGCGTACAATTTTGGGATTGAGGCCACCATCCTCCGTCATCCACCAGGCATACAAATCCATCGCTTTTTTGAAGCCCTCGCCTTCGATCAAGTCGACGTAATAGCGAGGGTTGTAAGCCATCAAGATTGCCGGGCTGGAATCGAAGCCCTCCACCAGCAGGCCACAGGTTTCATTGGTGGAATAGCTCGTCGGGCCGCGCAAAACGTTCATGCCTTGCGCCCGCGCCCAATCGGCGGCGGTCTCCAGGAGCGTATGCGCGACTTCGGGATCATTCACGCATTCAAAAAATCCGAAGAACGCCGTTTTTTCATTGTGAAATTTGTTATGATTGTTATTGAGAATGGCCGCGATACGGCCGACGTTTTCGCCATTGCGCCGGGCGAGGAAAAAATCGGCGGTGGAGTGCAGAAAGAAGGGATGCTTTTTCTTGTTCAGCAGCTTTTTTTGATCGATGATGAGAGGCGGAACCCAGTATTGGTCCCGCAGAGCAGGATAAATTTTCCAAGGCAGCCTGATGAACTCGCGCAACTGCCCACCGCCGGTCACTGGAATGATTTCAACTTTTGACAAAGAATTTCCTTATGGCAGGAGTGGATCGTTACACTTTACACGTTACACCTTACACGTGTAACGTGTAACGTGTAAGCAATAATCGGCTTATACTAATCCAAATTGCTTTCCAATGCGCGCAAACGCCTCGATAATCTGGTCCAAAATTTCATTCGTATGCGTGGCCATGTAACTGGTACGGATCAGGCCGTGGCCCTGCGGTACTGCGGGTGAAATCACCGGATTGGTGAAAATGCCGCTTTCAAAAAGCATGCGCCAAAATTCGAAAGTTTGCATGTCTTCGCCGATATGAAGTGGAATGATGGGCGATTGCGTGCCGCCGGTGTTGAAGCCAAGGTCGTCGAACGCCTTCTTCATTTTATGCACGTTGCGCCACAACCACTCGATACGCTCCGGCTCCTTCTCGAGAATGTCGACGGCGGCAATGACCGCCGCCGTTGAGGCGGGCGGCATGCTGGCCGAAAAAATCAACGAGCGCGCATGATGCTTGATATAATCGATTACGTAGTGGTCTCCCACAACGAAACCGCCGATGGAAGCAAAGGATTTACTGAAGGTTCCGATCACCAGATCGACTTTATCTTCCATACCATAGTGCTCGCCCGTGCCGCGGCCATGCTGGCCCAGTACGCCGATGGAATGGGCGTCGTCGATGATGATGCGCGCGCCGTATTTCTCTGCCAGCAACGCCATCTCGGGCAACTTGACAATGTCGCCCTCCATGCTGAAAACGCCGTCGGCGATGATCACCTTTCCGGGTGCGTCTTTGTGCTTCGCCAGCAAGCGCTCGAGATGGTTCATGTCGTTGTGGCGGTAACGCACGGTTTCGCCGAAAGCCAGGCGGCTGCCGTCCACGATGCTGGCGTGGTTGGCGCGGTCGGTGAATATCATCTCGTCTTTGCCGACCAGCGTTGCGATCACTCCCAAATTGGTTTGAAAGCCGGTGGAAAATACCAGCGCGGCTTCGCGCTTCATGAAGCCGGCGAGGCGATGCTCCAGCTCTTCGTGCAGCTCCAGCGTGCCGTTGAGAAAACGCGAGCCGGTACAACCCGAGCCGAATTTTTCAATGGCATCGATCGCCGCTCGTTTGACGCGCGGATCTTGTGTCAAACCGAGATAGTTGTTCGAGCCGGCCATGATCATTTTGTGACCCTTGATCATGACTTCGATATCGGCGCCGGATTGGATGGCTTTGAAGTAGGGGTACCAGCCCTCTTCAATCGCCTGCTGTGCCCGGGTAAAACTACGGCACTTTTGGAAGAGATCCAAATTGACCTCCCTCACCTGAGTATTCGTTCAATGCGCGATTGTTAACTTTTTGAAATAGTCCTTTGTTCAGATTGGAGGAAAATATAATGTTCCACCATAAGCAAATCAACTGAAATAGCAGATCAACTGAAAAATGGCACTTGCGCCTGTATGGCGGCGAAGTGCTTGGTTTTAAAAGGATTCGTGCTATCTTATGCGCGCTTGGCAGAATATTTTAAACCTTTTGGCTGCAAGTCGGTACATATAAGTAGAAAGCAATCAGCGACGAGGAAGGAGTTTCGTGCACGCACCCCGAAGGGTCCTCGAAGGGCCGGCCGACAATGAAATCATGATGAGGGTCCGCGACGGAGAGGTGTCGCAGCTTGGGCTTTTATTCGAACGGCATCAAACGATGTTGTATAATTTTTTCCTGCGGCAGAGCGGAAATCGCGAGGCCAGCCAGGATATGGTGCAGGAAGTGTTCTTGCGCATCTTACGCTATCGCCAGACTTTTCGAGGAGAAAGCAAGTTCACCGTCTGGATGTACAGTATTGCACGCAATGCCTACGCGGATCATTTTCGTAAACGAAAAAAAGAAACGCCCGTGGATACCGGCGGGCTCGAAGCCTCCAGTGACGATCCCCTGCCGCATGAGACCATGGAGCAGGATCAAGAAGTGGCGTTGCTGCGGCGTGCGTTGGATCGGTTGTCTTCCGAAAAACGAGAGGTGTTGATGCTGAGTCGTTTTCAAAATCTCAAATATGAAGAGATCTCCCAGATTCTGAACTGCCCGGTCGGCACAATCAAAGCGCGCGTGCATTGGGCGATCAAAGACTTAAGAAAAATTTTCGAGCAATTATCCGGTGCGGCCACGTCATGACTTGCGAACAAGCCAACCAACATTTTCCGGATTATCTCAACGGTGATCTGGAGGAAACCACCAAACGCATCATGCAGATGCACGTGGAGCAATGTGCGCATTGCCGGACCGAGCTGGCCGAGGCCGAAGCAATCTGGGCACGCTTGGGCCGCCTGCCGGAAGAGCCGCCGCCGGCGGCGCTGCAGGCGAGATTCTATGCCATGCTCGCCGCCTATGAGCAGGGATTGCAGCACGCTCGGCCGCGCATGCGTTTGAGTGAGCACGTCAACGCCTGGCTCGAACGCTGGTGGCCGAAACAACCGGCCTGGCAATTCGCCGTGGCGGTCTTGTGTTTGGGTTTGGGTTTGCTCGCCGGCCGCGGCTGGCAATCCTCCCCCTCGCTCCCCCAAGAAGGTTTGCAAGTGGCACAACTACGCTCAGAAGTGCAGACGATGCAGCAAATGGTGGCGCTTTCGTTGTTGCAACAACCTTCACCCAGTGAGCGCCTGCGCGGCGTGAGTTGGAGTTATCAAGTGGCACACCCGGACCAGCAAATGCTCGCGGCGTTGATGCAAACCTTGAATTATGACGCCAACGTCAACGTGCGGCTGTCGGCGCTGGAAGCTTTGCATACATTCGCAGATCAGGACACCGTGCGGCAGGCGCTGGCCGCCTCTTTACCGCGCCAGAATTCGCCGCTGGTGCAAATTCGATTGATCAATCTGATCGTAGAATTGCGCACTCGGCAAGCCAACGAGACTTTGCGGCAGCTTTTACAAGACGAGCAGCTCAGCCAGGAAGTGCGGCAGCGCGCGGAGTGGGGGTTGCGGCAATTGTTATAGAATTGGTGTGTTCATCGCATTCCTACTCATACTCATACTCCTACTCCCACTCTTACTCGCTTTGAAATCTTGAAAGGCGAGTAAGAGTAAGAGTAAGAGTAAGAGTAAGAGTAAGAGTAAGAGCAAGAGTAAGAGTAAGAGTAGGAGTAAGAGAAGGAAGAAAACCCTCATGGCCTATCCAGTAATAACTCTGCTCTCAGCATTCTCCCTTCTGCTTGCCGCCTCCGATTGGCGTGTGCAGGAGAAGGAGGAGATCAAGCAAACGCTGCGGTTTTCCGATCCTGCCAAAACACGGCAAGTGATCGTCGACAATATCAACGGTGCGATCACGGTGGCGGGATACGCCGGCAGCGAGGTGCAGCTCGTTGCGATCAAGACGCTGCGGGCACGCTCCCCGGAAAGGCTGGCCGAGGCCAGAGAAAAGATCCGCCTGGAAATTTCCGAGCGTGACAACGTGATCGAGTTGTACGTCGACAGCCCGTGTCGCCGGCGAGATGATGACAGGAATTATCGCGGCTCGGACTACTACGGCTTTGAAGTCCAATTCGATTTCACGCTTAAAGTGCCGTGGCAAACCGATCTCAGGCTGAAGACGATCAACGACGGCGACATCGACGTTGAAAACGTCGCGGGCGAGTTCGACATCGACAACATCAATGGCTCCGTCGAGATGCTCGAAGTCGCCGGTGGCGGGCGGGCGTATGCGCTCAACGGCGAGCTCGCCGTGCGCTTCAAGAAAAACCCGGAAATCGATTCCTATTTCGGCTCACTCAACGGCGACGTCAAAGTCGAGCTTCTCGAAAACCTTTCCGCGGACGTGCGCCTGAAAACTTTCAATGGCGAAGTCTACACCGATTTTCGCGTCACCTCCCTGCCGGCGCGCGCGAGGGCGCAAGAAAAAAGCGGCGGGAGATACGTCTACCGCAGCGACAGCGCCTTCGGTGTGCGCATCGGCAGCGGGGGGCCAGAATTGGAATTTGATGCTTTCAATGGGGATATTCATATTGTCAAGCGTCCGAATTAATGGTTCATCCTAAATCACTTCTCTTGCACGCAAAATGTCACTCTGAAAGAATCCTGGTTGAATGGAACACTACGCTAGTGCTTCCCCAGATTCCTCGAATGAATGACAGGAGAAAAAGTCCGGGCGTAGTACCTGTAGACAAATCAAGTTTCGAGGCCATTCTCATGACTATCAGGAAATCTGAAAAGCTCTTTCTTCTCTGTCTTCTGTTACTTGGCAATCTTGTTTTTGCCCAATCCCCCGGCATGGATCGTTTGACCATCCCGCTTAGCGATCCTGCCCGCCCGGTAACCCTGAAAGCGGGGCTGATGAACGGCGGCATCACGGTGACGGGTTACGCCGGCAAGGAAGTGCTCGTAGAAGCACGCGTGCGCACGGAAGCAGATGAGGAGGAACGCCAAAGGCACAATCAAAAAAACAAGGAGAAGGACAAAGCCCTGGGTATGCGCCGGTTGGAAATCACCGCCACTGGGTTGACCGTGGAAGAAGAGAACAATGTGGTCGAAATCTCCACTTCATCCATGAACCGCACGGTCGACTTGAACATTCAGGTGCCGCAGCGCGCGTCGTTGGAGCTGAGCTGCTTGAACGATGGCGACATCAAGGTCGATAACCTCACCGGCGAGTTCGAAATCAACAACACCAACGGCGGCGTCACGCTCACCAACATTTCAGGTGCGGTGGTGGCGCATGCGCTCAATGAGAACGTGGTCGTCACCTTCACGAAAGTCGAGCCGGACAAGTCCATGTCCTTCACTTCGCTCAACGGCGACATCGACGTGACCTTTCCGCCGGACGTGCGTGCGAAAGTGAAATTGAAATCAGATAACGGTGAGATCTACAGCGATTTCGATGTTCGGCTCGAGCCCTCGACCGTTAAAACCGAGGAAGACGGGCGCAAAAAAGGCGGGAAATATCGAATTCAGTTGGAAAAAACCATGATCGGCATGATCAACGGCGGCGGGCCGGAAATGCAATTCGCGACGTTTAATGGGGATATTTATATTCGGAAGAGGAAGCCGTAGATAGAAGATAGTAGATCGTGGTTCGTAGATTGTGGAGCGTAATGCTGAAATGAATGGTTGGGTTACTGGATTGATGGATTTTTGGATTACTGGATTACTGGAGAACTTGAGCTGTGAGGAGATTCGCAATACAGTATTTCACCGCGACCTTCGGGCCTTTGGACTGTCATTCTGCAAGAATCTTCCCTAGCACTGGCTACAGGCCCGGATTGGATAGCTACCCGGTGCTAGAGTCAAATGCCAGCATAGCCACAGAGTGCTGAATTGCTTGAGCGTAGGACTTGAAATTCCAATGATCCATCAATCCAGTAATCCATCAATCCAATAATTCACCACTCCAATGCCCTACAATCCCATCTCAGAAAGTCATCGACAAGCTCAACCGGTTCAAGCTTCCAACTTCGCCAAAAGAAGAAATACCGTAATCGAATTTATACTGGCGATATTCCAACCCCAAACCCAGTGACACCCCGGCGAAGCGGTCGCCACTGGTTCCAACCTTTTGATCGCTGCCAATCGAATCATAACCGAGTCGCAAAAACAATCCGGTTGACAGCATAAACTCGCCCCCCACCCGAAAGCGCAAGTCTTCCTCGGAATAACCGACGAGCGCGAGGCTGTAGCGCAGCGGCAAATGTTCGAGGCGCTTGGAAACGCCGACTTGATAGTTGAAGGGCAGGCGTTCTTTGGTCTGATCGAAAGCCGAGATCACGCCGCCGAGGTTGAAGAGCCCGCCGCCGAAGTCCATGTTGCCAAGGACCGAGGAATGATAGATCACACCAATGTCGACGGCGTAAGCATCAGAAGAAAAATTGGCCAACTCGGAACGAATGTACTTTAAATTCGCACCGATTTGCACGCGCTTGGCGCGCGTCTGCGCGTAGCTCAAATAGAACACGGCGCTGCTGGCGCCGAAGGTGCCCTGCTCGAGCCCCAGCTCGTTCGTGCGCTCAAACTCGCCGTAGCTGGTGTATTGCACGGCTGCGCCCAGGGTGCCGTTTCGCATCGGCATGACGTAAGCCCCGGCGAAGTTTTGAATGTCGAGAATGTGATTCAAATATCCGAACGCCGCCGTGCGCTTTTGTATATCGCCGATACCGGCCGGATTATAAAAAATACAGTGCGGATCGTTCGTCATGGCGACGAAGCTCGAGGCCATGCCCGAAGGCCGCGCGCCAACAGACGTGCGCAGAAAGGCGTAACCGATAGGATTTGATTGTGCGGACAAGATTGATGGAACAGCAACGGCGAGAAGAAAAATTTTTATCATGAAATGACTTCGCAAGAAGTGAAAGGAACGAGCTAACCCAATCATCGCAAGAATGCAAGAGCTTTTCAACATAGAGCTGGTGAGCGGGGTTGAACCGCTGACCTGCGCATTACGAGTGCGCCGCTCTACCAACTGAGCTACACCAGCTTGGAAAGGCAAAGAGAAAACGTCAAACAGAAAAAAGCAAACGGCGAAAAGAAAAAAGCAAAACCGAGCGGCTTTGCTGTGAGGTCGTGGCCAGGCGCAGAATCGAACTGCGGACACACGGATTTTCAGTCCGTTGCTCTACCGACTGAGCTACCTGGCCCCACTTAAAAAACAAATCAAAGTAAATCTCTAAGCACAAAAAGTCAAGATTAAATTTGACCTGCGCCTGATCGAATACGACCGCGTAACGGTCTACGCCAATTTTCAGTCACGCTGAAAAGTGAAGCTCTTTGCTAGGCAAAGCATGCGCCCACGGAAGAGGAAATCCCACGGAAGTAAAATTTTTTTTCGTGGGATTTCCTTTTCCGTGGGCGTAATTTTTACAATTTTGTTCTATCTTGACAATGTTAAGTTAAATCCACGTCATCTCAATCTGTCATGCTGTAAGCATCTTCCCTAGGTCTTGGTGCAGCCCTCTTGGGAAGATGCTTACAGCATGACAGAGAACAGCGGCTTTGAGGGCTAACTTAACATTGTCGACCTATCTTTGCTCTTTTAACCGCCTAGGGAAACGTGAGCGTCCCAGAAACTCTATTTTTGTGCAGCAACAAACTCTTACGCTTGCTATCAGCCTTGACGTGGACAATATTCACCTGCTCATCGTGGCGCTCGAGCAACAGCCGGTTGACGACCTCGATCTTGCTGATCGCAGCCACATTTTTGGCTTCGACGTAACACCAGGTTATCTCCGCCTCCACTTCTTTGCCGATATAGGTGAAAGTGGCGCTGTCGCCCTCGACGAGAAAAGCCACTTTCTTTTTCAAGTACGAAAAGATATAGCGGCCGGCGTTCTTATCCTCCTCTGCGGTTCCGAGGTGCATCTTGCCGGCACCCTGCGCTGCGAGGGCTTCCTCCAAATCGTCGGTGAATATTTTGAACGTGATCTCGAGCGTTTGGGCCTGCGCAATATGATCAACCTCGCAAATGCTAATATAATAAGGATGGCGCAAGCTCCCCCAAAAAACTGCGACACAGGCAGCGATCCCAAGCCCGAGAGGTTGTTTGCGTAACGTCCATCTTTGCAAGAGGCTACTCCCGCTCTGAAAATTTCTGACTTAATTTTGAATTGTGACTTGACTCCAATCTATTTCAATATTAATATACTGTAACAGAATCTGCTTTCACAAGCAAGATTTTGAAGCCTTTCCTGTGAATGATCCCAAGTCGTCATTGTTTTATCTGCATTTATACGTACTAAAACGGCGAGGGTAAAATGAACCTCAAACTTTTACGACGCTGTTTGTGCAGTTTATTTTTTCTTGGCTTGATCGACACACTCGTTCATGCACAGGAATTCTCGGCCCATGGCAAATTTGAACAACTCTACCTGGAATTGCAGACCCCAGGAGTATACCGCACCGCCTCCGGCGCGCCGGGGCATTTGTACTGGCAGCAGCGGGCCGACTATGACATGCAAATCGAGCTGGATGACGAGGCGCAAAAACTCTCGGGCACCGAGACCATTATGTATCACAACAACTCACCGGATGCGCTCACCTATCTCTGGGTACAGCTCGATCAAAATCTTTTCGAGAAGGAATCCGATTATTACACCACCCGCACCACCAGCATTTCCGAGCAAATGAGCTTCAGCGATCTCAAGCGCATGCATCACGACTTTGACGGGGGCTTCAAAATTGAAGACGTGAAAGATCGCGCCGGCCGCGACCTGCCTCGCGTCATCAACAAAACCATGATGCGCGTCGACCTGCCGCAACCGCTGTTGCCGAAATCAGCTTTCGTATTCAAGATCAAGTGGTGGCACAACATCAACGATCGCCAAAAGCTCGGCGGGCGATCGGGTCTCGAATATTTTCCGGAAGACGGCAACTATCTGTATGTAATCGCGCAGTTTTTTCCCTGCATGGCGGTGTACAGCGAAAATCAAGGCTGGCAAAACAAGCAATTCCTGGGCAGCGGCGAGTTCACTCTGCCCTTTGGCAATTATTCCGTGAGTCTCACCGTGCCGGCTGATCATGTTTTAGGCGCGACCGGCGTTTTGCAAAATCCGAATCAGGTTTTGAGCGCCAAACAACAGGAGCGTCTGCAGGAAGCGCGCGCCGCCGGCGCGCCGGTGGCCATCGTCACTGAATCCGAGGCGCGCGCCGCCGAACAAGGGCACAGCCGCGGCAAGAAGACGTGGATCTTCAAAGCGGAAAACGTGCGAGATTTCGCCTTTGCCACTTCACGTAAGTTCATTTGGGACGCCATGGGAGTGAAAGTTGGCGACCGTACGGTGATGGCGATGTCGTATTATCCCAAAGAAGGCAATCCCTTATGGGAGCGGTATTCCACCAAAGTCGTGGCGCACACACTGAAGGTTTATTCAAAGCACACTTTCGATTATCCCTATCCGGTCGCGATTTCGGTGCACACCGATCGCATTGGCATGGAATATCCCATGATCTGCTTCAACGGCGGCCGTCCGGAAAAAGACGGCACCTATTCCGAGCGGACAAAACACGGCATGATCAGCGTCATCATCCACGAAGTCGGCCATAACTATTTTCCCATGATTGTCAATTCCGACGAGCGCCAATGGACCTGGATGGACGAGGGCCTGAACTCATTTTTGCAATACCTGGCCGAACAGGAATGGGATCGCCACTACCCCTCCAAGCGCGGACCGGCCAGCAATATCGTCGAATATATGAAAGGTGATCGCAGTGCGCTGTCGCCGATCATGACCAATTCCGAATCCATCATTCAGTTCGGCAATAATGCCTACGGCAAGCCGGCGACGGCACTCAACATTTTGCGTGAAACGATCATGGGCCGGGAGCTCTTCGATTTCGCTTTCAAACAATACGCGCAACGTTGGATGTTCAAGCACCCGACGCCGGAGGATCTTTTTCGCACTCTGGAGGATGCTTCAGGCGTAGACTTGGATTGGTTCTGGCGCGGATGGTTCTACGGCGTCGATCCCGTCGACGTCGCGATCGAGGAGGTCAAATGGTTCAAGGTAGACACGCAAGATCCGGACCTGGAAAAGCCCCTAACGCGCGCGGCGGTGAATCAGAGTCCGCAATTCATCGGCGACCTGCGCAATCGTACGGCCATAGCGCAGCCAATGATTGAAAAGGATCCTTCGTTGCAGGATTTTTACAACAAATACGATTCGCTGGAAGTGTCCGTGCTCGATCAGCGCGAGTTTGAAAGATATTACGCGAGCTTGAACGAAAGTGAAAAGGCCTTACTGCGCCAGGAGACGAATTATTATGAGATTCAGTTCTCCAATATCGGCGGCCTAGTCACGCCACTCATTCTGGAATTCGAATTGGAAGACGGCGCAAAAGTCGAAAAACGCATTCCCGCCGAAATCTGGCGCTATAACGACAAAAAGATCAGTAAGGTATTCGTGCTGCCCAAGCCGGTGAAAAGCATCACGCTCGATCCTTTTCTGGAAACAGCCGATGTCGACATCAGCAACAATTACTGGCCGCCCCGCGCCGTGCCCACGCGCTTCCAGCTATTCAAGCAGCGCGAGCAGGAGCGGGAAAACCCCATGCAACGCGACCGGCGTGCGAAAGAGTTGGAGAAAAGAGAGAAAACAGAGTGAATCGTGCCGGCCATCCGAATTCGATTTGCAACCCAGCAAGACGTTCCCCTGATTCTGCAATTCATTCGTGATTTGGCAGAGTACGAACGCCTGGCGCATGAGCTCATTGCGACCGAAGATCGCCTGCGCACTTCCCTGTTTGGGCCGCACTCCGGCCCCGAAGTCATTTTTGCCGAAGTAGATGGCACCCCCGCCGGCTTCGCCTTATTTTATCACAACTATTCCACCTTTCTCGCGCAGCGTGGACTGTATCTCGAGGATCTTTTCGTGCGTCCCGAATTCCGCGGCCACGGCATTGGCCGGCGATTGCTGGTTTATTTAGCTCACCTTGCAGTCACCCGCGGCTGTGGCCGGTTTGAATGGTGGGTGCTGGATTGGAATGAACCGTCGATCAAATTCTACAAAAAACTAGGCGCGATTCCGATGTCCGACTGGACCGTGTTTCGAGTGACCGGAGAAGCATTGTCACGTTTGGCATCGGAGTACGGAAGTGGTGATGATGAGACAACCTGAAAAGAGGAACCATGCTAGCCGCAATCAGACCAAGAAGCCTTTCGTTGCATGCGGCGGTACACACGTCGGTGGCTTTGCTGCTCAACTTGACCATGCCATCCACGGCCTCCGCGCAAAAATCTGCATCCGCTTACCTGAGGCGGGTGCGGGAGATCGCTACGCGCGATTTCGGCATTCCCAATCCTCAGGGCCTGACTTTCTCGCCTTCAGCAGATGCCCTCTTCGTGCTCGCGGCCGCGAATACAACTTCGGCTGCGGCGGGCGCTCCCAAACTGGCTATGATCGACGCATTGGAAGATCTGGCCGGTTCTTTGGATCTGGCGTCCGTTCCTGCCTCACCCATTACAATGGTTTTTGACAACAAGCTCAAGCGCTTGTTGTTCTATGATGTTCCCTCCAAACATTTGATTGCGATTCAGACAAACGCCAAGGGCCAGCCTGACCCAGCTTTGATGACCCGTTTCGAGGCCAACGAGCTAGATTTGCAAAACCCGGTCGGGATGGCGCTCGATCCAAACGGCGGAAGCCTCTTCATCCTGGACCAGGCCCCCTCACAACTGGTCCGCATCGACCCCGGCCCTCAGAGCAGCATGGACGGCGCCGACGCCCTTAAAAAAACCCGGGTCTCGCAAATCGATCTCCAGCATACCGGTGTGCTTGATCTCCGTGGTCTTGCGTTCAATCCAGCGGACGGCCATCTTTATCTCGTGAGCCCGGAGCATCAGACGGTCTATGAGCTTACCACGGCCGGTCAGATCGTGGCGACCCGTGACCTTGGTGCTGCCAACGTTCAGTTGGTCAAGCCTGAAGCCATGGTCTTCGCGCCCAGCGGAGATCTGACGGACGACCCGGAGGATATGAGCCTTTATATTGTTGACAACAAACCGGATCACGAAGGGTTCGGAGGTAGCCAGATCGTTGAATTGTCGTTCATATCACCCCTCGAAACGGATTACTCCGCGGCTGCAATGCTCTCAGCCCGCTTGGTGAAAATGACGCAAACCAGCAAGTGGTCCCCGCCCAGTCCAGATCCGATGGGGGCTGCTTATATTCCCTCCTCCAAGCGGCTGATGATCAGCGATTCCGAAGTCGATGAAATGTCCATTTTTAAACGAGTCAATGTTTATGAAACGACGCTGTCAGGTAGCGTGCTGAGCACTGCCCAAACGACCTCTTTCTCCAAGGAGCCGACCGGAGTCGCTTTTAATCCAAGCAATGGCCATATCTTCATTTCCGACGATGATCTCGCCAAAGTATTTGAAATTGATCCAGGAGCCGATGGAAAATACTTCAGCAAAGATGACGTCCGTACTTCATTTAATACCAAAGGCTCGAAAAGTATAGACGCCGAAGGCATCACTTTTGGAAATGGCTATCTTTATATTGCAGACGGTGTGAATTCAGAAATTTACGAGTTCAGGCCGGGTGCCAATGGCCGATTCGATGGCCAGAAACCGGCGGGCGATGATCAAGTGAGCCATTTTGATACGAAAGCTCTGGGTATTCCGGATCCTGAAACCGTTGAATTTAATTCAACCTCGGGCACGCTATACATTACCGGTTATGGGTCCAGGAAGGTGATCGAAACCACGACTTCCGGAGAATTGCTCGATGTGATTGATATTGCTTTTTTGAAAGCAACGAATCCGTCAGGCATGGCTTATGCGCCAAGCAGTCTGAACCCGGCGGTAATGAATCTCTACATTGTGGCCCGAGGAGTGGATAATAATTCCAACCGGAAGGAAAATGACGGCAAGCTGTTTGAAATTTCCATTCAATACCCGCTGCCGACCACAAGCATTTCCATTGATGATTTTTCCATAAGCGAAGGCGACACCGGCACGGTGAGTGCGATTTTCACCTTGCGCCTGTCCGAGTCGAGCAAGCGCATCGTCTCCGTGGACTATGCCACTGCAGATAGTACTGCCGCTGCCGGAAGTGATTATGTGTCCGGCTCCGGAACGGTGAGCTTCCCAGCCGGTACAACCTCGCAGACGATTACCTTGATCGTCAAAGGCGACACGGTCCCCGAGCCGAACGAGATTTTTTTGGTTCATCTTAGCAACCCGACCAACGCGACCATTGGGGACGGCCAGGGTTTAGGTACAATCATTAACGATGAAATTGCGCCTGCAAGCGCCATCTCCATCAATGATGTCACGGTGACGGAAGGCGATTCCGGTACGACCGACGCCGTTTTCAATGTAACCCTGGATGTGCCAAGCGAGCAGACCGTCACCGTGGACTACGCCACGGCCGATAGTACAGCCACCGCCGGCAGTGATTATGTGTCCGGCTCCGGAACGCTCATTTTTCCAGCCGCAACAACTTCCCGGACGATTGCCGTGGCCGTCAATGGCGACGTGCTCGCAGGGTCAAACGAGACTTTTACGGTTCGGCTCATCAATCCGGCCAACGCGACCATTGCGGACAGCCAAGGAGTAGGGACAATCATGAACGATGATGACGCGTCCGCAGTCTCCATCTCGATTGATGATGTCTCTATCACTGAAGGCGACGCCGGCACGTCCAATGCAATTTTCAATGTGAAACTGTCTGCCCAATGCGAGCAGACTGTCACCGTGGACTACGCCACGGCCGATAGTACTGCCACCGCCGGAAGTGATTATGTGTCTCGCTCCGGTACTGTAAGCTTTCCAGCCGAAACCACCTCTCAGACAATTGCCGTGGTCGTCAATGGCGACGTGCTCGTCGAGGCGAACGAGATTTTTTTGGTTCATCTCAGCAACCCGACCAACGCGACCATTGGGGATGGTCATGCTTTGGGGACGATCATTGAAGAAGCCGCTGCTCAAATTGCACACGAAGAAACCAAGACCGGCGGAACTTCAAATTCCACCATGGTAATGACTTCTGCGAGCGTGACTGCTGTTAGCGGTCACCTTTACCTCGTAGCGATTTCGACCAGACCGACTGTTACCGTAAATGGTGTTTCCGGACTGGGCTTGAGCTGGAGCCGGGTGAAGGCGCAATGTGCCGGCAGGAATCGAACTGGAATAGAAGTATGGATGGCGCGCGGGAACCCGGGCGCTAGCAGCGCTGTGACGGCGACACTCGCCGCGGCCCCTTCGAGTGCGGCCATCACGGTATCGAGGTATTCGGGAGCAGCGGTAGCAAACCCGATAGGAAATATGGTTTCCGGCAATACGAATGGAATAAACGGAGCCTGCTCAGGCGGAACCGATAATAATTCCTACTCATTCAATTTAACGACCACGGTAAATGAAGCAGTCGTGTATGGTGCAATTACCATGCGGAATAGAACCCACACGCCAGGTGCCGGCTATACCGAGCGTGCAAAGATCCGGCAGGATAGCGGCTCAAACATGGCTTCCGTCGCCGTGCAGGATAAGAGCGTCGCTGCCATTTCAACAGTCGCAGTAAACGGCTCGTTCAGTGGCACTATTGATTGGGCGATGGTGGCTGTGGAGATCAAGCCACAGGCCGGGAGGACTGGTGCACTCACACTTTCAAAAGAAGAACAAGAGCCGGCAGCCATTACGCCTCCACCAATGGCTTTTCAGCTTGATCAGAACCATCCGAATCCTTTCAACCCAAGCACGCGCATCCGCTACAGCATGCCTGCGGACAGCCAGGTACGCTTGACGATCTACGATTTAGAGGGGCGCACGATAGCAGTTTTGGTGGACGGATTTCAGAGCGCCGGAATTTATACCCAGATTTGGGGCGCCTCGGATTTCAAAGGCCGGCAACTTCCCAATGGCGTATATTTCTACCGCCTTCAGGCCGGCACTCATGTTGCGACACGAAAAATGACGTTGCTGCGATAACGAAAGCACTGCTACCTTAGTTTTTGTAGGCGGCAATATCTCGGATGTGCGACTTCTTTCGCGCCCGGGTTGTGATGAAGTGCCAATTCACGGTTGAATATACCCGATTTTGTATCTGCGCGCAGGACTTGATGAGGTCTGTACCTGAGCGCCTTGAGGCACCATCATACAAAATGCGGAAGGCCGTGGCATGGCCGCAAGGTGCGGCAGCAGCATCGGTCCAATTGGGGGCAGCAAAATTGCCGGTCATGACATCGGCCGCATAAACGAAATCATTTTGTGATTGCGCTTTGCGCAAGCCCCAATTGCCGTGACAATAGCTACTACTGCAGGAGTTGGTGTTGAGGTCATAGACCACCTGCGGTGCGCGGTCGCCACCTTCCGTCGCGGCATGTGAACGTTTAGTCGTCTGGCTCAGATAACTCCCAAGACTGATCTGATTGCAGAGCCATACGACTCAATTCCTCTTCACCAAAACCGTTTCTGCCCTGTCATTCAAGCCTTACAAAATCATCTTCTGAATTACTTCCTTCCTTATAGCCTCTCTCCTGAAGCGCACCAAATCTTTTCTGGATTTTTCGCAAATCAAGCAAAGTCAAGTATAATAGTGAGCGTAAAGACCTCTCCAGCACGACTGCAAGCATGAAGGGGAAGGATTCCCTACCGAGAACGGACTCTCCATTTTTCGATTTTGCAGGTCACCTAAATGATAAATTAATTCGTAGCTGTTCGGCTCTACCCTGTCGTCCCCAAAAACATGGCGACTTCCGATTTACGATCGCAGACCGACAATCGAAAATCGAAAATCGTCAATCCGCTGAACAGTCACATTAGTTCATAATCCGCCCAGCGAGGAAGGGCGCACGGCAAACAGCGTTCAAACTGCATTTTGGTTGACTTAAATGGACCCGTTTATCTTCTTGCCATGGAGCAGCGTATGCGATACTCTAGCAATTCTGCATTGGCTTGGTGTGGGAGACTGGTGTTGTGGTGTGCCGGCTGGGCCAGGCTGAGCCCGCTGATCTGCCTGTTCTTCACCTCAAGGCTGTATGCACAAGCCGCGCCGAGCAATTTAACGGCGACGACGGCGAGCAACAGCCAGATTAATCTCATCTGGGTCGACAACTCAAACAATGAAATCGCGTTCGTCATATTTCGCGGAACTGTTAATGGCGGCCCCTATGCTCGCATCGACTCCGTCGATGTAAACACAACGACTTATTCCAACCTCGGTTTGACCGGCAATAGCACGTATTACTACGTCGTTTGGGCCAAAAAAAATAACAGCCATTCGGGCTTTTCCAATCAAGCCAGCGCGACGACAAATCCGGATTTGCCCGCAACCCCGACCGGCTTGCTGGCGAATGCGACAAGCGCCAGCCAGATCAATCTGTCTTGGACGGATGCCTCGGGCACAAACAATCCCACCGCTCGTTTTCGCATTGAACGCAAGACCGGCCCAGGCGGAACGTACGCGCAAATTGACTCGGTTAACGCGCCGACCACCGTCTATTCGGACAATGGTCTGGGTGGAGGCACCCAATATTACTATCGCGTGCGTTCGGTCAACGTGACCGGATCTTCAAATTATTCCAGCGAAGCCAACGCGACGACGCAGCCTGCTTTACCAGCTCCCACTGGTTTTGTTGCCTCGGCCGTGAGTAATACTCAAATCAATCTGTCGTGGACGGACAACTCCAACAACGAAACCGATTTCAAGATCGAGCGCAAGAAAACAGGCGAAACCTCCTTCACGGAGATTGCGACGGTTGGTGCGAATGTGACGAGTTACTCGAACACCGGCTTGCTCGGTAATCTCGTCTATTTCTATCGCGTGCGCGCCCATCGCGACGCCGGCTTTTCAGCCTATTCCAATGAGGACAGCGCAATAACCTTGATGAAAGCACCTGCGAATTTGGTTGCCACGGCCGTCGGCAACAGCCAAATTAATCTGGCGTGGAGCGATCAAACGGCCAGCGAAACCGGTTTCTCCATCGAGCGCAAGACCGGTGCTGCCGGCAGCTATGCGCAGGTGGGGACTGCAGGCGCGAACGCGACGAGTTTCTCGGATAATGGCCTGACGGTGAGCACGCAGTATTACTATCGCGTGCGCGCGACCAGTGCGATGAATGTTTCCGTATATTCGAACGAAGCCAACGCCACGACGTTCAGTGGCCAGCCCGCAACGCCGGACAGCCTGAGCGCGACGGCGGTGAGCAACACGCAGATTAATCTGGCGTGGAAGGACAAGTCTTCCAACGAGGATGGTTTTAAGATCGAGCGCAAGCAAGGCGCCTTGGGCACGTATGCTGAAATTGCGACGGTAGGGCCGAACGTGAAGAACTATGCGAACTTCAGCGGTTTAAGCGTGAATGCCAAATACTTCTATCGCGTGCGTGCTTATAACGCGGCGGGCAATTCGGCCTATAGCAACGAAGCCAGCGCGACCACCTTGCTCAAAGCCCCGACCAATTTGACAGCCACTCCTGTCAGCAGCAGTCAAATCGATCTCGCCTGGACGGATCAAACCGCAAATGAAATCGGCTTTAAGATCGAGCGCAAGACCGGGTTTGGAGGCAACTATGCGGAAATTGCGACGGTCGGCGTGAATGTGACAAATTACTCGAACACCGGGCTGGCGAATGGTACGCAATATTTCTACCGCGTACGCGCATTTAGCACCACCAATGTGTCGGCCTATTCGAACCAGGCCAACGCCACGACGTTCAGCGACCAGCCCGCGACGCCGGACAGCTTGAGCGCGACGGCGGTGAGCAACACGCAGATCGATCTCGCCTGGAAGGACAAATCATCAAACGAAGAGGGTTTCAAGATTGAGCGCAAGCAGGGCGCTTTAGGCACGTATGCTCAGATAGCGACGGTGGGGCCGAACGTGACGAGCTATGCGAACCTCAGCGGTTTGAGCGCGAATACCAAATACTTCTATCGCGTGCGTGCTTATAACGCAGCGGGCAACTCGGCCTATAGCAACGAAGCCAGCGCGACCAGCTTGCTCAAAGCCCCGACCAATGCGGTGGCCATCACCATCAGCAGCAGTCAAATCGATATCGCATGGACGGATCAAACCACGAATGAAAGCGGCTTTAAAATCGAGCGCAAGACCGGGGCCGCGGGCACCTATGCGGAAATTGTGACGGTTGGTGCGAATGTGTCACTCTATTCGAACATCGGGCTGGCGGCGGGCACGCAGTATTTTTATCGCATACGCGCATATAGCTCCACCAATGTGTCGGCCTATTCAAAGGAAGTGAACGCCACGACTTCCGGACCCGCCAAGCCCGGCAGCCCGGACAACAGCAAAGCGGAGGGCGAGGAGAATGCTGCGATTCCCGAGGGCATTACGCTGGCGCCGAACTATCCCAACCCGTTCAACCCGTCGACGACGATAGGGTATACATTGTCGGAAGGCACGCAAGTAAAGCTCATCGTGGTCAATATCAGCGGCCAGGTCGTTGCGGTCCTGGTCAACGGCTATCAGGGTGCGGGCAGGTATGACAAGATTTTTAAAGGCGGGGATTTACCTTCCGGTGTGTACTACGCCGTGCTGAAGGCGGGTGCGATTACGAGGACACAGCGGATGTTACTCACGAAATAAGGTCCGAGCAATCGCTCGTTGCAAGCGATGTAACAGTCGACGAAAGGCCGGTCGTGCCCCATGGGTATGGCCGGCCTTTTGTTTTCTAATCAACATGCATGAATTGCCAACAACTTCGTTCGGTTTTGTGCTGGAAAAAGGCGATGCTCGCCACTATAAACCATTGCTCAAAACATCGGATACTCACTCATAAACACATTTATCTTCCCGTTCATATGCTTGGTGCTGTCAGTGATCACCCCAAAGCCATCGACGACACCGAAATGACAATTCGTGCATGCCGTAATCGGAAAGGGGTTGTGCCCGGTGGGCGGAAGCCCGTGGCAGGAGCCACAAGAGGCCGTGGCCGGATTCGTCCAATTTGGCACAGCCGAGTTGCCGGTCATGACGTCAGCGGCGTACATGAATTCGTTATCCCCGGCTTGGGCTTTGCGCAGGCCCCAATTGCCATGACAATAGCTGTTGCTGCACGTATTGGCGTTGAAATCATAAACAACTTGCGGCGCGCGATTGCCGCCTTCGGTTTTCAAATTGCTCAGCGGACCGTTGAATACCAGCTCGGCGCGGTTGTTGTCATCAATATGGCTCGCATCGGAAAAGTTGGTGGGCACAACGTGGCATTCCTGACAAATCTCGCGCGCGGGCAAGTGCTTGAAATAGCCGAGATGCGTTTGGTGCGCGCCCACGGCGGGTGTGGTGGAGCCGGTTTCTCCATCCAATCCTTCGGGCGGCGCGGCGTTGCGCAGATCCGCGGCATCACGGCCCGAATTACCGTGGCAATTATTGCAAGCCTCCGGACCGCCTTCCTGCGAGTGGCAAGTAACGCAGGAATTGTTCACTTTCACTAGACTATAATCCTGGCCATGGCACGGTTGGCAAGAGGCCAAATCGTAATTATTGTTCTTCAAATAGACGTAATGCGAGCTCGAGCCCGACACCCAACCGGAAGCGGGGTGCGGGAAACTTGCATGGCAGGTGTAGCACGCGACTCCCGCCGTGCCACCGTCATATTGGCTGCCATGGCACGGGCGGCAATTTTCGGTATTGTAGTTTTGCTTCGCCAGCACCGCGCCATGGAAGTTCGGCGAAGACGGGTCGAGCCAGCCTTCGCCGTGCACACTCACTTCGTTTTGCACGCCCGTAGGGGCATCTTGTGGCTCACTGCAAGCGTGGAACATGAGGGCGGCTAACGAGAGCAACACCACCAAAATTATTTGCATTCTTTTCATTTTATTCCCTTTGCGGGTAATGCCAACAAGTAAACCTTCTTTCAACACAGAGACCCAGAGTGCACGGAGTGTCACAGCGCGGCGTTGCCGCAACAAGAAAAACTCACGCAGAGCCTCGCAAAGATTCGCAGAGATTTCCGGCTGGCAAAGTCGCAACCAAAATCTTTGCTAAAATGCAAAGCTTTACAAGTTTGTATTACAGAGGAAGTACGCTCGCTCCGTTACTCTCTGTAATACAAAATTGTTGAACTTTGCTTTTTTAGCAAAGTTTTTGATTACGACTCTGCTGCCCTGTAAATCTCTGCGAGTCTTTGCGAAGCTCTGCGTGCGTCATTTTTTTTTGCGGCTACGCCGCGCTGTGCGCTCCGTGTCTCTGTGTTGGAAGGCTTTTGCGTTTTTATGCTGTACGAAGTACTTCAGCTTTCGGCTTGTTTGAAAGAATGATATAGTTCTTTTCCGAGCTATTTCGTGCGGTTCTGTGGCCGAGTCAACCAAGATCCCTACGGGATGACATATCAAGGACTTCGTTGAAGACAGATTGCTCAGCGGGACATTGCGCTGCTATCACTTGCCGCCCGGCGCGAGATTCGTATGGCAGATGACGCAAACGGGATCGCGGCCCTCCACGTCGTGGCAAGAGGCGCAGGATTCCATGTCCCGGCGTGCCAGCCTGGCATGCTGGCCGCCTTCGCTGCCCAAGCCGAGGAGCACGAAATCGGGCGTGCGATGGCTGAGCGGAAATGGCGTCGCAAAACCGGCTTCTTGATTGCGCGCGTGGCATTCGGCGCAGAAGGTTTGCACGTTGTGGCACGAGTAACAATCCGACTGCCTGGCGCGCAGATCGAGACTGTGTACGAACACATAGTTCAATTCGTGCACGTTTTCTATAACCAAGGGATTTTTGCCGGAAGGTTCCGGGCGATTTTCCGGCACACTGCGCACCGGAGCGCCACTGGTGAATTGTAATGTAGGCTCCGCGTGGCACTGCTGGCAAAAATTCTCGGTGTGGCAGGAAGCGCAGTCGTTGGAGGTATGCTCGGCACGCACCAAGCGCTTGTGCTCTTTAGCCCAATCCGGCAGGCGGTGCGAGAGCGGCAGCATGGTCTCTATTCTGGGATGGCAAGATTCGCAGGCGTTGGTGGCTTTCGCATCGTTATGGCAGGAATAACACGTGGCCATGCTGGGCAGAAAGGCCACGCTGGGCTTTACCGATTTCTCAATGCCTTTATGGCAAACGGCGCAGTCGAGATCTTGGCTTTCGATATGCTGTTTGTGGCTGAAGACAATATCCTCGCGAGCAGGAGCTGCAAAGGCTTCGAGCTGATCAATATCCGTGTGACAATATTTGCAATCCTCCATATTCTCACTCTCGACCTCGGCATGGCAGGTCGAGCATTCGGCATGCTTCGGAAACAACAGATCGCCGGCCTTTTCGCTGGTTTGCGCAGCGGCATGGCAAGCGTTGCATTCCGCGCCGACTTCTTCGAGGTGTTGTTTGTGTGAGAATTTAATTTTAGCCCACTGCGCCACGGGGTCGCCCCATGACGAGGGCCGGTCGTCACCCGCTCGCAAGATGGTCGCTATTGCCAATAGGCCCAATACGAAAACATGCGAGCAGGCGTTCTTGCCTCTCCGGACAAAAAGGCAAAAGCATACACGCAAAGATGCAGAGACGCAAAGGTCCGCAAAGAAAGCGCTTTGCACAATCTTTGCATCTCTGTCCCGCAGTCTCGGGATGCGCTTTTCTGTTTTGGGGATGCAGTTCGAAGGCCTAGTGCTGGACATTTTTTCTCCCTCCTCATGATGCTGCGCTCAGTTTGGTGAAGAACCAATACTGTAGTCGAAACATGAAACGGACATCATTCTTATAGTAGCGATTGTGCAAGAGTTGGAACTGCCCGTCGAGCGTCAGTTTTTTCATGGGCCGCACAAGCAGGCCGGCAGCGCCGGAGAACAGGGATTCGCGCTCCGGAGCATCCCCATCTAGTTTGTACGTGGCCCAGGAGAGTTGCACACTGGGCATGAACTGGTTGCGGCGCGTGGGATAATAAAACGAGGCGTTGAGGCCGTCCAGATTGCCGGCATAGCCGCCGCGATGCACGTAGCTGACACCGCCGTACTTCAGCTCCGTTCCCACCGTGAGGCGCAAGGATTCGTCGCCGGAGTAGAAAATTGCGGCAGCATTGCCATAAAGACGCAACGACGGTCGGTACTGGTAATAAAACCCGCCTTCGACCTCGTGGTTGTCTTCGACATTGAAAGCAGAAAAAATCGAATTCCAGGGCAGGCGGGGAGAGCGGTAGATATAATTGCCGGTCAAAATCATTTCGGGCGAGATTTCCGCGCGCACGGAAAGATCGCCACGCGCCAGCTCTTCGGCGTGAAAATCATAATCGCTGCGAGCATACAGAGAAGTTTTGGCATTTACGAACCAGGAGGCGTCGAGCGAGCCCAATCGAGACGCGCGATCCGTGGGCTCGACGTAGAGCGTAAACACGTTGCCCACGGAATCTGCCCGCTGTGCATCGTAGCCGGGACGCAATTGCCGTTTATCAAAAAAGCTAAGGCTCAGATTCAAATCTGTCTTCGGGGTCCATACCGCTTGTCCGCCGGCCATGTAATTTTGGTCGAAATCGTCGATCACTTTGACGCGCTGATCGGCCGGCAGCAAGCCGCCTCCGAATGCTTTCAGGCGTAACCAGGGCGCGGCCCGCACCTTGATTTGCGCGCCGTCAATCGTACCCACCGCCACACCGCCGAAAACCGGTTGGCGGCCAAACTGTACATCGACGCGCTGCGCAATGTTCTTCCACTCCAAATACAAATTGTACATGCGCGCCTTGCCGTCGCCGGCGAGCGGGGTGCTGAAATCGGTGTCAAACTGACCATAGCTGCGCACCAGAATGTTTTTCGTGGAGAAATCGATTTGATAGGCCTGGTAACCGCGCGCAGAACTGGATTCGATGTTGATCGAGTCGCTGCGCTGGAAGGCATACAACGAGCTGGTGAGCCGGCCGGAGAGTGTTTGCGCGTTCGACATCGAAGGCAAGGCAAGGCTGAGCAACAGCAGGCAAATATTTCGCAATCGCGTCATTGTGCGCCGCCTCGGGGCATGTGTACAATTCTTGCCGTTTAATCCCCACGTGTTATGTCATGCTGGAAGCATCTTTTTCAGTACGGCCGTGGGGCTCGATGCTTGAAAAGATCCTTCCAGGATGACATTGAGACGAACCGGATAGCCTTATTTCATCATGACCATCTTCTTCATCATTGAGAACTTCTCGCTTTCGAGCCGATAGAGGTATAGGCCGGAGGGCACGATGTTCCCGGCCCGGTCGCGACCGTCCCAAACGATGAGATGATAGGCCGCTGCCTGATCGCTATCCACCAGCTGCCGCACCTGATGGCCGAGCGCATCGAAGATGGTGATACGCACATGGCCCGGCTGCGGCAATTGATATTTGATCGTGGTTTCAGGATTGAATGGGTTCGGGTAATTCTGCTCGAGCGCATATTCGGTGGGCGTGCCGCCGCCACGTTCTTCCACCCGCGTGATCACCCCGACCTCGGAAGAGTACGGGCTTTCATTGCCCGAGTAGTCAAAGGTGGACAAACGATAATAATATGTGCGTCCGCTCGATACTTGATTGTCGGTGTATTCCGTCTGGATGAGCGTGGCCAGCGGCGTTGTTCCTTTGGGATCAAACCCGGGCGTCGTGCCGCGATAGATTGCGAAATATTTGAAATCTTCATCAATGGGACCATCCCATCTCAAGTTGACGGTGCCGGCAACATAGCTGGCTGCGATATTAGTTGGCGGCGCCGGCGCGAGGTTGTCGACCGAATATCCGCTGTCTGGCGCGGTCTCGTAAACCACGCCGTTCGCCTGGCCGGAAATGAAGAACACTGACCAATGCAGGCCCGCAGCGGTGCTGTCATAAAGCGTGGGCGCGACCGTACTATAGGCCTCGTAAGCGGAAGCCGGTAACCAGCCAACAAAATCCCAAGTTTCGGCCTGATTGACCGTATAGCGCTTGCCAACGTTGCTCAAGAGGCCATTCGCAATCAGCTCTTCTTTGGAACCGAGCTGAATGCCGACACTGGTGGCAACATCATCGACGCGCCTCCAGATCGAATAGCTCGTCACTGGATTGGTTGACGCTGGACCGTCGGCGGCAAATTTCGACCACATGAGGCGTACTTGCTTGCCTTGATCGCCGCCCACGTCCTCGATTGAGACGATTTCGCCCGCGCCTACATCGCCGGTGGTCAGCGTGGCGATGGAGCGGCGCAGCAAGGCAATTGCGTAGCCGGCATTGTGCACACCGCGACTTCCGTCCTCCTCGACAAACAACAAATTGTACCACGCATTGGTGTAGGCGTGACGCCGTTCGATTTCCGCCTGCGACAAGCCCGGTAGTGTCCAATCATAGTTTGCTTTAATCACCGCATCCGAGGTGCGCGGCGGCAGCAACTGGTCGAGACGGTGCTCCAAGCCTTCGATTTCAAGGCGCGTGCCCTCAATGGTGCCGTCTTCGTCGAAATCCGCCTTGGCCGCAATATCGTCGAAAGACGTAATCGGGCCGTGGCACGTCTGGCAAACGGCGACGTTTTGCACGTCATCGCCATGATCGTCGGGTGTGCCGTTATCCGTGCTTACAGCGAAGGTGTGTTGTCCAACTTTGTCATGTCCGGGCTGGCCCTCTGCCGGCGTGGCGCCCATATGGCAAGTCACACAGGCATCTGCGACAGCGAACTTGTGGCCGGAGCTCCCGATCGGCACGCCATATTCGATGGCATTGGAACCGTCAATCATGTCGGCCTGATTGCTATGATGCGGGCCGAAGCGCGTGGAAAGATTGGCGGGATTGCTGACATAGTCCACCGCATCGCGGCGGCTGATGTGGCATTGCATACAGATTTTGCCCATGCCGCCGTAATTGACTACGGTCACACTATCGCCCAGGGTGACATCGTTCAAGGTCCGCACTTGCGCCGGCAACAATTCCGACCGGTGCGGATCGTGGCAAACCGCGCAACTAATCTGCTCAAAGCCGCTGGACGGCCGGGTATCCGGATTCTTGGGATCGACAACTCGAATAAAGCCCCAGCCGGAATGGCAACGAGTGCAACTGGGATTGGTCGAAGGCGAAAGCACACCCACTGCATGCCTGGATGCTTTCCACTGCGTACTGATGCGATGATACGGCGCTTCTTCATGACAGTAGCCGCACGAGGCCTCGTCCAGGCTCATCGCGATGCTGGTCTTGTCGCCCCGATGCTGCGTTGCCGGCCCATGGCAGTTTTCGCATTGGATATTTGCTCTCGCCGCCAGCTTGGGATACTGCGAGACCAGCGCGGCGTAGTTGCCGGGCTGCAACGTCGGCGGAAAAGTCCAGCCGACTTCTCTTGCCACGTCATCAAAACCTTCATTGACGGCCGCGGGGCTGTCGTCAAATCCAACATTGTGGCATTCGATGCAAGATTCGTTGTAAGAACCAAGCTGGCCGTCAATCGCGCGTTTGAAAAATGTTGCATGGCCAGTTTTACCCCAGGCGGTGAAATTGGCGCTGTGGCACAAGCTGCATTGCCCTTCCGAAGGCTCCGAAGGCAAGCCGTCTGTGCCACCCACCCCGGCGAACTTCGCCGAGGTGATCGTAGTCGTCTTCGGCGCGCTGGTTCCGCCCGCCGTGGTGATCTGCAATTGCACGGTGAATTTGCCTTCAATGTCCGGTTTGAAGGTGGTTTGTCTCTTGTTCGTACTATCCAACACCGCAGTGGAGCCTGCAGGCCTTGCCGTCAACGACCAGGCATAACTGGTCACGGCGGCATTGAGCGAGTCACGGCCGAGGAGATAGACCACCTGGCCCACGCCGACAACAGACAAACCAGTTGAGCGAGGCGAAGTCCAGCCCAAGTCATGAATCTCTTGAGGGCTGTAACCTTCGATCTTGATGATCGCATTTGGAACTTGCGCATGCGTGGGAGGAACCAAGAAAGTCGTAGCTATCATCGTTGCGGCCAGCACACGCCATAGTATCGAGCACATCATAAACACCTCCGTATGAGGTTTTCGCGTAGACTCCAAATTGACATAGTTAAGTTAAGATTGCACCCCTCAAATTGTCATGCTGTAAGCATCCTCCCTAGTTCTTATGCAGGATTTGGGGAAGATTCCTAAAGGAATGACAATCAATATTATCATTCTCGAAGCAACTTAACATTGTCGGGCTAAGATCTACCTCTGCTTTTCAGACAGACTGAAAACAGAAGCCCTACGGGCAGCACACGCGGATCAACAACGCACACGGAAAAGCTTTCAATCCGCGTGAGTTTTTGATCCGTGTGTAAACTTTCAGAATTTTATTCCATGTTTGTTTCCTTAAGCGCCTATGAGGGGTATAGAAGCAACAGTTATACCCGGGAATCTTGATATATTTCATTTTAACATATTGATACTTCGATGGGGTTTCTATTTCCATCTGACCGTCTCTATCGGATTTGAGAAACTGCGAAAAGTTTTTCTCAAATTTCGGAAATTATTCACAATACATTACGGCATTGTGCACAGCGCTTGGGAAGATGCTTGCAGCATGACCTCCCTGGTAGTGGCATTGACTTAACGTTGCAGTGATAGGTAAGCCACGTCAACAGTCATATCCGACGCTTACATACCCGCTGCAATGCCGTGGCATTCATGACAGCTCGTCTCCTTCCAGGCGTCGCCGATGTCGATCGGATGTGCGAATTCCAATCCTTTCAGGTCCATCTGCTGCACCTCATTGCCGTTGCCTTGTTCAATGATCAAATGGCAGGCGTTGCAATCGCGGGTAATAGTTTTGCCCTCCGCACTTTGGTGCAAGCCGTCGTGGCAGCGATAACAGCCCGGGCTGAGATAGTGCCCGATGTGATTGGGATACGCGCGCCAGCTCGATTTCATGTAGGGAAAATTGTTGCGAGCATAGACTTCCTGCACGCGCTGAATGGCATTGTCTACGGCCTGCCGCTTTTGCGGCACCAGGTCGGGATAGTTGGCGTCATAAAACGCGCGAATCGTGGAATCAATCGCAGCCAGCGCCGCTTCTTTGGTTGGATATTCCGGCGTGAGCGCCTCTACGGCGGTGGCTTTGATCGAAGGCAGGCTCATGTCGATCAAGCCGTTGCTCATGATAGTGTTCAAAGCAATATTGGGCGCTTGGAAAATGTGCGCAGGTCTGTTGTGGCAATCGATGCAGTCCATGACCCGAATTTTCTTGGCGTCGATTTGGCCATTTGACATGAGGGCTGGATCAGAGGAATAAACCGTGACTTCGCCTTTGGCATTGGTGGCACGCACCCAGGGAATGACCTCGCGCGATTCGTCCGTGGCATAGTACTCGATTTTGTTGCTGATGTTCATGTGCCAATGAATCCCCGAAGTGTGCCCCTCTTCCTGACTGCCGCCGCCGATCTTTATCAGCAGGTTGTAGGCCCAGCGCGTGTTGTGCTCGTCCTTCATGAAGTGCACGCGCATATCCTGCTTGTTGCCGAAAAACGCCTGCGGCCAGTGGCAATGCTCGCACGTTTCACGCGCCGGGCGCAGATTTTCGATCGGCGTGGGAATCGGCCGGGAATACTTCTTGAACAACACCGAATAGACCTGATAAGCGCCGGAGAGCTTCGATTGCACGTACCACCCGGCGCCCGGGCCGACGTGGCAACCGGCGCAGGTCACGCGCGCATGCGGCGAGTTCTGATAGGCGGTGTATTCCGGCTCCATGACCGTGTGACAGGTTTTGCCGCAAAAGGTCGTGGATTCGCTGAACTCATAGGCTTTGTAACTGCCCACGGCGGTGAAGAGCAAAAAGAGCGTGGTGACGATTCCCACGATTGCGGCCATGCGGCGATGGCGCGGCAGATTGAAATCGATGTGCAGCAAGGCGGGCTCGGTCGCGGAGCGGCTGCGGCGGCGATGCTCGCGCCACATGCCGATGGGAACGAGCACCAACCCCAAAACCAAAAACGCAGGAAAGACGAGATAGGTGAGAATACCGAGATAAGGCATCGTGGTCTCGGCAAAAAAATCCACTAAAAAGAAAAACAATATACAGGCAAAGCTCACGGCCGCAATCCCGGCGCCCATCATGCTGACGGTGTTGTAGAATGACCCGGGGAGCTTGCCGCTTTTTTCTAGCGATTCTGCCATACTTATCTTCCTTGTTGAATTCTTTGCGGGCAATGGTGAAACGCTTGCGGTTGTCTCCGTGCCGGCTGCTCTTCTTCGCGCCACAACAAGCAAAGACATTCTTCACGCCCGCCAACTAGCGGCAGCGTAGTCCATGAACCGATCACATGGAACTGTTCGAAGCGAGCACCTTGTGACAGCCGTGGCAGTGACCGCATATTGGAACGTCGAAAGACAGTTGGGTAACAGCAGGTCGGGCTAGCAAAACAATTGGAGTGGTGGAGTTACAGCGTATTGGAACATTAAATTGTTGGATGAGTGAAAAAGTTATGCACTTCCTGTGCAGGTAATATTGATCTTGCTTTTAAACAAAACCTCACCATTCTCCCTTCCTACCTCCACTCCACTACTCCATCAATCCACCAATCCAGTAATCCATCAATCCACAGTTTTTACTGCTTGGGCGTCGTGTGCGCAATCTTCTTACTGTATTCTGCAAAATTGAACCCCTTGAAATTTGGGCTTTCGGAATTGTGGCAGGTCAAACAGAGTTTTTCGTCGCCTTTGACCAGGCCGACAGTCTCGCCCTTGATCTTGCCGGTATCGATATCCTTCATGACTTGCATGCCTTTATATTCTGAACCGGCGCCATGGCAAGATTCACAGCCTACGCCCTGGCCCGGCTTGAAAGTGGACGCCAGTTGGGCCGCGGCCACTCCCGCTGCGGTATCATGGCATTTCAGACAAGCGGCATCTTTTTGCGGATCGGCGATGCCTTTTTGCTTGGCGATCTCCAACGCTGCAGGCGTGGCGAGCGTGGCAAACGCTTTGGCATGCAGACTCTTCTGCCAAATCGTGAATGCCGCGCCGGTCTTGGGCGCCAGATGACAAGGCTTGCAGGTATTAGCGCCGACATATTTGGCTTTGCTTTGCGCCAAGAGCGCGCAGGGTACGATCGTGCAAATCGCAATGGTCGTAGCAGCCATGCTTTTCAAACGCGCCATCATCTTGGGATTCCTTTCTGAGCGGTGCATGAAGCGTGCACTATGCTTTGCTTTGTGACTCTGTAATCGCCTACCGCCCGGGCGCTGTAAATCTTCCAGGAGATGAGATCACTTTTTCAGTTCATTCTTCCAACCCCAGAAAAAGCAAAAGCGCCAGAGCGATGGGGTGAATAGTTACAAAAATGATACAAAAAGTCAAGGCAAAAAAGCCGGGGGCAAAATGAGGCATGTTTATCACTGGCAAATCAAATTACCTTACAACTGGGCCTTCTCAGCGTCCCGCCAAAGCGCAGTAACATTCGAAGAACTCGGCTTGTAACTCGGCAATGCTTTCATGTATTGCGCCCGCTCGAAAGCAGAAGGATCGGCACAATTCTTCTGGCTCATACTACCGCGCATTTGCCGGACGGATTCGTATTCGTGTTCTGCCATCCATTGCCGCAAGCTCTGCTCAATGCTGCGAAGATGATCAATGCCCTGACGCAACAGCGTCGCGGCCATCATCGTGATATTCGCTCCCACCATCAACATCTTGATCACGTCCGGCGCCTCGTGAATGCCGCTGGTCGCGGCGAGGTCGGCGCGGATGCGGCCATGAAGAATGCCGATCCACGTCAAGGGCAGCCGTAAGGCTTGCGGCGTGCTGAGCAGCACGTTCGGGCGAACTTCCAGGGTTTCCAGGTCGAGGTCCGGTTGATAAAAGCGCGTTTGGCGCGGCGGATGTGCTCGAGATACGCATCCGGTCCGAGATGAAATGCTTCCGGCTGGGGAAAGTATGTGAGCGCTTCCGGAAAACTCTCGGTACCATTGGTCAGGTGATGATTGAGCTCATAAGTTTCGAGCCGCAATTGTTCTTCGAACAAAGAATGCAGCACCACCGCCGCCGCGCCCGCATCTTCCATGCGTTTGATGTTGCCGATCTCTTCTGAAAGCGGCGACGCCGAAGGCACCAGCGGCGTACGGAGCTTCAGGCCGAGGTAGGTGGTTGTGAGGTCCATTCGGTGCTCTCCAGTTTTTATTGTCGATCGTAGATAGATGATCGTGGGTCGTAAAGGCTAAACCCAGGCGCAAAACAGCATCAATCGAAGCACTTACGGACGAACCAATGTCCACTATCTACCATCCACTACCCACGATCCACCATCCTCCATCTTCGATCCTCGACTCCCACCCCCCGTGCCGCCAAATATTCATAAAACCTCCATCGCATATTCACGTCCTCCTGCGCCGCCTTGAGCAGTTGCTTGGCCTCCTCCGGCTTGCTCTTGGTGAGCATTTCGAAGCGATTCTCCATGTACAAATATTTTTCCACCGGCATTTTCGGAGGCTGGGAATCGAGCTGCAGCGGATTTTCGCCCTTATTCGCCCGATCGGGGTGATAGCGATATAGCAGCCATTGTCCGGTATCGACCGCAGCTTTTTGATTTTGCATAGCGGTCGCCATGTTGATGCCATGCGCGATGCAATGACTATACGCGATAATCAGCGACGGCCCTTCATATGCTTCGGCCTCGAGAAAGGCCTTGAGCGTATGCTCATCCTTCGCGCCCATGGCCACGCGGGCAACGTAGACGTTGCCGTAAGTCATGGCAATCAAGCCGAGGTCCTTTTTCGGTGCGGACTTGCCACCGGCGGCGAATTTCGCCACCGCGCCGCGCGGCGTGGCTTTGGACATTTGCCCGCCGGTGTTGGAATACACTTCGGTGTCGAGTACAAGCACGTTCACATTACGCCCACTTGCGAGCACGTGATCCAGGCCGCCGAATCCGATGTCATAGGCCCAGCCATCTCCGCCGATGATCCATACGCTCTTTTTGACCAGCATATCTGCGAGCGGCAGCAATCTTTGTGCGGCGGGGGTATTGAATCTTTCCAGCTTTCTTTTGAGCAGTTCGACTCGCATGCGCTGTTCATAAATATCGGCTTCATCCTTTTGTTCTGCAGCAAGGATCGCATTGACCAGATCATCACCCATCGCGCCGGATAATTCTTGCAGGTCCTGCGCCGCCATTTCTTTTTGTTTGTCGAGGGCGAGGCGAAATCCCAAACCAAATTCCGCATTATCTTCAAAGAGGGAGTTTGACCAGGCCGGCCCGCGGCCGTGGGCATTCGTAGTCCAGGGCGTGGTCGGCAGGTTGCCGCCGTAAATCGAGGAGCAGCCGGTGGCATTCGCAATCATCGCTCGTTCGCCGAACAATTGGGTGAGCAGCTTGATATAGGGCGTTTCACCGCAACCCGCGCACGCGCCGGAAAATTCAAACAATGGTTCTTGCACTTGCTGCTGGCGAATACTCGTGTTTTTGATCCGGCGGCGGTCCATCTCGGGGATGGCCAAAAAGAAATCCCAGTTCTCGCGTTCCGCTGCGCGCAACGGCGGCTGCGGCCGCATATTGATGGCCTTGATGCGCGTCTCAGACTTTTTCCGGGCAGGGCAGACATCCACACAGAGTGCGCAGCCGGTGCAGTCTTCGGGCGCGACCTGGATCGTGTATTTCAATCCTTGCCATTCGCGGTCGCGAGCGTCACACTCTTTAAAGGTGTCCGGCGCGCCGGCAAGATGTTTTTCGTCGTAAGCCTTGATGCGAATCACGGCGTGCGGACAAACCATCGCGCATTTGCCGCATTGAATGCAAATATCCGGCTCCCATACCGGAATCTCCAAGGCCAAATTGCGTTTCTCCCATTTGGCCGTGCCCGTGGGAAACGTGCCGTCGACCGGCAGGGCGCTCACCGGCAGCTCGTCACCCTTGCCCGCGATGATTTTGCCCAGCACTTCACGCACGAAGGGCGCGGCCTGCGCGGTGGGTGGAGGCGGCAAAACCAGATAACCATTCGAATGATCCGGAGTTTTCACTTCGAACAAGTGCGCGAGCGTGCGATCGACCGCAGCGAGATTGATGCGAACGATCTCCTCGCCTTTTTTGCCGTAAGTTTCTTTCAATGAGCGCTTGATCGCCGCAATCGCTTCATCCTTCGGCAGCACGCCAGACAGCGCAAAAAAGCAAACTTGCATGACGGTGTTGATACGTCCGCCCATGCCGCTTTCCCGTGCGACTTTGTTGGCGTCGATCACATAGAACTTCAGTTTTCTCTGCAGAATTTGTTTTTGCACCTCCGCCGGCAGATGCTGCCAAATCTCCTGCGGTCCATGGGCGCTATTCAGCAAAAACTTGCCCCCGGCAACGATGCCATCCAGCATCTCGTACCGTTCGAGAAAGATCTGTTGATGGCAGGCAACGAAATTGGGCCGTGTCACCAGGTAAGTCGAATGAATCGGTTCCGGACCAAAACGCAGATGCGAGACCGTGATCGCGCCCGCTTTTTTTGAATCATAAACGAAATAGCCTTGCGCATAATTGCCGGTGTTCTCGCCAATGATTTTGATGGAGTTTTTGTTCGCACCGACGGTGCCATCGGAACCGAGACCGTAAAACAATGCACGGATCACGCTATCCGCCTCCGTGGAAAAGGCCGAATCATAAGGCAGGCTGGTGTGCGTCACGTCATCCTCAATGCCAATGGTGAAATGATTCTTGAGGGTGCTGCCGGATAAATGATCGAAGATTGCTTTCACCATCGCCGGCGTGAATTCCTTCGAGGATAGGCCATAGCGCCCGCCAATGATTTTCGGAGATTTTTCTATCCAGCCGTTGCTTGTGCCTTCATGAATGGCATTGACGCAATCAAGATAAAGCGGCTCGCCGGCACTGCCCGGTTCCTTTGTGCGATCGAGCACGGCGATAGCTTTTGTAGTTGCCGGCAGAGCTTCAAGAAAACGCCTCACGTCAAACGGGCGATACAACCGCACCTTGAGTATGCCAGTTTTTTCACCGCGTTTATTGAGATAATCGATGGTCTCCTGGACCGTTTCGCAACCAGAACCCATCAATACCAGCACGCGCATGGCCTCCGGATCGCCATAATATTCGAATAAACGATATTGCCGCCCTGCGACTCGTGCAAATTTGTCCATGACCTGTTGTACGATGTCGGGGCAGGCGAGATAGTGAGGATTGACCGTTTCGCGCGCCTGGAAATACACGTCCGGGTTCTGTGCCGTGCCGCGCAGTACCGGATGATCCGGCGAAAGCGCGCGGCTGCGATGAGCCCTCACCCGCTCCTCCTCGATCATGGCACGCATGTGATCATCGGACAACATTTCAATTTTTGACACTTCGTGTGATGTGCGGAAACCGTCGAAGAAATGCAGAAATGGAATGCGCGTCTCCAGCGTGGCGGCATGTGCGATCAAGGCAAAATCCATGGCCTCTTGCACCGAAGCGGAGGAGAGCAGGGCAAAGCCTGTTGCGCGCGTGGCCATGACGTCGCTATGATCGCCGAATATCGAAAGTCCTTGCGCAGCCAATGCGCGCGCCGCGACATGAAATACGGTTGCAGTGAGCTCCCCGGCGATTTTGTACATGTTGGGAATCATCAACAGGAACCCCTGCGAGGAGGTGAAGGTTGTGGTCAATGCTCCGGCTTGCAAAGCGCCGTGCACCGCGCCCGCGGCGCCAGCCTCACTTTGCATTTCCACCACGGTTGGCACAATGCCCCACAAATTCGGATTTCGTTCCGCCGCCCAGGCATCAGCCCACTCGCCCATGGGAGAGGAGGGCGTGATGGGATAAATGGCAATCACTTCGTTCAAACGGAACGCCACGTGCGCTACGGCTTCGTTGCCGTCGAGGGTTACAAAGTTTTTTGTCTTCATCATGAGACTCCCAACATCTGCATGGCCATGTTCAAGCGTGAAAATGAGCGCCATCGAATCGCGCACCAATGCCGGCATGGCCGGTGAGATTAGTTTAAGAGCACAACCTGCGTGCAACCGACTTCGCTGCAAATGCTAAAGCTTTACACTTCAAACAATATGCCTTTATCCTCCGAAAAAAAAGAAAGCCGTTCGTACGTACACAAACGGCCATAAAACAGCTGATTATCGTGCACTTGCTGTTTAAGGAATTATTGCATCATCTCGCATTTTTCTTAGTCTTAATAAAACGAATGGCTGCAGTTCTTATCTTTGAGAAGACTTGCACAAATGATCGCCAAACCAACAGGTCCAGATCTCTTCGAGTTATTGTCTCTGCGCCGGGTTATTCGGCCGACCATGTGTGTCATTTTCCAAAAACTTCTCGTGGATCTCGTCATGGCTTTCTATCGGCTCCAAGTGGGTGGTGATTTCTATGGTCATGGGAAAAGCATGGTGAATTTCCTGCTCAATGAGGGTAGCCAGCTCATGCGCTTGCACAATCGAGGTCGCTTCCGGAAAGAGCATGTGGCATTCAACCAGCAGTTTATTACCGGAATTGCGATGGCGCAGGCTGTGAAATTGCAAGCGGTATTTCCGCGTTTCGCGTTGCAAAATCTCACGAAGTTTGGCATCGATCTCCGGATCCATCTCATCCATCAAGCCGCCAATCGCGCGCCGGATCAACTTCGAGCCCGTCCAAAGAATATTGAGTGCGACGAGTATGGCGATGAGTGGATCGAAGGGCAGCCAACCGGTCCAAAGCGTCAACAGCAGCGCTAAGATCACGCCCAAGCTCGTCCAGCTATCCGTGAGCACATGTTTGCCGTTCGCCTCAAGCACGAGGGAATAGTGCTTGCGGCCTTGCCGAACGAGATACCAGCCCAATGCACCATTGATGAGTGTGGCGAACGCAATAAAGCCTGCGCCGGCGGCGATATTTTGCAATTGCAATCCCGCGAGCCATTTTTGCACGGCTTCATGAATGATGAACACGGCGGCAACAACAATCATGGCGCCCTCGAAACCCGCAGAGAAAAAACTGATGCGGTCGTGGCCGTAGAGATGCGACCCGTCCGCCGGCTTCATACTGAGCCACAGGCTATAAGCCGCGAAACCAACGGCGAAGAGGTGAACGACGGACTCCGCGGCATCAGCCATGATGGCTGCCGAATGCGTCATCACATAAGCGATTACTTTGGTGAAGAACATCAAAACGCCGGCTGCCAGCGAAAGGCTCATCGCAAATTTCGATTGCCGTATCGGATCGTTCGTTCTATTCACGCGGGCAAGTGCTTTCATAGTTTTATAAGAAGGAAAGCAGATCATCGTTGCGTGTCAAAAAGGTTATACGGAAGATTCTCACTACGAGCCGCACCCAAACAGGCTCTAAACCGTCTTCATCAAATTGACGGTCAAGCACAAAACCGCCGTCATCGCGACCATACCAGAGATCGCAAAGAGGGTTTGGGATACTACAATGATTGCAGGAAATGCCTCAAACACGACCACCGGCAAAAGTAATGGCATGATGCGAAAAATAGCCGCGGCATTGCCCAACCAAAACGTAGCCTCCACCAGCTTCGCGCTCCAAATTCTTTTCTTCTGCATGAATCCCGGAATCATGCGCACCGACATGCCAAAGATGAGGAGACAGATGAATCCTAAAAGATAAACGTGGCGGCCGGCGTCGCTGCTGTGTGTGAGTGTAAAACCGAAAATCGTACTGGCGCCGGAAAGCATTTCCAAGGTGGCGCCGAGCGCGAGCCAGCAATAAGAAGCATAAACCAAGCGCTCGAATCGCCCAAACTCGCCATAGTCCGGCAGGCCTGGCCGCGTTCGTAGCCGCTCCGGCCCAGGATGAAATACGCGATTGACCGTCCAAGGCTGGCGCCGGCGCGTGAGCAAATCCAGCTTCCATATGAAAATTAGAATCACGCTACCTTTGAAGATCATCCCAATGCTCGAGAGCAACAGCGGCCATTTGGAAGGAATACTTGCGATCGGCGGCAGATTCGGCAAGACTTGCAAGCAGAACATACAACCATAGACATATGCCAGCCTTCGCACCGGCCACTCCGGCGCGCGCAGCCGGAGATAAAGCGGAAACATGCGCACGGAAAAGGCAAATGCCACTGGCATGAGCACCAAACCCATGAAGGCCTGAATCGCAAATTCATTCCACGCCTGCATCACCACCAAGGATTCGCTCACCGCCATTTGCACAAGCAAAGCGAGATTGATGGCGGCGTATAGATTCCAACCTACCAGCATCATCAGAAAGAATGGCGCTACTTGAGATAAAGCGGGGCGCTTGCTGAGGTCTTCGCTGCGGCGAAAAGCGCTGAGGAGCAGGCCCGCATACAAGAGGATGCCGATCCATTCCAACAAGCCCGAGGCCACGACCATCCATGCCACCGGGACGAAAAACGCACCATTGACAACATAAGGCATCACGCATTGGCCGAAGCTTCTTAAAATGAGGCCGGAGGCGATTAGCCACAAAATCCATACAATCCACTCGGGATGAGTAATGGGAACGCCGGCAAGGCGCGGAATGAAATGCAGGCTGATGCTGATGATGAACAATCCCACCCACGCCACGAGCTGCACGTGGCCATGAACTTGGACGAGACTGTAGAACGCCGGCCCCAATGGAAAATCGAATCCGATGACGGCAGCGACGTGCGCGCCGATTGCAAAGCCGATAAAGAGCGCTGCTGCTAAAGCGACCCAGATGTAGTCGAGCTGAAATTCAGCTTGCTTTATTTGGGTTGGAGATTGAGTTTGAATGGCGTCCATGCGCAATGATATCTGAATCAACACCCTTCAACTACCGTGGGCAATTTTATTTCCCCCTGAAAGAATAAAAAAGAGAAGTGAAATATGCCATCTCAAATCATCGCGCTTTGAAGACCGGCTCCACGAGAACCTTGGTGCGTATCGAATTCGCAATCAAACAAGCATGATGGGCATCGTGCAACGCTTTCTCCGCCGGTGCTAACGATTCGTGCCCGGCAACGACGATAGCGGGGCGCAACACCACTCTGGTGAAGCGATAGCCTCCGTCACTGAATTCCAGCACGCCCTCGGCATGGCTGTGATAAGAAACAACGGACAAATTGAGCTTTTGTGCAAAAGCAATGAAAGTCGTCATCGTGCAAGCTTCAACGGCAGCGACGAACAAATCTTCTGGCGTCCACACTCCGGCTTCACCTTTGAATTCCGGTGGGCTGGAAACGCGCAACTCGGGCTTGCCCTCCGCGCGCAACCAGCCTGCGCGATTGTCGGTCCACCGCAGCGCAGTGCGATACACAAATGATTTGTGCCTCGCTTTGGACGGTGCGGTCGTTTCCTGTTTTATCATTGAATTTCCTCGGGCAGTGGGTTGTTTTATAAAAGGCAAATTCCATAACGGCCTTATCACAACAATGCCGCCTTTTGCAAAACCTTGAGATCAACCTCGCGAATCTCTGCCAGGCTGAAACGGTTGACTTTCGCCATTTGCAGCTCGTCCATGACATCGACCATTTGATGATATTTGCTCTTGCGGTCAACCTTGATCAGCGTCACGAGTTTGGGGTTATTCTCGTTGTGCATGATCAAAAACCTGCGCAACTGCTTGAATTCGAGGCGTTGCGGCGTTTCAATGCCGAAATTCCAAAAGATGCGGCCGTCCGATATCACGCGCAGGGTGAGCAGATTGGATTCGGCCACCTCTACCTCCGTTTCCTGCGGCGGCAGATTGATCTCCATGGTTTGCGGCCGGAGGAACACGCTGGTCAACATGAAAAACGTCAACAGCAGGAAAGCGATATCTACCATCGGCGTCATGTCGATGCGAATGCCGAGACGCCGCGTTTTATGGGTTTTCCTGCCCTTGCGGTTCTCCGGGCGCGGAGCGCCACTACCAACGTCTGCCATGATTGATCACCTCGATACTCGCCTTGTTCCAGATTCGTTACCAGATTAAAACGTGACAGATTGACTTTTTGCAGAACATCCATGACGTCCAAAACCGGGCCGTATTCGGCATTGCGGTCACTCTTGATCACAGCACGCAGCTTGGGGTTGGCGACACGCGCTTCCAACAACTTGCGCGACAACTCGCTCAATTGAATCGGAACATCGGCCTTGAGCATGTTCTCCTGACCAAAAAGCTTGGCGCGCAAAAATTGAGAATCCACACCCATGTACAACGCGCCGTCTTTGGCAATGGTGATGGTCATCACGTCGGTTTCCGGCAGTTTGATCTGCGCATGCGAATCCGGCAAAACAACATCCACTTCTGCCGGCGGCCGGAATTGCGTTGTGAGCATGAAAAATGTCAACAAGAGGAAAGCGACGTCCACCATTGGCGTCATGTCGATGCGAATACCCATGCGGGCTGTCTTAATTTTGGGCATAGGGGCCACCTGTCTCTCGGTTTGCTGTTTCGTTGATGCTCGATCCTTGATCTTCGATGCTCATTAATTATGGCTGGATGTACAGCAGTGAAGATGATCGTGCATCGAGCATCCAGTATCGAGAATCCAGCATCCAACCCTCAAGCCGCTGCGACCTTCTCTTCGCTCTTACCCGTCAGGATCTCGACGACCGTATAGCTGGCTTCGTCGATCATATAGGTGAAATTATCCACCTTGGTGACGAAATAGTTGTAAAACACGATACCAATAATTGCGGCGGCCAAGCCTCCGGCGGTGTTGATCAACGCTTCGGAAATGCCGATGGACAACTGTACGGCGTCCGGCGCGCCGGCATGCGCTAAAGCGCGAAACGCTCGAATCATGCCGATGGTCGTGCCCAGCAATCCTACCATGGTCGCAATCGAAGCAATGGTGGAGAGCGCGACGAGATTCTTCTCCAATAACGGCACTTCAAGCATGGTGGCTTGATCTATGGCGCGCTGTGTTTCGCTCGCGACTTTTTCCTGGTCGTTGTTGGTGCGTTGATGCACGATCTTGTAGCGCTCCAGTCCCGCGCGAATGATGTTCGCCAGCGAGCCGCGTTGTTCATTGCAGGCCGCGAGCGCGGTCTCTACTTTGCCGTCCATCAAGTCGCGTTGCACGTCGTGGAGAAAATTGGCCAGCGCGTTGCGGCCGCGCGCCTTCGTGAGCGACAACCACCGCTCAACGATGAAAGTGATGTCCATCATCAACAGCGCCAACAGCACGATCACCAACGGACCGCCTTTGTAAATGAATTCCAGGCCGTATCTGTCCTGGGGCGCGCCGAAGATCGCGAAGAAGATATAAGCCGCAATCGCGAACTCGATCAATACCACGATAGCCAAAAAAAATTCTCTGCGCATACTCTGTCTCCTTTCAAGTTGAATCACCTGTTACTATATAACAAGTGCAATCGTTGCTTTTTAAGCAAAACCCATTGCAAAACTTCTTTAGGCAATATGATTAAAGAATTATTTTGCCCGCAATCGTTTTGCTTTTATGGGTGCAAGCTTGTTTATGTTAGCTCATTCAGGAAAAATCTTTTTCAGCATTTCGAGTGCGCCAGATTTTAACAAGATTCTTACAGAATGACATGCAAAGAGCATAGGAGATTCCTCTCTGCGTGGGAATGACGTCCTGGTTTTATGAAAAAACTGAACACTGATCACTGAATACTGAACACTGACTACTGAAACTGCTCCAACATCTCCAACCCTCGCTGCGCCTCCGCATTCCGTGGATTGATTTGCAAAACTTTTTGATATGATGTTTTCGCTTCCGCAAACTGCCGATTCAACGCCAAGCCCTGCGCCAGCCACAGCCAGCCATATTCACTTCTCGGATCCAATGTGACGTGTTTGCGCAAAGACTGCACGGCCTTGGTATAGCTTTTCTTAATGAGATGGTAATAGCCAATCTGTTTGTATGCTTCCGAATGCTTGGGGCCGAGCTTGAGCACTTCTTCATATTCGGCCTCGGCTTGCGCGAAGGAATCGACTTGCGCGTACGTGCGCGCCAGAGACAGCCGGCCGTCGAGATGGTCGGGCTTGTAGCGCAGGCCTTCCTTCAAGACCGGAATCGCCGCCTGCCAATCCGACAACCCGATATAAGCGATGCCTTTGTTGAAGTAGGCGCCAGCGGCGGTAGTATCGGCGTGGATTTTTTTGTCGAAACAGGGAATCGCCTCGGCATAGCGCTTTTGAATCACCAATAAAGTGCCGAGTTCGAAATACACTTCCGACAGTGTGGAGTCCAACACCACGGCGTGCTGATATTGCGTGATCGCTTCGTCGTTTTCTTTGAGCTTGGTCTGGCTGCGCCCCCACCGCACGTAATCCTCGGCTTGGAGCTCCGCTTTGTTTGCTGGCTGCGCCAGTTTTTCAAACGCTTGCACTGCGTTTTCATAATCACGATTCTCGTAATAAAGATTCGCCAACAAACGCTGTGCTTCCGCGGTGGGATTCAGTGCCACGGCTCTCTGCGCATGCGGCAAGGCGCTCTCCACCTGGCGGCTGGCATATAATGACTTCGCCAGTAAGAAATAAGCAGGATAAAAATCCGTTTTGATCTCAACGAAGCTTGCCAGCGTGGAGGCCGCTTCGGTGTAGCGCTTGCCGGCATAGTACAGGTTTCCCAGATCGAAATAAGCTTCGACATAATCCGGATCGAGCCGCACCACTTCCTTGAACTCGGCAAGGGCCTCGTTGAACAGCTTTTCCTTCTGCAATAGTTTGCCGAGCGTGTAGCGGGCCTCGGTCCACTCCTGGTCGCGTCGCACGGCTTCGCGATAATTGTCAATAGCCAAGGCCATTATCCTTTGTTTAGTATAGGCATCAGCGATCGCGCGATATACTTTGGGATTCTCCGGGTTCGCCTCGCGCGCTTGCAACAATGCGAGGAGGGCCTGCTCGAGCGAATCGCGCGCCATGAAAAGCAGGCCCCGGCCGTAAAGGAATGGTGAAGGATTTTCTTTCAGTCTCAGTCCGTCATTGAAAGCGGCGTGAGCTTCCTCAAACTTTTTCAATTCCACGCACAGCACGCCAAAGGCATAAAGATACTCTCCGTTTTTGCTACTGAGTTCACGCGCTTTCTTCAGTTCAGAATAAGCCTCTTCAGGGCTGCCGGCCTCCCACAAAGATAACCCCAGATAATAACGTGCATGATCTGAGCTTGGGTTGCGTTCCAACTCGCTGCGCAGCAACGTGATCGCTTCGCCATATTTCCGGTTGTGATATGCGTCTTGTGCGAGCACCAAAAGCGACTGTTGGGCGGAAGCGGTGACGGCGCAGCACACAATGGCAGCCAAGAGGATGAACCTTGATGATTTCATTTTTTCTCCGCTTAGCTACGGAACTTTACCAACTTCACCGGCATCGTCGCCGGTACCAGGCCGGCATTGAGAATCACCTTTTGACCGGCGGCGCTGGTCACAAAAGCAATAAATCCCACTGCCACTCCTAACCGACGATCCCGCGACAACAAGTAAAGCGGCCGGCACAAGGGATAATCGCCGCGATACACCGCAGCTTGATACAATGCCACACAATTAGCGGTCGTGTCCTTCGCCAGTTTCAACACTTTGATCTTGTCGGCGATTGCAGCGATTGACGAAGTAGAGTCACTTAACCAGGCCGAGCTCACGAAGCCAATGCTATTGTCGCGTTGCGCAATCGCTTCCAACAATTTTCGGCTGGAGGCACAGATGTATGTTGAAAGAGAGAATGAAGTATCGTGCACAGCGCGCGCCAGCATGAATTCCGCCGTGCCCGTGTTACGCGACAGAGCAATCGGTAAAATCGGCCGTGAATTGCCGCCGACGGCATGCCAATTCTGGATTTCACCCCGATAGATGGCGCCGACTTGCGCAATACTCAAATTCTGCACCGGATTCTGCGGATGCACAATAACAGCCACACCTTCAATGGCAATGCGGAAAGAATCGATCGAAATAGCATTCTCGCGTGCAATTTGTTTCTCGTCCGCGCTCAATTGTCTATCCAGGAAAATGGTTTGCACGTCCCCGCGCAAAAATTGCAAAACGGTCTCGCGTGAGCTTGCCAGCTTCATAGTGATGCTCGTTTTTTCATACAAGCGCTGGAACTCCTCAATCTGCTTTTCCGCAACAGGCGCAAGAGATTCTGCCGACATGATCACCAGACTGCCGCTGGTCGGCGAGTCGCCCTCGGGTCGTGAGCCGCCCAGCCACAAAACGGCGAGCATAGGCCATAGTTTTACACCGCCGATTTTCATTTTACTCCCGCAGTTGAAAAAGGACAGGAATGACCATCCACACTGCAATTGGACGATCATGCTGGATCGCCGGTTTGAAGACCCACTGCACGACCGCAGAGACCGCGGCTTCATGGAGAATCTCCGGGCCCTGTATGACCACAGCACGTTTTACTTTACCTTCCTTATCTATCAATATCTTGACGAAAACCCTGCCTTGCATGCCGGCTTTGCGCGCTAATTCGGGGTATACGGGCTCCACGCGCTTGACGATGGCAGGCGGTGTTTGATAGGGAATGAAGGCATCGATTGGTGGTTCTTCGTCTCCAAAGAGGAGCCCTTCATCCGAGACTATCAATGAATCTCCCCCGCCAGCAGTCCCTTCCCCGGCAAACAGCGCTTGCATTTGTGCCAATTCATCTTGCGTAGCTATAGTCGCCTCTTCGGTAATCTGCGCATCGGGAACCGGAACCGGCACTCCGATGCTGGGACGTACCGCCGGTCCGCTGACCGCTATCGCGGGTGCCGCGGGCGCTGCGATCGAAGGCGGCGGTCCCAATTCCGCAACATCTTTGATCACTCGTATTCTAACCATGGGCGCTTCCGGTTCTTCACTCAAAATGCGCGCGCCAATCCACGTGCCCAGGCCAAGAGCTTGGAAAAGAATCGCCGACGTCATCGCCCATGCCAGATGCTTGTGGTACACTTCCAGCATCTCCGGAGCGCCGTAAGGGAAAAGATATCGAATGGTTTTGGCTTGCACGTTCATAAGGACCATACCGTTTTTCCATTGTTATTCAAACCCACAAAGGCCCGGAGTCAGTGGCCTCTCACGTACCCGCTTTGCACATGCCACTTCGGATCTCGCAAAAAAACCGCCTTGCAATCCGGGCACTCGAAATAGTAAAACTTGCCTCTATATGAGGCTTCCAGAGAATTGATCACCGCTTTCGCGCTTTCCACCTCTGCACCGCATACCGGACAGCGTGTATCCGGGTTTTGCAGATTTGCCGGTGTGTTCTTTTGTGCATGCAAAGAGGCGAGGTATTGCGTCACTGCGCTGATCTCGTGCGGTTTCAGGGGAATGGGCGGCATGCTGCTCACTTCAGTAAATTGTAGGTGCGCTTTGATAAAAACCGTATCCATTGCCAAAAACACCGAGGTTAAATCCGGTGCCCGGTGCTCGTTGCTGTAACCAGCAACTTGATGGCACTTGCCGCAATCGTTTCTGGAAAAGACGCTTTCTCCTGTCGCGATTCGCCGTTGCAAATCCACCGGAATTGGGGTTATCTGTTTCTTACACCCCCAGGTCATGGCCAAAACCAGCGCCATGCCGATGAGCTCGATATATTTGATTCTGAACATAATCCACCTCCTGCGCTCTCAATAAAGATGCAACTTGGCCTCACTCGCGGATGCTGAAGCATGAGGCATTGTTTCGAAAATGAAAAACGCAAAGGCAGTGCCAGGAACGCGGAGAGAGCGGCGGCAGGTTGATTATTTGATAGTTGGAGCGGAGCTGGCATCGTTGTTGAGGCCAGAAGAGTTTGCTGAATTCAGAATATTAGCAAGGCTATTCTCATTCTTGCGAAAGGCGAGAATCACTAGCACCGATCCGTGCGGAACAAATGGCCGGCAATTGAGGAATTGACTTGAAAGTGACTTCTTCACAAATCTCGAATGATTTTGAGCATGTCCATCGTGGAAATGATACCGATGATTTTGTCGTTGCGCGTCACCATCAAGCGATGGATGCGGCCGCCGAGCATGGTATCCGCGACCTCCTGAATGGGCGTGTTTTCATCTGCGGTAAAATATCTCATGACGACCTCCTTGAACGCAGCGTGCGAAGCTGAACCATCTTTTCGGTTTTTCTATCGAAGAGTTTGAGCATTTTGCGCAGCTATCACGGCAGCAATTTGGCAACAACTCTGAATCCCAGATCTTGCGTGCTATGCTCCGGCTGAAACGCGTCGCGATAAGGAATGTAAAGCAGAGCCACGCTTGCGCTGTACCACGAGCCTCCGCGTGTGACGCGCAAGCCCGTGGCCTCTTCGTGATTGCGCTCATCATCCACGAAGGGGTGCTCTTTGCTGTAGGCGCGAGTGATAGATTGCGTCCACTCCACCACGTTGCCGCTGATGTGATACAATCCCAAGCGATTCGGGCGGTATGCGGAAAAAGAATCTTGCCAGCCCACAACGGTAATGGGAGCGTCGGGGTTTTTCTTCCAATTATATAATGAGATTTCATGATCGCTGATGAACATGCCCAGCCCGTAGTCAAAATTATCCGGCCCACGCGCCGCTTTCTCCCATTCCGCCTCGGTGGGAAGGGTAAAAAGCCAACGCCCGTCGCCGATTTTTTTAGTTAACCATCGACAGTAAGCATTGGCTTCGAACCAGTTGACCCACACCACCGGCTGTTCCGCCTGCCCGAAGCGCTGATAGTCGGCATCTCCAGGCTTCAAGAGCGCGGTCGCCTGTAACGCATTTTTTGCTTTCCATCGTTTTCCGGCGATTGTCCAGTAAGTTGTGTCTGCATAGCCGTTGGCATCATTGAGAAACTCGCGAAACTCTGTGTTCGTCACTTCAAACGGACTGAGGCGCGTTGTATCGGAAAGATTTTCCCCCGCTCGGTAAAGCTGTATTTGTGCCTCGATGAGATTGGAGACGATCAGTTCGGTTTCTTCGCGCTCGTAGTGAAGCTGCTCGCGCCGGTCGCGCTTGGCGTGCCATCGCAATGAAATCCAGCCCACGATCACGAGGCAGAGCACGGCCACCGTACTTACGTAAAATTTTTTCCTCACCTAGATTTCGCTTTACGCATTACGTTAATTCTCAAATATCCTGCCGATTCAACAGCCGCTGCGAAAACCAAAGCGGAATCACCACCCAAATCATGAGCCCAACCACGAGCAAAAAAACGCTGATCATCTTGCCGCCGAGAAATCGCAGCAGCGCCGCGCCGGCCGCGCCGAAAATCGTGACATTGTCGAGGGCGATCAACGAGGCGACGCGTACCATGTCAACGGGATTGCCGAAAAGTGAGAGAAACAGAAACGCATTTGCCGATTTACCGTGCAGCAACAGCGTGCCGCCGAGCGCGAGCAGATCGTAAAAGAGAACGAAAAAGAACCACAGAAAGAGCGCCATGCCGAAGGCTTTCGATTTGCGTTGATTGATCGTGGCACTGAGAACGGAGAGAGACAAGAAGACGAGGGACAGCGCCAATGAAAGCAAGACAAATACCGCATAACGCGCCAGACCTGCAATGCCGTTTTCAGCCACAACCATAGCGCCCGCCAAAGCAAAGCCAATCAGCGTCGAAAGCGTTATCGACCAGAAGACGCCGAGCAGCTTTCCGAGCTGCACTTCACTGCGCAACACCGGCTGCGAAAAGAGCAATTCCGTCGCCCCTTTGTCGCCGGTGAAGCTCAGCGTTCCCATGATGAGCGCCACCAACGGCACGAGATAGAGCACGAGATTCAAAATGCTGGCCGAGGTGCGCGTGAAATTTTGCATGCCGGAAAAGCCCTCCGCCAGCATGCCGAAATATGAAATGCTCACCACCAACGCACCGAACACAATAGCGAAGAGCAGCATCCATTTGTTGCGGATGCTGATGACCTGCTCCTGTTTGGCGATGTCGAAAATTGTTCTTTTGTCCATATCGATGATTTACCTGCCTTTTTTGCATGCACCACCGGATAGAAATCAAAGATTGGATAGCAGCTTTTATCCGTTGGTCTTAATCTATCCGTTGGAAAATTCTTATTTTTCATTCCCAGGAAGTTTATTTAAGAATTCTTTCGCTTTGACTGAATCCGTCAATGCCACTTTGCCGGAACTCATCGGCGTTCTGATGCTCGTTTGCACAATCGTGCTGTGCTCGTAGGGAATCCAATTTTTCGTCTCGTAATCCTTCACAAACGTGGCAGCAATTTTAAGATTGCTGGATTTTGCTTTGAAGCTTTCCATGCAACCGAGATCATCAAACTTGAAAACTTCATCTGAGACGGTGATAATCTCCGAAGCAAATCTCTGATCCGAAATTGCCATCCGGCAATGGCTGCACATGTCTTCGGGATAGATATCCACCGGCTTGATTTCGGATGAACTGCAGCCAAATAAAAAAACGTACCACGCAAAGACGCTAAGGCGCAAAGATTTCGCAAAGAAAAACCTTGGCGTAGCCTTTGCGTCTCTGCGTCTTTGCGTGTGATTTTTTTTCTTTTTGTGTTTCGGCTTACGCATGCTTATTTTAATCATCGTGCCTTTCACTTCCCACATAATGCAAATACATCTCCTCAATCGTCCCGTTCGCCAGGAAGGTACGGCGAAGATTTTCAATGGACTCCTGCGCGACTAATTTGCCGCTCACAAAAATGCCGACGCGATCCGCCAATTGCTCGGCTTCGGTGAGCAGATGCGTGGAGAAGATGATCGTCTTGCCCTTTTGCTTTTGCTCCAAAATGAATTCGCGAAAGCGTTTCGCTCCCTGCGGATCGAGATTGGCCGTCGGCTCATCCAAAAGCAAAATCGGCACATCGGGCATGGAGGCGACAGCGAGCCCCAAGCGCTGCACCATGCCGCCGGAAAATTCGCTCACCACTTTGTCGGAAAAGCCGTTGAAATTAGCGCGTGCCAGCGCTTCATCTGCCAATGCTTTCGGCAATTTACGTAAGCGGTCATAAAAGCGTATCACCTCGCGCGCGGTAAGATTCTCCGGAAACACCACCCGCTGCGGCAAATAGCTCACAAAACGTTTCGCCTCTTTGGGCTGCAGGTGTACATCAATTCCGTTGATGAGTATGCGGCCTGCCGTCGGCACATTCAATCCGACAATGGTTTTCATCGTCGTGGTCTTGCCGCTGCCATTCGGGCCGAGAAAGGCAAAGACTTCGCCGCGTTGTACCTCAAACGAAATGTCATGAACCGCGGTGAATTTGCCGTAGCGCTTGGTAAAATGCTCGACTTGGATCATGGGTTTCTCGAACAAAATTTTTATCGCTGACGGATAAATTAAACCCAACTGATAAAAACATCCATGGGGCTTCATCTATCCATTTCGGGCAATTTTTTAAAACGGCCTCATTAAAGGATGCTCATCCATTTCCTGATTAATCTCCATAATCGGAAATGCCTTCGCCGCCACTGCTAGCGCTTGTGAAGCTGGGCTATAGAGATACAAACGCAAATTCGGATGTTGACCTTCGAGATAATCGAACACGTTCTGAATCTTCATCGGAATGTCGCCAATGCCGTCGTGATCGAGATCGTAGCCATCGTATGCGCTCCAATAATTTCCTTTGCCATTCTCGCTCCAGCGCGTCAACGTTCTTTTGCCAACCAAAGAGAGCGGATTCAAATTGTCGATGAAATTGTTTTCGGTAAAAGTGTTGCGCTCGGAATTTTGGAACATCTGCAAGCCCACATCATTTTGAGCAATAATGTTGTGCCGAAAAAAATTGCCGGTCGAGGCTTCAAAAAACATCCCGACAACATTATCGGCGATGATGTTGGAATCGGCAATCGCGTTGTGGCAATCTTGAAAGAGAATGCCGAACGAAGCGAAGCCGCGATTGTGCACGAAGCTATTGTGCCGCATCACGATGCCGCGGGAGTACATAATCGCCGCGCCGGCAACGTTGTCGTAAAACTTGTTGTGCAAGAAAGTATTTGAATCAGCGTACATGTAGTGCACGCCGTAGCGCAAGTTGAACACCTCGTTGCGCTCGATATAGGTGCAATTCGCATTCTGAATATAGAAGCCGTCGCGCGCATCCGTAATCACATTGCCGATAAAACGATTGTGCTGCGAATTCCAAATGTGAATGCCGCTGCCGCGTTCGCCCAGCTCGAGTTCGTTGCGGCCAACAACACGGTTAGCGATGATCGTGTTGTTATGTGCTCCCAGCAGATAAATTCCGAAGAGAATATCCCGCAGGTGGTTCTCCGCCACGACATTGCCATCAGATTTGATGAGAATGCCGGCATCTTCATGAACCAGCATTTTGCCGCATCGTTCGACCACGAAGCCTTTGAACACACATGAGTCCGCGGTGATCAGAACCGTGCTGCCGCTGCCGTCGCCGCGAATCACCGGTTGCTCGCGTCCGATGAGCACGAGCTTTTTGTCGATGACGAGATTGCTCTCATAAATGCCGGCGGGAACGAAAATCGTATCTCCGTGCGCTGCGGCATTGATGAAAGCTTGCAGATTTGTGTTGCTCAGCGGCTTGCTTTCAATCGAATTCAATATCGCCGAGGTCGGTGTTTGCGCTTTGTCGGTTTGCGCCCAAATCAAGGAAGTGCTAATAGCGAAGAGCAGCGCAAAGCTGAACGAATGCAATAGTAAAATCAAACCCAGGTTTTCGAAACGAACCGTGCTCGACAGCTTGACCGTGCCGTAAATCGCATGGATCGTCATGGGCACAAACGCGACGAACGCAAACAACGGCGTGAAATTTTTGACGGCGAGAATTCCGACGATGACCAAAACGATGAGGTGATAAATCAAATTTAATTTTCCCAGGCGCAGTTTTTCGCCGAAGGAAAAATGCGGCTTCTTTAAAGCCGCCGCGCGCAGCTTCGTATGCACGTAAACAATGCCACTTCCAAAGAAGAGAAAATTCAACAGCCACAGCAGCGCCGCGGTTTGATCGAGTTTTCCGGTTGCAACATAATAGGCGCTCGGCGCGCTCAGCGTCAATCCGGCAACTGAAATCAAATCACTCAAAATGGTTTTGACATAACGCCGCACCAAATAAAATTGCCGAAGAATGAAATCATTCCCAACATTCCAATTCCCCAAAGCGGCCACAATTTTTGAAAGAAGAGCGGAAGTACAAACAGCACGGCGACGCCAAGATAACTTGCCGCCCAAAATATCGCGGCCCGCAATTTTTCCGTTCCTTGCGGCGCGACAAAAAAATGGCGCAGGATCGTTTGCACGGGCACATAGCTCATAAACCCGCTGAGGGCCGAGAGCGTGAGATACAAAACGTCGAGGTTGAATCGACCCGCAACGCTCGCGCCGACAAGCAGCGGCACCAACAATACAGCCCACGCGCCGTGCTCTTTGGGAATTATTGGGGGTGGTATTCTCATTTATGTAGCATTCTTCATTCTTCATTCTTCCGTGCGCAATATTGTAGCGCAGACATCTTGTCTGCCGTTGGCGCGCAGCAGGCTGGAAGCCTGCGCTACTTTATAACACGATTCGTTTCTTGGCCCACTCTCTTCGCGACAGCCACATCGCTGCCAGCAAAAAAAGCGGCATCGCGGCCATGAAATACGAGCCGATTGCCGGATAACTATAGACCTCGAAATTGGCCAACGTGTGGTGTCCGACAATCGGCGGCGTAAATGGCGCAACTTTCACTGCGGCGGTCGGATCAAGCTCGTGGCCGTAGAGATACAGCTTGTGATAGAAGCTCCACAGCGAGAATAGCCCAAAATAACTGAACAGCATGAATACGTCCACCAGGTTCGACATTTTGCCGAGCACGATGGCGCGCAGCGCCAGCAGCATCACGCCGCCAATGACGAACGGAATCCATTTGAACTCGGTGAAATCATCTTCCTTCAGCTCGCGCATGCCGATATAATGATTGAGCGCATTGATCTCTCTCAAGTCGTC
>JBOHQX010000301.1:0-4709 GCA_050732395.1 bacterium
GAACAGATGGGCGTGGCGGACAATCTGGTCTGGGCCATCAGCCAAAGCAATGACGGGACGCTTTATTTTGGCACACAGAGCGGTGTGAGCCGCTATCACAACGACAAATTCCAAACGCTGGCAGAAAAGCAGGGATTGGCGCACAATCAGGTTCGAGCTGTTCTTGCCAGCAAAGAGGGTAAAGTTTATTTCGGCACCGGCGGCGGAGGAGTGAGTGTTTACGAAAATGGCCAGGTCAGACCTTTCGGGCTTGCCGGGTATTTCGTCTTATGTATCTACGAGCATCTGGATGGAACAATCTATTTCGGCACGGCTGACGATGGCGCCCATGCTTACAAAAAAGGCAAATGGACTACCCTGAGCAGTAAGGACGGATTACCCAGCGACCAAGTTTTTGCCATTAACGGACGCTGGGATGGGACGATCTATTTCGGCACATCGAATGGCGTGAGCATTCATAAGAACGGACAATTCTCGATGCGCAATGAAAAAGACGGGCTGGCGAGCAATTTTGTTTGGTGCATTTTTCCTGCCAAAGATGGCTCTGTCTATTTCGGCACCAATAACGGCCTCAGCATTTACAAAAATGAAAAATGGAAGACGATCGATGTTCGCCGAGGACTGTCCAACAATACCGTGCTCGGCATTCTGGAAGACGAGGCCGGTAAGATTTACGTCAGCACGAACAAGGGCATTAACGTCTTGGAGCTTTCGCCAGGACAAGCCCGCATGAGAACATTGCGCTACAGCGACGGGCTGCCCAGCGATGAATGTGTGTTGGGCGCTTGCTACAAAGACCGCCTCGGACGTTTGTGGTTCGGCACGGTCAAAGGCGCCGTCCGCTATGATCCGCAACAGGATCAGCCTCGTGCGATACCGCCCAGGGCATACGTGACACAATTACGGGTTTTCAATCGCACGATTGCTTTCGATAGCCTGGCCACGAACCTGATTTTCAAGCACGACGAAAACTACCTTACCTTCGATTTCGTCGGTATCGATTTGCAGGCGCGCGGAAAATTGACACATCGTTATCGCATGGCCGGCCTCGATCAAGATTGGATGGAAATCAGACAGCGCGCCGTGCAATATGCGAATTTGGATGACGGGCACTACACTTTCGAAATTCAAGCCAGGAACGAATGGGGCAATTGGAGTGCGCCGGCGAAAATCGCTTTCACCATCCAGCCTCCCTTCTGGGAAAAATGGTGGTTTGTCATGTTCGTAACGCTGGCGCTCGGTGGCGGCATCACCTCTCTGATTCGTTTACGCGTGCGGCAATTGTTAGCGCTCGAGCGGCTGCGCACGCGTATCGCTGCCGATCTGCACGATCACATCGGCGCAGGCTTGACTGAAATTTCCATTCTGAGCGAGGTCGGCGCACAACAAATCAACCGGAATCCCCGCAACGGCGTAGCCGGGCATTTCGGCAAGATCAGCGAAATTTCACGCGGCTTGGTCGAGCGCATGAACGATATCGTCTGGCTGGTCAACCCCCGACGCGACTCGCTCGATGACCTGATCCGGCAACTGGGGAGCTCGTTCGCAGAAGTATCCACGTGCTCTGGCATTATTTTTCGCGCCCAGAATTTGGAAACACTTGGCGTGGTGCGCCTGCCGATGGAGTATCGCCAGCAGCTTTTTTATATTTTCAAAGAGGCACTCCACAACAGCTTGAAACACAGCGCGGCGCAGGAAGTCGTGCTCGAAGCGCACATGCAGGGGAAGCACTTACACATGCGGCTCAAGGATGACGGCAAGGGCTTCGATGCAACTCAAGTTTCGTATAGAAACGGCTTAACAAACATGCACAGTCGCGCACGCATGATTGGCGGAAGCTTGTCGGTCTGCTCCGCACCGGGTGAAGGCACGGTGATCGCGTTCGATGGAAAGATTTCCGAGGAGCCCGTGGAAAAGTCCACTTGGGGGTCAGCACGCAAAGGCAATCTCAAATTTCCTCCAAATAATGCTTCCACTCTGTTGCAAAAACTTCGTTAGCGAGGTGGAGTTCGCCCGTGATTGACGTGATCATCGTCGAGGACAATGACACCATCCGTGAAGGCCTGGCCGCTTTGATCAACGGCACGGAAGGCTTTCGTTGCCTCGCCGCTTTCCGTGATTGCGAGAGTCTATTGCACCGGCTCGGCGATTGGGCGCCCGATATGCTCTTGATGGATATCGTGTTGCCAGGCATGTCCGGCATTGAAGGCATGAAAAAGATCAAGTCGGTTCTCCCCGATCTCGACGTTTTGATGCTCACCGTCTATGGCGAAAATGAGCTGGTATTTGAAGCGCTGTGCGCCGGCGCATGCGGCTTTTTGTTGAAGAATACTCCGCCTGCACGCTTACTCGAAGCCATTAAAGAAGCGCATGAAGGCGGCTCACCCATGAGTCCGGCGATTGCACGCAAAGTAGTGGGCTTATTTCAGCGCAAAGGCTTGTTCGCGGCGGAAGAATCATCGCTTTTGACGGCGCGCGAGTGCGAGGTTTTGAACGGCCTGGCGCAGGGTAACAATTATCAAGCCATCGCAAAAAACGCCTTTATCAGTGTGAGCACCGTACGCTTTCACATTCGTAATATTTACCGCAAGCTGCAGGCCCATTCCCAATCCGAAGCGGTGGCTATCGCCATTCGCAAAGGCTTTATTTAACTCGTTCGCCTCAACCTGAATGTTGAGTTACGTTGTCATGCGATATTCCTATCGCATGAACGACGATCTTTTCTATCCTGTCCACAAAAGTTCAATGGTTCGCTGCTTTTATTTGCCTGACGAACTCATCAGCAACATTTACGCACCTGGCTCTTTCGATAGTGTTCTTTGGCTGGCTTGCCTGCATATCCACGCAATACTATCTGAAGCGCCAGTTGTGACCTGACCATGGGGATTGTATCTTCCCACACCGTTTTCAGATCGACATTCCTTTTTCATTTTGTTGGGGATACTGCCATACAAAAACACTGTTGAAAAGGCGGAGGCACGGCCGCGGTAGAATCGTGCTTGACTTTCTGGATTTATTTGTTTTCGTTCAGCTTCCAATAACTTTGAATGAAACCTTTAACGGAGAAATGATCATTGGCCAGCCCGCTTTTTGCCAAGAAGCCCCTCCACTTGCTGCTTGAAGAGATGAAGGGCGAGAATCGCCTGAGGCGGGTGCTTGGACCGATTCAGCTCACGAGTCTGGGCATCGGCTGCATCATCGGCGCCGGCATATTCGTCACCACCGGCGCCATTGCGCAACAAACTGCAGGCCCGGCGCTCATGCTTTCTTATGTGGTTGCCGGCTTTGTGTGCATCTTTGCTGCCCTTTGCTATGCCGAGTTTGCTTCCATGGCGCCGGTAGCGGGCTCGGCCTATACCTATGCTTATACCACATTGGGTGAAATTTTTGCGTGGATCATCGGTTGGGATTTGGTGCTCGAATACGCAGTGGGCTCGGCCACGGTCGCCAACGGCTGGTCAGGATATTTTCAAGCCGTGCTCGGCAGTTTCGACCTCGCCTTGCCTAAAATTATCAGCGGGCCGGTGGTGGATTATGATCCCAAACTCGGCCAATTCGTTGCCACTGGGTCGATGATTAATTTGCCTGCACTGGTGGTGGTCACGCTGGTCACCATCGTGCTCGTTGTCGGCATTCGGGAAAGCGCGAGCTTCAATGCCGCGATGGTGGTTCTCAAAGTCGCTGCCGTACTGTTCGTGATTGCCGTGGGCGCGTTTTTCGTCAATCCGGATAACTGGAATAATTTTGCGCCTTACGGTTATACGGGTTTGAGCATGTTCGGCACAACCATTTTAGGTCAATCCGACGCTGGTGGCCGGCCCATCGGTATGCTCGCCGGTGCGGCGCTGGCTTTCTTTGCTTTTATCGGTTTCGACTCAGTATCAACGCACGCCGAAGAGGCCAAAAAGCCGCAGCGCGACGTTCCCATCGGCATTGTTGCCTCGTTGCTCATCTGCACCTTACTCTATGTCGCTGTGGTTGCGGTGATGACCGGGATGGTTCCTTACGATCAACTCGATATCAATGCACCGGTCGCGACGGCCTTCCAGCAAGTCGGGCTGGGCTGGGCGAAGTTTCTCGTCGCAGTAGCCGGCGTTGCAGGCATCACGTCGGTCTTGTTGGTGTTGATGTTGAGCTTGCCGCGCGTGTTGCTGGCAATGTCACGTGATGGGTTATTGCCGACAAGCTTTTTCGGCGCTGTTCATGATCGCTTTCGTACGCCCTGGAAATCGACCATTGCTACCGGAATTTTTGTGGCCGCCATGGCTGCGTTTCTGCCGATCAACATCTTACTTTATCTCGTCAATATGGGAACGCTTTTGGCCTTTGCCATCGTGTGTGCGGCCGTGCTCATCATGCGGCGCACCAACCCACAAGCCGAACGCCCCTTCCGTGTGCCGCTCGTACCGCTCATTCCGATTTTGGGAATCCTGAGCTGCTTGCTGCTGATGTTCAGCCTTCCTTCGGAGAACTGGCTGCGCCTCTTCATTTGGTTGGCGATCGGATTGGTGATTTATTTTCTCTATGGCCGCAAACATAGCATCATGGCGAAATCTCGCTCCAAAAATGCGCAATGATTCCGAGCGATCGGCATTGTTAATAAATAGCAATGCTTTTGCACGAAAAAATGGGTGCAATTTTCCGTGCAAGGCATGCAAGTACTAGATTCACTTGACGGAAAATACATGATGATGCGCGCTGTGAGGGGC
>JBOHQX010000302.1:0-22532 GCA_050732395.1 bacterium
TTAAGTTTCTGGCACGGTGCTTGTGCTGAAAAAGATGCCTCCTGCATGACATGTTGCTTGGAAGCTATCGTCTGTCATTCCGGCGATTCAGGGTGTTGCAGAACACGAAAATATCAGAACGAACATACAATTTGTAGGGGCGCATGGCTATGCGCCCCTACAAATTGTGTGATATTTCTTAAGCACCTGTATTCTGCAACACCCCGGAATGCCGGAATCTCCTCGCGTGATTTTTCTGGCCATGTGCTCCAACACGGGAGATTCCTGCATTCGCACGAATGACGCCTGAACGGTTGTCGTCATTTTAGCTTAAATAATAACGCAGCCATTGTTCGAGCACAACCAGACTGAACAAAGTCTTCGCGTGATTGCAGCGGCCGTTTTGATGATCCTTGACCAGCCGTTGCACGGCACGAGGCTGTAGATACTTGAATATCAAGGCTTCGGCGTCCAACAGCGTTTCATGCATTCTGCCGGTCAGAGATTCGCGAAACCACTGATCCACCGGCGTCTGAAAGCCGAGTTTTTTTCGGCGCACGATTTTCTTGGGAAGAAAGCTCCGGCACACGCGCCGGTGCAGCCATTTGCGCGAGCCCAGGCGCACTTTAAATGAAGCCGGAAGCCGCTCGACGTATGCCACGACCTCCTGATCCAGATAAGGCACTCGCGCCTCCAGGCCATGGGCCATGGAAAGCTTGTCGGTATACATCAATAATTCTTCAGGCAGGGACGAGCGAATTTCCAGAAACTGGAATCCTCCCAGTTCATCCGTATCTCGAAATTGATCGCCGAATCCTGCGGTGTAGGTTTTCCAGGCATTACCCTCTTGCGTCATCAAAGCCAGCAAGAGCCCGGAGTCCAGCCCTCCGCTCAACAGCAGCCCCACGGGAACGTCACTCATGAGCTGTCTTTTGACGGCGCGCTGGTAAAGCAGCAGGAGTTTTTCCTCGGCTTCATGAATCGGTGGCAGCGGATCAAATGGTACGGGCTCGTCATGCCACCAACGCTCTCGGCGGGCACAATCGCCCTCGACAACCAATCGCGTTCCCGGAGCTAGTTTTTTAATGCCCTGAACCAGTGTGAACGGTGCTGGCGTATATCTATATCGCAAAAAAAGATTCAAGGCGGCGGGATCGAGCTCAGACTTTTGGTGCGCCAGAGCGACCAGGGCGCGCATTTCGGAAGCGAAAAAGAGACGGCCCTGCTCGAACTTGTAGTAGAGCGGCTTGATCCCCATGCGATCACGCGCCAGAACTAGCCTTTTGTTTCTCTCATCCCATATGGCCAGACCGAACATGCCATTCAAGTGATCGAATACCTCCAGGCCCCACTGCTTATAACCATGGACGATAACTTCGGTGTCTGATTTGGTCTTAAACACGTGCCCAAGATTCTCCAGCGTCGTCTTGAGCTCGGGGAAATTGAAAATCTCGCTGTTAAAGACGACCCAGACCACTTGCTCCCGGTCCGGCATCGGTTGGTGCCCACCCGCCAGGTCGATGATGGAGAGGCGTCTAAATCCGAGCCCAACCGCATCGCGTATAAAATAGCCCTCGTCGTCCGGACCGCGATGGACCAACGTCCCCGCCATTTTTTTAATGTTACCGGGATCCACCGCCCGGGTATCCTTAAAATTGAATTGTCCGCAGATTCCACACATATTATGCTTTCTGCCCAGTGCGCGAATGCAACTGCAACCTCGAGATTTGTTCAGAGCGCAGATAGCGCATAAAGCCATCAGAGACGGCTGTGGGGTAGTCCTGCATGAACGCCCAGCAATAGCCGCACAGCGTCAACAGGCTTCCCACGAAGTAAGGTTTATCCTTGATCCTAAGCATGCAACGGAGGAATTGAAACAAAGGATGATAACCAAGCGTGTAATGCATCAACCCCTGGCGAAATCTGGCCGGCAAGATTCCTCCTTTCCTCGCGGGCGACGCGCCGGTGGTGCATGACTCTCAGCTCGGGGAAGGTTTGCACCTTCCATCCATGCTTGCGGGCCAGCACCTCGACCACGGTATCAATCCCACCCAACTCGAGCGGAACATAGCCGCCAATTTCCTCATAGCACCGGCGGCGAAATAATTGAACGGCGCCGGCAACGCTGCTCAAACCGGTATTTTGCCGGATGAATTCACGGCCGTCGTATTCAAATATGATTCCGCCGGCCAGGCCCAGTCGAGGATCATTGTCGAACGCCTGGAGCAGCCGTTCAAAATAGGTCGTCTCAAATTCGACGTCAGCATCCAGGTTGCCGACGAAAGCGCAGCTCGTGCCCCTCAAATAATCATAGCCATATTGAAACGCGAAAGCCTTTGCACCAAAGTCGCGTTCGCCGTTCCTGGAGATATGGATGAGACGTATGAAATCATATTGAGAGGCATAGTGGCCCGCAATCTCAGCCGTACGATCGCTCGAGCCGTCGTTGACGATGACCCATATCTGCGGCAGCACGGTCTGGGAAACCACCGCCTTTACGGTCCTTTCGATAAACGCCTCCTCGTTGCGAGCCGGCGTTATCAATGCGTACTGAAATGCCTGGGTGGTTGCCATTTGTAACCGTGTTCCAGTATCTGGGTCGGGATAAACATCAATTCGCGCGCCAGTCTTTTCCAGCGCCGGAAGAACATTTTTGCGATCGGATAGTAACAACCCACTTTGCCACGCTGCAGCAAGCGATCATCCCGGATCGCGGAAAAGATTTCAAGCAGGAGCCGCCAATTGGGCAACACGAGACGGGCCGTCGTGCCGGCATCATACCACGCGGCGCGCTCACGATACATACGCAACTTCGGCAGCCTGACGGTTGAGGCCAGCGGGTGTACCCGGCGAGCATAGAGCGATTCTGGGTGTTGATGGAACTGCCCGAGCAGGAGGAGCTTTACGAGCAAAACCTGATCCGAAGCGACATACTTACCCAAAGGGCCTGCGCGGCGCAGCGCCTCGCTTCGCATCAATCCAAAGACCGCCCAGAAAATATCATTGCGGTCGAGCTGGTGATTGACAAAAGCTTTCAAACGATCGACCGGAGTTTGGGCTCGAATACTCAGGTCGCAGCTAACCGTTTTCTGGACCAGGCATTGTTCATTAATGTAGCTGATGGCGGGAAAGCACAACACGGACTCGGGCCGGTGCTCGAGCACCTGGACACAACATTCCAGGAAAGTGGGAGCAATGACATCATCGTGTGCCGCCCATTTGAAATACCGCCCCGCGGCTCGTTCAAAAACAAAATTGAAGTTTGCGATCGCACCGCGATTGCTGGCCTGGCGATAATACCGGATGCGCGCGTCTTGGGCCGCATAGGCGCGGCAAATCTCTGGCGTGCCGTCAGTCGAGGCATTGTCCGATATGATCAATTCGAAATCCTTGCAAGTCTGTGCCAGGATCGAATAGATGGCCTCATCGAGAAAATTCTCCCCGTTATACACCGGCAGGCCGATGCTAACAAGCGGCATAGTTATGCTCCTTAAAAAAGTATTCGTGAGACTGCGCGCACCAGCTCAGCAGGTCCTTGGGAAGGGTGCTCCACCTCGGGTCCGGGTAAAGCATTGTCGTTTGCGAGCGATAACAAGCGAGCGCCCATTGCTTGAGCGGTTGAACCATGCGTACATCGACCCGGAGCCATTTGCGCGATTGATAGAATTCGTGGATTTTCCAGAACCACAGCCTCGGCGTCCAAACCAGGTACTCATAGAAGTCGATACCCGGCAGGCCCTGGCCATCGATTTCACGGAGGGCATTGTGGACGATGCGGTAAGTGGCACCATGATCTGAGGGTGCTTCACGGCGAAACGGCACAAACACTTCCGCGGGCGAGAGATTCTCCAGAATGTGCCTGACACGTTTTTGCGCCTCCGTATGATGCTCGGCCAGGGCGCGATCCTCAAATTCCAGAAAAATCAGATTCTGCTCCGGCACGCCCATGGCTCGAGCGCACGCGCGTGTTTCAGTGGCACGCAGCGCCGCAAGTTCTGACGGCGCGATGAAGCGCGACTGGTGGGAGGCGCGCCCATCCGTCATGAACACGAGATAGATTTCTGTGCCCAACTGCCGCTTTTGAACGATCAGCCCGCCGCATCCGAGCACCTCGTCGTCCTGATGCGGCGAGAAGATAATCGTCGGCCGCTCCGAGGCGCTCAGGAGGTGGTCGCGGGACTGCAGCCGTATAAGATTTCCGACAATGAACAAATTGACTTTTTGCAACTGTTCGCGGGTAAGGTATTTCAGCTTTTTCCAAAACATATGATGGCCCTATCGTAAACCAACTCATGAAACCGCGATGAGCTTGCTCGACAAATTCAAGTCGCGGACATATTGCGCAATTTCGTCAAGGTATATCGGATTCATCACCAGAATAATCTCCGGCTGATATTCGACGAGATGCTGCGGAGACACAATTTGCTGACCGGTGCCGGCCACATATTTCCCCTCTTTGCGCGGATTGATATCGACGACGTACTCAATTTGGCCTTGCCGCTGTATGGTATTCAGAAAAGTGACGCCCTTGGAACCGCTCCCCCATACGACCGCCCTTTGCCCGGCGGCCATTTGCTGCGCGAGCACACCTTGCCAACGCGCGATCTGGCGGTGGTATCCTTCGGCAAAGGAAGATACCGCCTGGGCAATATTCATCACGTCTTCATCGGAATCTTGCTCGGCAATTACCTCGCGTGTGATCGGGAAAGCCTCGATACCTAAATACTGGCCATCAAAAGCTTCAGCACATTCAAAAACTTCGAATCCACATGAGGAAAACAAACGCACCAGGGAGGGGAGGCTGAAATAGGAGTAATGCTCGTAAATCAAGTCCCAGATTCCGGAATCCCGAAGACAGAGACGGGAGTTTGGCACTTCAAAAAACACCGCGGTGTCCATGTGATTGCCGATCGTCTGACGCAGACTGAGCAGAAAACCGCGAGGAAACTTGAGGTGCTCCAAAACGTGCCGGCAACAGATCAAATCGGCTCGATGGTCCTCATAGCGCTTCGAATAGAAGTTTCGAATGAAGGTTGTTCGAGTGTTCTTTGAGCCTAAGCTGGGGTCGTCAACATAGCTCGGGTCAAATCCAACGCCGCGATTTTCTCCCAGCTCACAGAGCAAATTGAGGAAGTCCCCCCGGCCACAACCGATTTCAAGGATTTGCTTGTCATGCAAATTGTACCGGTGAATCAATCTATTCGCCAGTGCTTCGGCATACTCTTGAAATCGCGGCGAGAAGTGCAGGGAGTTTTCATAAGCTTGATCGTAACTCATCGCAGCCGGATTGAAAGCCAGATTGAACACGTGCCCACAATCATGGCAAAACCCCAGGCGTATATCACCACGCGCGGCACGCGCGGCTTCATCGCGACTTGACCAGAGCAGATTGCAATGAATTGGGACGTTCAGGATTTCGATGAATTCGAAAACATTCGCTGCCCGGCAGACCGGACATCGGGTGACCCGGTTCGGAAATGGCTTTAGCATGTTATCATGGCCTACATGATTAGAGCCTGTCCGAAAACCCTGAAATGTCATCCCGCCGGGATCTTGGTTGATTTGGGCACAGTGCCGAGCTCAGGCCTGAGTGCTGAATCGACCAAGATGCCTTCTGCATGACAGAATGAGGTTTTCGGATAGGTTCTTAGACGGTTTTCACCTCTGGACATAGTCCCATGGAATTGAGTGCTTGCTGAATTTCGTTACGATAGATCGGATTCATCACAATGACCGTATCCGGCCGGTAGTCCCGCAGAAAGGCTGGTGCCACGATTCTTTGCCCGCTTCCTGCCATGAATGTGCCCCGCTTGTATGGGTTTATGTCCACGACGTACTCGATCTCCTCCTGAATGCCAAGTGTGGTCAGAAATGCCACTGCTTTCGAGCCGCCGCCCCAGAGCACGACACGGCGCCCTTCGCGCTGCAGCGTTTGCAAATCCCGCTTCCAGGCCTTCAACCTGTTCGTATGGTTTTCAGCAAAATGGGCCACCGCGCGTGTCAGCTCCACCAGGTCGTCTTCCTGCGGTAAGAACGGCCGGGGTTTGCTCTCGTGAGGCCGCGCCTCGATCATCACGTATTGATCGTTGTAATTTTTCCAAAGATCAAGAATCTCGAATCCGCAATTCCGCATCAGACGCGCCAGTGATCCCGGGCTGAAATAAGAACAATGCTCGTAATAGAGGTCCCAAAAGGCCAGGTCACGAAGGATACACGAAATATTTGGAACCTGGAAAAAGACGATCGTCTCTCTCCGGTTTCCAGTCGTGCGCCGAACCGTGCGAACAAACTCGGCCACCGGTTGGATGTGTTCCAAGGTCATTTTGCAACAGATCAAATCACCTTGAGACGCGTCGTATGCTTCCGAGTAAAAATCTTTGATGAACGTGAGACCATCATTTGCCGTACTCGGGTTGCGCTCGCTGACATAGGCCGGATCGAAACCGACGCCGCGATTGCCGCCCAGCTCGCAGAGCAAGCTCAGAAATTCTCCCTTGCCGCAGCCAATCTCAATAACCGTCTTATCGTGCAGCTCGTAACGTTCAATCAAATGAGCGGCAAGCTGGCGATGAAAAGCATTAAATGTGGGAGAGAAACCCTGTGTCTCTTCGTAATTGGAGGAGTACTCGTGCCGGCCGGGATCAAAGGCAAGATTGGAAATAAATGCGCACTGCGGGCAAAATCCCAGAATGAGATCGCCTTTGGGATAATTCATTGCGATCTCGCGAGTGCGCATGAGTAAAACACTATGGACCGGCACGCCTTTCACCGTGTAGAATGGCGACATGCCGGCAGTGCCACAGCTCGGACAAAGGTTTTTCATTTCATGAGCAGAAGTTTTTTGGTCGCAACCAGCGGTGCCGTTGCTCCCGAGGGCGCGACGGACAAACGGTAGAAATAAACGCCGGTAGGAAACCCTTTTGCATTCCATGGGATTGTATGGCGACCGCCGGTAAGCTCTTCCGCCATCAATACCGCCACTTCTTCCCCGGTCATCGCGAAAACTCTTAAAGAAGGAATAAGATTGCGTCCAGCGATCACCTTCACGTTTCACCCGCATGTAAAGCGGGACAACTTGCCGGATGCCGTTATTGATTTTGGTAGTTGCAATGCCATCGACAAAAGTTGCCGCGAAGATGCGCGGGCCTGAGCCATTGTGATGAAAATCAAAACGTAAGAAGTTCGCCCTGCTTTCTTCGATGAGCACGCCGAGCATTTGAAATCCATTGCTGACGGGCGAAGTGAACTTCACTTCAATCTCAAAATCCGTGTCGTTCGCCGCTTGCATGATGCGCGGCGCAAGATTCTCGTTGGTCCATACATCGTGCGCGGCGCCGGCTGGCACTGTGATCGCTATCTCTTCCTGGGTCATAGCGAGAGTGGCATCGCCGGCCGGGTCAATGAATTTCCACACGCTGGTATTCAGCTTGCCCGAGTTGAAATAATCAGAGAACATCGACGAAGCAACGTTTGTCGCCGGCGTTACGGTTACTTTACCAAAGCTCGCATCCGTGTTATGCGCGACCAACAGCAGGGATTCGTGCGCAGGATCTGACGCTCCTTCTTGTGCAATCAAGTCCCATGTCGAGGGCTCGGGCGCGCCCTCTGGCCAAACTTTGAGCCTATACAAGCCGCCTTGCCCCGGGGTCGTTTCCACACGCATTTTGAAAATATAGGGCACGCCTAAAGCAAGCTGCCGGTCGACGGCTTGAACGAGATCAACACTCCAATCTCCAACTATTCTCAAATAGCCACTGCTGTTGTTCGCATTGCGGGGTTGATACACGCCCATGGCTCCCATTGGCCACCAGCCTTCAAGAGGTTTATTGCCTCCCCAATCATAGTGTCCCTCCCAGCGCATGAGTATGCCGACCACAGCACCGGTTGAGCGCATGTCGAAACCATGAATCGTGATCGGGACTGTGACTTCGTAGTCCTTCCATATGGTGTCGCCGATCGCGATCAAGCGATCATAGCCCACCGCTTTCGTCCGCAGGCGACTTGCCTCCACAGCCCACTTGCCGTCGACAATCTGCGCGACCTGTTGAATGCCGGTGCCGGAGTTCCATTCGACGACATTCGGCAATGGCCATACTGCACCATGGCGTAACTCCGCGTTCACGGCTTTTGCGACCGTGTTGCCGAGCCTATCAGTTGCCGTCAGCACCACTTGATTTTGGCCACTGACCAGGTCTTTACACGCCAGCTCGACGTTGAAATCGCCGGCAGTAACCAGCCGAGGATTGCCGGGTCCAATCGACAACTGTAATGGCGGCCCGCCGTTCAGCGAGTAGGAGAGCGAGGCAATGCCATCATAGTCCGACACATTGCCGAGAACATTGATCCAGCGCTGGGGTGCGCCGAGATGTCCAAAAATCTGCTCCGGGCCATACCACAGGTCTATGACCGGATCATCACCGGCAGTGAACATCGCCATAATGATTTGATCCTTGTCCATCGTGAGCGCGAAGGGGTTGTCGCTCCCGGACTGATCGCCGCTCCAGCCATGAAAGCGCAAGCCGGCTACCGGAGTCGCCGTGAGATTAACAATCTCTCCCGGCCCGTAGACAGGTCGATCAGGATTCCTATGGACTATGCCGTCGCCGATTGCGATCACGGTCAGGGTGTGCCCGCCGCCGTCTTCCGGCTGAAGAGGAGAGGCGGTGTTGAAGAAGTAATCAATGACACCGGTATGCGCCGGCGCGTCCAGACCCGAGTTTCCCACAAATGCTCCCACCGCAGTGACTGCTAAAACCTCGGTGAAGCTCGCACTGGTAATCCAGTTTGTGCCATCGTAAGAATAGAATTGGGTCCACTGCTGCGCTTCTCGCTTCACCCGCATATAGAGTGGAAGACCAGTGGTTATGGCCTGATTAGTTTTCACACTGCGAGAGCCATTTTTCAAAGCCACCGCAAAGATCCTGGTCTTACTGCCATCATGGTGAAAATCGAAGCGGAGGAAATTGTTGCCATCCTGTTCGACGAAAACACCTTGCAGTTGATTCCTTTGGCGCAGTGGCGACTCGAACTTGACCTCGATTTCAAAATCGATATCTTGGGCGGTCTGTCTGATCCGAGGCGCTAAAATCGTCCGATTGAAAAGCCGGCGCCGGTTGCCCCATGCTTTCGTCCGGCAGTAAGAAGGCCAGAATAGATAGAGGAGCAATCAAAAGAAATTTGGAAAACCTGGATGAGCGTTTCATAACCTCTCTCCTTGATATCTACGATTGCCGAATTGCGATTGTCGACTTACGAAGGATGTATCAACATTGGTGATTGCAGGCGCTTGATCGAGGTAAATAGAACTCGCATTCCGTGCGCTTATACTCTGTTGCTTGCAGAGCTTCGGTTTTCAGCTTGCCTGAAAATTGGATTAAGCATTATGCTGTTGCATTTCACTTGAGACTCGGCACCTTCCCGGCAGGATTGAAATGATTGGCTGTTGGAGTGTAAAGTTGGGTAGGAGGAGGCTTCGGCGCCATTCTTTTTATCTCATGGTGGCGAGAGCAGTATTATTCTCTGCCACCGGAATCATATTTGATCGTCCCACTGGATCCAGTCACAAAGACATTGCCCACCGGGTCTATAACGAGCGCGGTGGCATAATCATCATGATTTCCCGGCCCATTGTAGCGGGCCACCCACAGCTCGGTCCCGGTGGAATCATATTTGACCGTGGCATAATCTCCGCCACTCACGCCGGTTACATAAATATTGCCAGAATCGTCGACGGCAAGCGCGTGCGCGACGTCGTAAGAATTTGCCGGGCCTTGGTAACGGGAAAACCATTGTTCCGTTCCGGCGCAATTGTATTTGACCGTGGCGTAGTCTTCGCCACTCTCCCCTGTCACATAGACGTTGCCGGTAGCATCAACCGCAAGCGCCAGAGCATAGTCCTCAGAATAGTCTCTGGGCCCGTCATAGCGGTTGACCCATTGTTCGCTTCCGGCGGAATTATATTTGACTGTGGCGTAGTCGCATTCCGAATGCGCACCGCTGTTTCCGGTCACGTAGACGTTGCCGGAACCATCCACTGCAATAGCCCTTGCCAGGTCATAATTGTTTCCCGGGCTCTTGTAACGCGCGACCCACTGTTGCGTGCCCGAGGCATCATATTTGACCGTAGCGTAATCGGTATTCTGGTGGCCGCCCAACAGGCTGCTGCTCGCTCCCGTCACATAGATATTGCCGAATTTGTCACTGGTCATGGCGCTTGCACCATCGGTAGGGGCAATCAGCCATAAGGAATAGCGATGCCTCCAGATTTCAAGCACGTCACCCGAAGGATTCTGCGCCTGCCGTGGGGGCAAGGAAAGTCTTGAATCGACTTTGTTAATCTGCCTTTCAAGAGCGGCATGCACGAAGCAATGGTTTTTCGCGGAGCTATCAGGCGCGATGAAGTCCTGAGCATGAACAAACGCTACCGTTTGCAGCGTTGCGAGCAGGCTAAAAATGGCTGAGGTCTTCATAGGTTTTTCCTTTCGGGCGTAATCGTGAAAGGGAGTGCGGAAGACGAAAGACGTAAGACGTGAGACGAAAGATCGAGGACGCAAGACGGAAGACGTAGACTATTGCGTATTCCGCATCGCGTATTGCGTTCTTGCTTTCACTTTAGAATTGTCAGCTTCTTGGCGGCTTTGAAATGGCCGGCGGTCAGGGTGTAAAGATAGACGCCGGCGGAGAGGCTGACGCGGGCACCATTCCTTCCATCCCACACCACACGATAGCGCCCTGGTGGTTGCTGACCATCAACCAGCGTGCGCATGAGCTGGCCTTGCAGATTGTAGATGCGCAAAGTCACCGGCACGCTGCCGCCAGCTTGGGCGGAAATAGTGTACTGAATGGTCGTCTCCGGGTTGAACGGATTGGGGTAGTTTGACCCAAGCTCAAATGCGACCGGCGCTTCGCCGTTGATCGTGTTGACCGACGATGCAATGGCATTCTGATTGTATTTGATTGTCGTGCACAGCGCCCACGAGGAGTTGGCCTCATAGCTGCTTCCCGTCACATAGACGTTGCCTGAAAGATCTACAGCGAGGTCGTGGGCATAGTCGTCTGGATGGCCCGGCCCGTCGGATCGTGCGATCCATTCCTCCGCACCGCTGGAATTGTATTTAATCGTGGTATAATCGCCGCTTGTGCCGGAGCCAACACTGTATCCTGTCACATACACATTGCCAGTCGCGTCCAGAGCAAGCGCGGAGGCAAAGTTAAAATCGTTTACAGGTCCGTTATAGCGGGCGATCCATTGTTCCGCTCCGGCGGAATTGTATTTGACCGTAGCATAATCAGAACCCGAGCCTGAGCTCCATCCGGTCACATAGACGTTGCCGGCCGGGTCTACCGCCAGCATCGAGGCATGGTCGGTAGAATTTCCCGGTCCATTGTAGCGAGCGACCCATTGTTCTGCGCCGGCGGAATTGTATTTGACCGTGGCGTAATCATCACCGGTGTCAGAGCCAGTACCATATCCTGTCACATAAACCTCGCCGGCCGGGTCAAGGGCAAGCGCGACGGCAAAGTCATCAAAGCCTCCCGGACCGTCGTAGCGAGCGACCCATTGTTCCTCCCCCGCGGAATTGTATTTGATCGTCGCGTAGTCAAAAGCTAAATCAAAAGCGGTGCGGGACTGGCTGTGACCAGTCACATAGACGTTACCGGCCGCATCGACCGCCAAAGCCGAGGCATTATCAGTGGAATTCGCCGGGCTATTGTAGCGGACCACCCATTCTTCCGTCCCGGCAGAATTGTATTTGATCGTGGCGTAATCATTTCTGGTGCCCGAGCCCGCACTCAATCCCGTCACATAAACGTTTCCTGCGGCGTCAACGGCGAGTGCGCAGGGCTCGTCAGAACCATTTCCCGGGCCATTGTAGCGAGCGACCCATTGCTCCGTTCCGGCGGAATTGTATTTGATCGTGGCGTAATCGAAAAATGGACCTGCTCCAAAGCTTGACCCGGTCACGTAGACGTTGCCGGCTGGGTCTAAAGTAATCGCGATCGCGCGATCGTCAGAATTTCCCGGCCCGTTGTAACGCACGACCCATTGTTCCGTGCCGGTGGCATCGTATTTGATCGTGGCGTAATCATAAAATGGGCTGGAGCCATAACTATATCCCGTCACATAGACGTTGCCGGCCGGGTCGACAACAATTGCATTGGTATGATCATCGGAATTACCCAACCCATTGTAACGCGCGATCCATTGTTCCGCGCCGGCGGAATTGTATTTGACCGTGGCGTAATCAAAATCTGTGTCTGGGCCAAAACTATACCCCGTTACCAATACGTTCCCGGCCGGATCGACGGCGATCGCCGTGGCGTCGTCGCCGCTATTTCCCGGCCCATTGTAGCGGGAGACCCATTGTTCTGCACCGGCGGAATCATATTTGACCGTGGCATAATCATATTGTGGATGATCACCACTTACTCCGGTCACGTAGACATTACCCAAAAGATCCACCGCCAGAGCGTAGGCCACATCATCAAAATTTCCCTGACCATTGTAGCGCGAAACCCATCGCTCTGCTCCGGCAGAATTGTATTTGATCGTGGCGTAATCCACCGTGATTCCACCGGAGGTGCTGTAGCCCGTCACGTAGACGTTGCCCGGCCCGTCAACGGTGACGAAGCTGGCAAAGTCATGCGGTGGATTGCCCGACCCATTGTAGCGTGCGATCCATTGTTCCGCGCCGGTTGCGCTGTATTTCACGGTAGTATAATCATATCCCGTAAGTACGTCATAAGCCGATCCCGTCACGTAGACGTTGCCGGAATCGTCTACGGCAAGAGCGTGTGCCACGTCATCGAGATTTCCCGGACCATTCAAGCGTGAAACCCATTGTTCTGCGCCGGCGGAATTGTATTTGACCGTGGCGTAGTCGGCTCCAGTGCCCGAGCCATAGCTATAACCCGTGACGTAGACGTTGCCCGTATCATCACCGGACAGGGCGCAGACCACGTCATCGGCATTTCCCGGCCCATTATAACGGCTGACCCATTGTTCCGCACCGGCGGAGTTGTATTTGACCGTGGCGTAGTCATATTGCGTGCCAGAACCCAGACTTCGCCCGGTAACGTAGACGTTGCCGGCGGCGTCAACTGCCAGCGCGATGGCATAGTCGTCAAAATTGCCCGGGCCATTGTAGCGAGCAACCCATTCCTCCATTCCGGCGGAATTGTATTTGATCGTGGCGTAGTCGTAGTTTGTGGCTGAGTCATAACTGTGTCCCGTCGCATAGACATTGCCGGAAACGTCCACGGCAATGGCAAAAGCCCAATCATCGCCATTTTCAATTCCATTATAACGCGCACTCCAGACTTGCACGCCGGCGGCGTTATACTTCGCCGTGAAATAATCCCCAAACGATCGGGTCGTGCTGTAACCCGTCACATAGACGTTGCCGGAGGCGTCAGTGGTCATGGCGGTCGCGACGTCATAAGCAGGAACCAGTCCTGATCCATAGTGGCGCATCCAGGCTTCTTGTATATTTCCAGAAAGAGTCACCGCAGGAGCTGGCGCGCCTTCTGAGGCTGAACCGTGCTGCGTCTGGCGTGAAGATAAAGAGAATTTTGAATCTATCCGTGCGCCTCGGCCCATAAAGCCTCGTTCTCCCAGGGGATTTTGCCACCTCTCTCCCCGTTTATGGAAGCGTGTCGCCGGGTTCAACCAGTTCCGGCTGTTTTCCTGGCTTTGGAAAAACTGCTTGGGGAAAGCGGCCATTTCGGCATTGTCAAAGCGATGGCGCTTCACGGCATATTCCTGCTCGATGAAATCCTGAGCATGAACGAATGCCACGGCCATAAGTGCCACGAGCAAATAGGAAATGGTAAAGGTCTTCATGGATTTTTCCTCTTTGGTGTGATCGTAGCGCGTAACACGTAATACGGGGCGCGTAATGCGAAATGCGTAAGTCATTACGTGTTGCGCCTTACGCTTTACCTCGACGGCGCCGATTTTTCGGCGAGCACGACGATGTTCTCACCCAGCCTGGGAAGGAGACGGGCCAAGAGCTTGCTGAAATAAATCCGCGGCTGCTGCCATTCGTCACGCTTGACAAAGAATTTGTGCAGGCGTGGCCATCGACTGAACTCCAAGCGAATCAACGGCCAGGCAAAAACCGTGGAGTCCATTCTACGGATGACAAAGCCGTGATCGCAAAGCAAGCTGCGCATGGTGTCAAAGGTGAAATAGCGCCAGTAGCCGCCCTGGTGCGGCCGAACTTCCATCTGGTAAGGAGGCCGTCCAAGCAACATGAGTAACCGGTTGCCGAAACTGGCGAGGTTGGGGACCGTGATGATCAGCTTGCCGCCCGGCTTCAGCACGCGCCGGACCTCTGCAATCACAGCGTCAGGGTCAAAGACATAATCCAGCACTTCGCTGGCAAGGGCGTAGTCAAAATAATTGTCCGGAAAATCTAGAATCGTATCGTCTATATCCGCCAGAATGGGTTGAATCCCTCGCAACGCGGCGAGCTTCAGGGCTTTTTCGAGCCGATCAATTCCAATGATCTCCTTGCCGCCTTGCTGCAAAATTTTTTCAGCAACGGTCCCCGCAAAGCAGCCGAGGTCCAAACCCTTGCCGCGAATATCCCGGGTGAATTCCAGAATTCGCTCCACCCGCCAGGCGTGAATGACATGAGAGTATAGTGCTTCGAGATTATTGCCGGCCAGCCACTTTTCGTGCTTCTCCATCAAATCGGCTTTGACCTGCTGAACGCGATCGACTTTACGCCCAGCCCGCTTCACGATCACACCGGTATCCATATCATACATGACCAGGCCTCCGTTACTTCAATTCAATCCCGACGGATATTGGCTTGCGGTATTCCCAAGCATTCGTTCGTACTCACAATACAGGTCTGCAGCGATCCGCTCCCACGAAAAGCGCTCGCGCACGCGTTGCCGCGCGGCTGTTCCCATCCTTCGCCTGAGCTCATCATTCGCGAGCAGAAGCATGAGCGCCTGCGCCAGCGCCGTAGCGTCGCCGCGTTCTACCAGGAGGCCGGTGCTGCCATCTTCAACGACTTCCGTAATGCCACCGCTTCGGGTGGCGACGACGGGGACCTGGCATGCCATCGCTTCGATGATGGGCATGCCAAATGCTTCTTGACATACCGAGGGAAAGACAAACACGCCGGCCTCACGATAGCGGTCAACCAGGCGCGAGTACGGAAAAGCACCGGAAAAAGTCACGCAGTCTGTCAGTCCGGCGGGAAGGCGTTCCTGCAATTGCGCCAGGTAACTTTTCTCATAGAATTGCGACAATTTCAGTTAGGCACGGTTTGGCAACGAGCAGCCAGACGGGGAAAAGCCAGTCGGATTTTTTTCGTGATATATTCACTGCATCCGATAACGCCATCGACCTGGTTCAGCCGGTGCGCGATCATGGGCCGATCGAGTTGTGACAACCATTCGCAATGCATGTGCAGAATGATTTTGATTTTTGGATTGAAAGCCCGGATGATCAACACGAATTGCGAAAGATTGTGGAGATGGACAATATCGCAGCGGCGCTTTTGCAAGTCGATCGCCACTTGCAAGGCATATCCCCAATAAAACAAAGCGGAGGCGAACAGGGGAGGAGGGCCGTGATAGAATACGGCAAATCGCTTGAGCAGCCGGAGCAACCATCGATCAGCGGCTGGTGAAATCGGTCGATAGTGCACGCCCTGTTTCGACTCTGCCTGCTTCGACAAGCGTCCTGAATAGACCGTGACCTCTCCAGACCGTGCCAAACGCTGGGCGACTTCATAAGTCCAGATCCCTATCGCGCTTTGCATGGGTGGAAAAATCATGTCCAGAAGCTGGGGGACGAAAGCGATTTTCAGCTTTTTTGCTTTCGTAATCGCGTGCATCTTCACCTTACCAGGCGCATGGGGTCAAAATGTTTTACCGCCGGAGTGGGGTTTTTGCAGACGGAATTGATGCTCAAAGTGAGAGAATTTATAAGCTTCCTGCCCCGATGCCCTGCGGCCGGCATAGTCGCATGTGTGATTTGGCGAATGTGTTTCTTCGAAGCGTGCATGCGGGATTTGAGCTGGCGACATTAGACGATGACCGGTTGCGGGATCGGGACGATGAATTTTCCACCGCCTTCGCGATAGCGCGTATTTTGCCGCAGAATTTCTTCAGCAAAATTCCAGGCGAGAAGCAAAACGTAATCCGGCTTGTGCTCGTCTAGCTTTGAGGTTGGCAGGATGGGTAAATGATTGCCGCCCATGTAACGGCCGTGTTTACATGGGTTCAAATCAACAACGAAATCAATCAACTGCTGGTCGATACCACAATAATTCAGCAGCGTCGTAGCCTTGGCCGCCGCACCATAGGCGGCAATCGTCTTACCTTTGCGCTTGAGACCGTTCAGGAGCCGCCGCAATGAGCGCTTGAGGGCGCGCACCCGGCCGGCGAAATCACGGTAGAAATCGATTTGATCAACTTTTCTCTCCTCCTCCTGCCAAAGCAGGAAGTGCACGGAATCGCTGACGGCTTCGCGCGGCTCCACAAACAGCCGCAACGATCCGCCATGGAGGCGAACACGCCTGACACGATTGAGAAATAGGCCGTGCCGGCGAAATAAACGGTCCAATGCCGTCACGGAAAAGTAACAAAGGTGTTGGTGATAAATAGTATCAAACTCGCCATGATCGACCAGGTCGACAACGTAAGGCACCTCGATCACGGCCGTACCCGTCGGTTTCAGTACGATGTGAATGCCTTCGATAAATCCATTCAGATCGGCAACATGAGCCAGCACATTATTGGCCAGAAAAATGTCGGCTACTCGACCTTCGTCGCAAAGCTGTCTGGCCAGGACGGGTGAGAAGAACGTACATATGGTGGGGATGCCGGCCTTTTGCGCGGCTTTGACCGGAAGCGGAGCCGGATCGATGCCGAGAACCGGTATCCCCTTCGCGACGAAGTTCTTCAGCATATAGCCGTCGTTGCTCGCCGCTTCGATCACCAGGCTGTGGGCATTCAGGTCGTTGCTATTGATCAATCCCCTCGCGCTCTCGCCGAAGTGTTCCAACAGCGCCGGGGAGACGGAAGAGAAATACGGATAACCTTCGCCAAAGAGAACTTCAGGCGCAACGGTTTCAACGATCTGGACCAGCGCACAATCGTGACAAAAAGCCAAATTCAAAGGCGCGATCAGCTCCGGCAACTTGAGCTGGTCTGCCGTCAACAGACGATCGGCCAGGGGCGAGCGGCCGAAAGACATAATGGATTCGAGTCGACCCCCTGCGCACGCTCGGCAGCATGATTCGGATCGGTAAAACATTGACTTCATATTCACAAGCTTAATACGACCTTACTGTAAGTTACTTGCCCCATATTGTGTTGACGACGTTCAATTGCAACCGACACCTCAAGTTGTCATGCCGCCCAGCGCAGATCCTTATCCAAACGGCCGCTTTGCAGCAGCTGCTGGAGGTGGGCGACGCGCTTGTATTTTGGTCCCTCAAATTCTTCAAGGGTTAATCCGACTTTCTGATAGGCCGCGTACAATTCCTCTGCGCCCCGTTGGGCGTCCCATTGCGGTCTAAACTCGGGCAAGGTGCGCATGAGTTTGCTGCAATCGACGCGGTAACAGCGCTGGTCCGGTCCTGCGTCCTGCGCGTACTCGATTTGGCAGCCCGGCACTATGCGCTCGACCATTGTGGCCAAATCCCGGATACGATAGTTATCCTCCGTGCGCCCGACGTTGAAAGCCTGATTGTGCACCGATTGCCGCGGGGCATGCAACACCGCAATAAAAGCACGCGCGATGTCTTGAACGTGAACGACGGGGCGCCAGGGTGTGCCATCGCTTTTAATGTGGACCCGGCCGGTGGTAAATGCCCAGGCCACAAGATTGTTGAGCACGAGATCAAAGCGCAATCGGGGTGAGACGCCGTAAGCCGTGGCATTGCGGAGAAAGACCGGAGTGAACTTGTCGTCCGCCAGCTTGGAGACCTCCAGCTCCACGCGCACTTTGGAGGAGCCATAAAGCGTAATCGGATTGAGCGCAGATTCCTCGTTCAACAAGTCTTCGCCTCCTGCGCCATAGTTGCTGCACGAAGAGGAAAAAACAAAGAACGGGACCCCGGCTTCTTTTGCCAGCAGGGCAAGCCGCACCGAGGCCAGATAGTTGATATGGGAGGTCAACTTCGGATTCAAGTCACCCAGAGGATCGTTGGAAAGGGCGGCGAGGTGGATCACCGCCTCAAATCCTTTCAGCTCACGAGCCGTAACGTCGCGAATGTCTTTTTTGATCTCCGGCAGGATCGGCATGCCCTCGCCAAACGTGCAGTGCTCGTACAAATCGCTATCCAGCCCGATGACCTCATGCCCTTCAGCCTGTAGCAGCGGCGCCATGACGGTGCCGAGGTATCCCTTGTGACCAGTCAGCAGTATGCGCATATGATCAATCCCACATTCTCCATGACGCATTGCCACTTTGCCAAAGGTCTTCGAGCAGTTTCTTGTCGCGCAAGGTGTCCATACATTGCCAAAACGAAGTATGCTGATAGGCCATCAGTTGTCCGTCTTTGGCCAGTCGTTCCAACGGCCCGCGCTCCCATTGTGTGTCGTCGCCATCGATGTAATCGAAGACCCCCGGTTCCAGCACAAAAAACGCGCCATTGATCCACCCTTCTTTGGTCTGAGGCTTTTCCGAGAATTCTACGACCTGGCGATCTCTCACCACCAGATGCCCGAAGCGCGCTGGGGGACGGACCGCCGTCATCGTCGCCAGTTTGTCATGCGACCGGTGGAAAGCCAAAAGATCGAGCAAATTCACGTCGGAAACGCCGTCACCCCAGGTCAGCATAAATGTTTCATTGCCAAGAAAAGGCACGAGACGCTTGATGCGCCCACCGGTCAGAGTTGAAATTCCGGTGTCGACCAAATCGATCGTCCAATCCGGTGTGTAACCGCCGTTCATCTTGACTTTGCCGGTGCGCAAGCTCACTCTCAGGTTGCTGTGCAACGAGCAATAGTCCATCATGTACTGCTTGATCACCTCGCCTTTATATCCGAGCGCGATCACGAATTGTTTGAACCCGTAAAAAGAATAGTGCATCATGATATGCCAGAGGATCGGCTTGCCTCCAATTTCGACCATTGGCTTAGGCTTGATTTGTGTCTCTTCGACGAGGCGCGTGCCAACGCCTCCGGCAAGGATCGCTACCTTCATCTTATACCTCCTGAAGCTCACAGCAATTCTAGAGAACCGCGCTTTTGTCTGTTTCCGGTTTGGCATGCCCGTAAAAGCGGCGCGGCTTGTAGTATTCGCGCATGATCACTCTTTTTGCCGTGCCGAAAATAGAGCGCAGCTTTGCCGTAATCGATAAGTTGCACCAGTTTCTAAAAAGTGAAAAACCACGCAAGCGCGGTACAGGGATTCCGAATGCCTGCATCGCGATCAACCTTCCCCAAATCGCGCTTCTTTTTCCCAATAAATTTTTTTGCGCTTGTTCCAGCTTCTTGTTCTCCGCCCGCGCGAGCACGACGTAGCCCGCGTCTCTCGCTGCGTGCAGGATCTTGCGTCCCCTTTCCGTGCGCACGACCAGCAGCGAATAACCAGGTTCATCTTCTTCAATCTCGCGATACCATGGGTCGCCGCACGAGAGATCGGCAAATTCGCCGGTGCCATCCGGACAGAGGTGGCAGCGATAGGGCCGGTATTTTTGCAGGAACCCCCACGCGCTTTGATAAGACATGTGCTGAGCGGGATGTTCCTCGCCCTTCTGCCGCACCGTATACCTGCCCGGCCAGCCATTGCCGCGATACCTGATCTCCGCAACTGCACCCGGATCGACGTTACACTGCTGCAGCAAATCCAGCGTGCCTTGCGTGGACGGCGTACCGGCGCAAAATATTCCAATGGCAATGCCAATCTTGCCGTTGAGCTGCGGCCTCAAGGCTTGCGCCTTCCTCAAGCCGGCAACATCACAAGGCTTGCCAACGAACACACATGGCTTGGGCGCCGCTTCGATTTGATCCAGGCTGTCGCATGGCGAGGCCGGGGCGTAGCGCGATCCCGTCCCTTTTAGCAGCGCTTCCCGGTCTCTGCTCAGAACCGTTTTATTGCGCCAGGGTATTTCCGCATCGCCTGCGATGTGCATGACGCCATACATAGCTTCTTTTTCCAAACAATAAAGAGCGAGCGCAGTGGCAAGGCCTGCGGAAGAGCCGTGGAAGCGTATTTCCTGATCCGCCGAGTAACCTTCCCAGATCTCGAGCACCGGCCCCCAACCTTGCTGTAAGCCGGCAATCGATCCGGGAGCAGGCACAGCAGGAGAATGGCTAATCTCGGCGCCGGGGCATGCAAGCAGGCACTCGCAGGAAGGCCCGCAGCCCTCGTCCGCCACGATCGGCCGGATGCCATCGTTGACCATATCCACCAATTTAATTTTACTTTCTGGACAAATATAGGCGCACACGCCGCAGCCCAAACAGAGCCGCCAGTCCACCACGTCTTTTATATTCCGGAGGCGCATTGCTCGTGTATATCGTTCAACAAGTTAAATACGCTTGCTTTCACCAGTGGCATCTTTCGCTCGAGTTGTTCACGAAGCTCATTCCTGTGCGCAAATGCCTCGTCGATGATCGTCAAGATTCTCTGCTTATTCATTTCCCGGGGGTCCGCAACCAGGGACTCAGCCCCAATGGTCCGCATCACGCCTGAAAACTTCCGGCTGTAGGCAATTGCCACTGCCGGGATGCATTGCGAAAGCGCTGCGATACAGGCATGCATGCGCGAGCCGATGAAAAAATCGCACCGGCCGATGATATGTTTGATTTCGTTTTGATTGTAATTTCTCCGGGTGAAACAGAGCCGGTCGCCGTACTGCGCCTGCAGCTCGTCATAAATTCGCGCGCAAACAACCGCATCGCTTTCCGCATGGGTTGGCGGGCCGAAGACGTGTGGAACGAGCAGAACAACAACGTCCGGCTTTCTCATTAGAAAATGGATCGTGTCGTGGACCAGCTCGCGATAGTCAACCTGCAATCCGAACATGTTGTTGCGCGTATACCCCCCATGAGCAGCAGCCCGCTGACGTTCATGCCAACCACACAACCCTTGGCGCCTTTCCTTTCGAGTAAACGGTCCAGCTCCGCGCAGTGCGCCGGCATTGGCTCTACGACAAAGCCAACGTCGTAGCAAAATCGCAGTTTCCCGCGCAGGCGCTGAAGGCCGCGCGTCTCTTCCATCAACTGTTGCCCGGCAAAATCTCTTACATAGGTCGCACTGGCGCGCCGTAGAATGTATCTGGCCAGGGCTCTGCCCAGGGGACTTTGAAACGGCCCCAGAGTTTGCGGCAGCAGGAACAGCTTTTTTCCCATGAGCAGAACGAGCAGTTGGGGCAAGGCGACGTAGAACAACCTGCCGAGGCCGTAAACTTCGCTGAAGCTGTCGCTGCCGGCCAGGGCTGCGATGAGGCCTGCTTCGTTGATCTGGTTCAGCCAGAAATTCCTCGATATGATCGAAGCTCTCAGCTTTTGAGAAGGAATGAGCTTCAGCATGAATGCGATCAACAGCAGCAGCGCGATGTTGTTGGGCAGATAGAGCTTTGGAGAAAAGCGCATATTGATGAGCTGGATCGGAACCGTGCGCCCGCCTGCTTGAAGGTCGTATCGAGAGCTTTGCTTGCCATAATCCAACAAAGCGATTTCCGCGTCCGGAAAACGATGCAGAATAACCTGAATCGCTCCCGCGGTCAGAGCGCTAACGCCCATATTGTGGGTGGCGAAAGTTGCGCCGAGCAAACATACTTTCATGGGAAAAGTGGGCCTGCTTTGTTTTCGAAGAAACCTTGGGGGCATAGATGTCAAGCTAAGAGGCCTTGATGCCACCAAAACTCATCCCCCGACCCCTTCTCTTGGGAAGAGAAGGGGAGAAAGCCGGTTTGATGCACTGAAAGTCCCCTTCTCTTTTTAAGAGAAGGGGATTTAGTGGATGAGTTTTTATGAAGTTGTAAACAAAAGTTGTGCTGAATTACTTGGCTTGACACCTATGCTCCTGGGGGTTCGATTTATTGTGATTTACGATGAGCGATTTACAATCGTCAATCGGAAATCGTAGATCAGACGAACTGTTACGAGCCAAATGACGCCCAAGCGCTTCAGCATTCAGAGATTTTCACTTCTTCGTACATAACTAGCCTTCCATTCCTTCGGGTTTGTGCCGCTTACGGGATTGACGTTGGGGTTCGTGAGGCGATTGGTTCCGCTCCGAGATCTGCGTGCGCGGAGAAAGCCGAGCTCGGTGCGGGTTCGCCTGATCCACATGGTGCTTTGCCCGGGAGACAGGACTGTGCAAGAGGTCTTTACGGGAAGCTCATGGTGCCACTTAATCCTCAAATACTCGGCGCAGCGCCAAAACTCTGCCGGTAACGTTCGCAGGGCAATACTGTTGTGGACACAAAAGTTGCTCATGGCGTAATTTAGTGTCCGTCCGAGAACCTCGAGAAAATGCAGATTTATGTATTTTTTAAACTATCGATTTGGGCTCCAGCGATTCTGTTGTTATATTGTGGCTAGCAGCCGCTCATTTTATGATGTATCCT
>JBOHQX010000303.1:0-11351 GCA_050732395.1 bacterium
GTACAAACTAGGAAAAAAATTGTGAAAGTCTAGACTGAACGTTTGTCCTCCAAAATATGAAAGCGCTTAGCTTGACACCTATGCCCGTTAGGGGTGGAATGTTTATAGTTCAACAATCTCCTACTCCTCTTAACACCGTAGGTGTGACATGTGATAAATTGTGTTCCCCGGCAGCCTGGCCCTTATAGCTTGCCAAATAACGCCTGCAGTGCGCGCACACTTTGCCCAACCAGGAGGCAGTACCATGAGCTCCGCTCAAGAACAAGGCATCACCGCCCTGAATCAGGATTTCAGCCGCTACGATCAGGTGAAAAAAGAACAAACCTATCATCTGGCGGAAAGCGAAAAAGAGGATCAATTTGACGAAGACTATGAGATCAAAACGTGTGATCTCAGCCAATTCTTTGCGGGCGGCGAGACAGGAAAGATGAAATTCGCGCAAGAGCTGGGCACGGCGCTGGAGGGAATCGGCTTCGCCATCCTCACCGGCCACGGCGTTGATTCCAGACTTTATAAGGAAGCCGGGGAGAGAACCTGCGAGCTCTTTGCAAAGACCACTCGCGAAGAGCGCATGAAATATCGCGCGCAAAGGTTCGGCTCGGTCAATCAAGGTTATTTTCCTATCAAGGAGACGACCATCATCCATCCCGACCTCGTCGAAGGCTGGGTGTTTTGTCGCCGGGCTTTCAATCTCGATGATGATTCAGGCTACCAAGAGGAGCGTTTTTGGCCCTTGCGTGGGTTCGAGCCATTTTTTCGGCAAATCTGTTCCCAGCACGAACGGCTCATACTCCCGATCATGCAGAGCATCCTGTGCTATCTCGGATGCGATCCGCATCTCTACGACCGAAAACTAACGCGCACGAATTTCGGATTTCGTCTAAACTACTATCCGCCGATCAGCAAGGAGGATGCGGCTTCCGGTGCCGGTCGCATGTTGGGCCACGAAGACGTCGATCTCTATACGCTCCTGCCCTCCCAGGCAGTCGATGGCCTGCAAGTGCTGAATCGAGAAAACATGAAATGGATTCGCTTGAATCCACCCATGGGAACGATTATCCTGAATACCGGCGATTATATGCAGCGTATCACCAATGACCGCTTGCCTTCCACCACCCATCGCGTGGGCAAGCCGATGCAAGCCGGGCTCTATGATCAACCGCGCGTCACTTTTCCCATGGCCATCTACGTTTGGGAAGAAGAGATCCTTGAGGTGCTTCCCGGCCTGGGCGCGCCGAAATATGAGCCGATCTCTGCGGTTAAGTTTCATACCAGGATCACGAGCAAGTATTATGGGGATGATTATGCGGTGAAGTAATCAGTGATCAGTGATCAGTCACTGATTACTGATTACTGATCACTGATTACTGCTCACTGCTTTTCAAGGAGAACCCATGTCAAACCCAAAACCAGCAGTGCAGCCAGCGCTCGAACACCATGACGGCATTGCCGTCATTCGCGGCGGTGGGAACAATCGAGAATGGAACGGGATTCACTATAAGCAGGGTATGTCGGCAAAGAACGTGGGTGCGAAAGCGTTGTCGATCAACGTTGCCACGATTCCGCCCGGGGGAGTTGCCGGTGCGCACATTCATGTCGGTTTTGAAGTGATGCTCTATATCGTGCAGGGACGCGTGCGCCACGAGTATGGTGCGGGCTTGACGCAATCCGTGGAAAATGAAGCCGGTGATTTTATCTTCATTGAGCCCGGCGTGCCCCACGAGGTCTTCAACATGAGCGCTACCGAGCCGGTCGTCGCATTTGTCGCACGCTCCAGCGCCGAGGAATGGGATAACATCATTCCATACGATCGCAACGGCTCCTCGTAATGCTCGTAGTAGTGCCTTCAGGCACCCGTGACTACTCACCACTCCACTCCTGAAGCAAGCTACTACCAATCATGCGATAGCCTCATCCCGGACGATCGATAACTGTGGACGTCTTTAACTTGACTATGTCAGATTATTCGCGATTCAGCATATAAAGCAAAAGCACAACACAAAGACACAAAGGACACGAAGCTTCACAAAGCTGGCAATCCGGAACCTTTTTTACAGGAGAAAATCAATACAAAACGAGCATTTACTTGGCTTTTCTTCGTGCAACTTTGCAATACAATACCGCAAAACTTCGCTTTTTTAGCAGAGCTTTTAGCCACAGAATCACACAGAAATACACGGAATGGAATGAGCTATTTGTCGTTAATCGCATTCAATAATTCCGTGCGCTTCCGTGTAATTCCGTGGCTATGCTTTTCTATTGGTTGCGGCTACGCCGCGCTGCGTTCTTCGTGTCCTTCGTGTTTTTCATTTGACTGAGGTGTGGTTTTTAATGTGACATAGTCAAGTTAACCTCCATCACGGAATAACCGCCCGGCCCCTGAAGGGGCTACTACAAGCCAATGAGCAATCCCACACGCGAAACTTTTACCTCCAAGTTCGCTGTCCTCATGACCATGATTGGGGTTGCGGTCGGCCTGGGAAATTTTTGGCGCTTTCCTTATATGGTGGGGAAATTCGGTGGCGCCCCCTTTGTGATCTTTTACATGCTCGTCAACGTTTTGATCGGCATACCGGCGCTGATGGCGGAGTGGGCGTTGGGGCGTTACACGCGACATGGAACCGCCGGCGCTTTTGCCCGCGCGGGCGTGCCTTACGGCCGTAGCCTCGGATGGTTCTTTTTCGCCGTGGTTCTGGTAGCGACGGGCTACTATTCCAATGCCGTTGGCTGGGTGCTGTATCACGCCATTGCCGAGCTGGCCTTGGCATTTGATATCTCTCTTCATGCTGCTGAAATTCTACCGCCGCCAACCGGGTTTGTGGCCAAATCGCTCGCGTTACAGTTGTCATGCACCGGCCTCGTGATTCTGAGCTGCGCCGCCGTTCTGCTGAAGGGTTTGCGCTCAGGCATTGAAGTCATCAGCAAGATCATCATGCCGGCCTTGCTTGTCATTTTAATCATCCTCATCGTTCGCGCCCTCACCCTACCTGGCGCTGCGCCTGGTGTCGAATGGTACATCCTAAAGTTCGATTGGCATGCGCTTACCGGCAAAGTCATGGTCGCCGCCCTCGGCCAAACCGTCTTCTCGCTTTCCCTCGGCGGCACCTTCATGGTAGTCTACGGTTCCTATTTGAACAGCGATGACGATTTGAAAACGAATGCCATCTGGACGACGCTCGGTGATTCGATCTCAGGCGTGCTCGCCGGTTTTGCCATCATTCCGGCGGTTTTTGCTCTTGGGCTCGAGCCCGGCAGCGGCCCGGGACTTATTTTTTTCACGCTACCACAGGTCTTTGCCGCGATTCCGGCAGGATGGCTCTTTGGCCTGCTCTTTTTCGTTGGCCTCTTTGGAGCCGGGCTCTTGTCTGACCTCGCGGCATTTGAAGTTTTGGTGGCCGGCATCACGGATAATACGCCGTTGCGTCGAGCCCGCGCGGTCTGGCTCTTATCGGCGCTCGTCTTTCTCGTTGCCATTCCACCGATGATCAATATGAGAATCTTCGTTCCCTGGGATTTGACTTTTGGCTCTGGCATGCAGACCATGGGTTGCCTGCTTGCGGTCATAACGATTGCCTGGGTGATGAAACGCTCGACAGCGCTCAAAGAACTGGCGCTAAATGAACATTCGCGTTTTGCCCTCGGGCTGTACTATTGGCTGCGATTCGTGATTCCCGGGGCAATCATATTGGTTGGAATTTGGTGGCTGTTGACAGATGTATTCAAAGTCTTAGGCGGTATATGAGTTCATGGCGGTTTTCAAATGAACGCACCTACGGGATGACGTTTGAGGGTGTTCCTGAATACGGAACGTGGCGATGATACTGCCTAGAATCGCCTGGCAACCGGATGCCGTTGCGCATCATTACGATGAGCTTGATGTTTTATATCGCGAGCTCTGGGGCGAGCATATGCATCACGGCCTGTGGCTGACCGGCAATGAAACACCGTCAGAAGCGACTCTACAGCTTCTGGTTACGGTCGCTCAACATGCGCGCTTGCAGCCGGACGCTGCCGTTTGCGACGTCGGAGCCGGCTATGGCGCCACCTCGCGCTGGCTCGCCCTGAACTACAATGCGCGCGTCACGGCGCTAACGGTGTCACCGGCACAGTATGCCTACGCGCAAGCACAATCGCTCTCTGAAAACGGCTCGCGGCCAAACTATTTGCTGCAAGACTGGCTGACGAATTCCCTACCCGCGCAAACCTTTGATACCGTTCTGGCAATTGAAAGCACCGAACACATGGCAGACAAACACCGGTGCTTTTCTGAAGCGTTGCGCGTGCTGCACCCCGGTGGCAGATTCGTCATCTGCGCCTGGCTGGCGCGCGAATCACCGCGAGATTGGGAAGTGCGCTTTCTACTCGAGCCTATTTGCCGTGAAGGCCGGCTGGCCGGCCTCGGCAGTGCGAGCGAGTATTGCCAATTGTTACAACAGGCCGGCTTCGTCGTCGAAAATAGCGAAGACGTGAGCGTGCGCGTACAGCGCACGTGGACGGTGGTTCTCCAGCGAATGCTGCGCGGACTAGGAACCAAATGGGATTATTGGCGTTATTTGCTGGATCGAGAAAAACGGGAGCGGGTTTTCGGATTGACGGTGATGCGCATGTGGCTGGCGTATCGCGTGGGCGCGTTGCGCTATGGGATTGTGACGGCGTACCGGCCTTAGTATTTTGTCAAAACCGGCCGAAAAAAAGATTGACTCCACTAAGCCGGATTTGTATATTCAGCAGTTTTCTCTATCCCCACAGGGAGGGCTAGACCTAATTGGTATGGCGGCGGTCTTGAAAACCGCTGGGCTATACACCCTTGGGAGTTCGAGTCTCCCGCCCTCCGCGGAATTGTGAACGGTGAATTGTGAACGGTGAATTGTCAATTGACCATTCACAATTCACCGTTCACAATTGACAATATCGGAGAGGTGCCTGAGTGGCCGAAAGGAGCCGCCTGCTAAGCGGTTGTAGTGCCAAAAGCGCTACCCAGGGTTCGAATCCCTGCCTCTCAGCACAACAGTCAATTGACCATTCACAATTGACAATTCACTATTCACAATTGTGAATGGTGAATTGTCAATGGTCAATTTGAGAGGGATAGCTGATGCTAGCAGTTCGTTTCGCGCCGAGCCCGACCGGTTTTTTGCACATCGGCGGGGCGCGAACCGCGATTTTCAATTGGCTGTATGCCAAGAAACACGGCGGCAAGTTCTTTCTCAGAATCGAAGACACCGATTTCAAGCGTTCCGGCGAAGAAATGACGCGAGCCATCATCGAGGGCTTGCGCTGGCTGGGCTTGGATTGGGAAGGCGAGCCGGTGCGCCAATCCGAGCGGATCGCGAGGTATCAACAGCATGCACAACGCTTACTGGAAAGCGGGCATGCATATCGCAGCTTTGTTTCTGATGAAGCATTGGAGGCTGCGCGCGAACAAGCCAAGCGCGATAAAAAAGATTTTCGCTATCGTGAAACCTTCCCGCGTTTGACCGGTGCAGAAGAAAGAAAACAGCTTGCAGAAAAGAAGCCGTTTGCGATTCGCCTCGCCTCACCGCCGGGTAAAACGGGCTTCAACGATCTGGTGCACGGCGAGGTCAGTTTTGACAATGCCGTTATCGACGATTTCATAATCTTGCGTTCGGACAGTCTGCCCACCTATCATTTGGCAGTCGTCGTCGATGATCATGAAATGAGCATAACCCACGTGCTGCGCGGCGACGATCACATCTCGAACACGCCCAAGCAGATCATGTTGTACAACGCCTTCGGCTGGCAAATGCCGGTCTTCGCTCACGTGCCTTTGATTCTCGGGACGGATAAAACGCGTTTGAGCAAACGTCACGGCGCAACTGCCGTCGGCGAATATGAGAAAAAGGGTTTTCTGCCCGAGGCCCTGTTCAATTATCTTGCCTTGCTCGGCTGGTCGCCCGGAGATGATCGCGAGCTTCTCAGCCGCGAAGAATTGATTGCGCTCTTTGACACCTCCGGCATCTCGAAAAGCAACGCGGTGTTCGATGAAAAGAAGTTGGAATGGCTGAACGGCCACTATTTGAGCAGTTTGCCGGTCGCAAGTTATGAGGATCGTATTGCCGAGGCTTTGATTGAAGCACAGATCATTTCGCGGCAGGAATTGCAGGGTGATTATTTGCGTAAAGTCATCGGACTGCTCAAAACGCGCCTCAAGATCATTCCGGATTTTGTGACGTATGGCGCGTATTTCTTTCGTGATCCGGAAAAATACGAAGAAGCCGCGCGCGCGAAGCATTGGAAAGATGAGCAAACGAGTGCATGGCTCTCGCGCCTGGCCGACGATTTGAAAAGTCTGCCGGCTTTCGGCCCAACTGAGATTGAAACTTGCCTGCGCGCAATGGCAGAAAGATCAAGTATTGCCGCGGCCAAGTTCATTCACGCCGCCCGCCTGGCCGTTACCGGCTTCGGCGTCAGCCCGAGTTTGTTCGATACCATGGCAGTGCTGGGAAAGGAAACCGTTGTCCGCCGTCTACGACGCGCGACCTCCCAATTAACTGAACACTGAACACTGTTTACTGAATACTGAACACTGGGGAGTCGTCCAACGGCAGGACATACGGCTCTGGACCGTAGAATCGGGGTTCGAATCCCTGCTCCCCAGCTTGTGTGGTGTGGTGTGGATCGTGGATGGTAGAGTGTGGATCGTAGATGGTGTGGATGGCCCTTGACGAGCCACGATCAACTAACTACAATCCACAATAAAAACGGCGCATTCGTCTAGTGGTCTAGGACGCTGGCCTCTCACGTCGGTAACACGGGTTCGAATCCCGTATGCGCCACTGGGTGATGTTGATGGTGGATTGTAGATTGTAATAGCATGTACGATCCACTATCAACTATCCACGATCAACGAGCGTGAAATAACCGTTTGACTTTTTCACAAATTCTGATATATTACAGCTCGCTGCACGCGCCCGTAGCTCAACTGGATAGAGCGCTTGGCTACGGACCAAGAGGCTGAGGGTTCAAGTCCTTCCGGGCGTACCAATTTGGCTGAGAGGGAAAGACAAGAAATTTTCATTTCTTGTCTTTTTTTTCAATTGATTTTGCATCATTGGAGATCATCGCCTTGACACACGAGCATTGGATGCAATACGCTCTCAAAGAAGCGGAGAAAGCTCTGGACAAAGGTGAAGTTCCCATCGGGGCGGTGATCGTGTTTGAAGACATGGTCATCGGTAAAGGCCATAATCTTTCGGAAACGCTGCAGGATGCCACGGCACACGCCGAGGTCTTGTCGATCACCGCGGCCTCCGCGCACCAGGCTAGTTGGCGTTTGGATGGGGCAACGCTTTATGTTACGGTCGAGCCGTGTCCCATGTGCTGTGGCGCAATTTTATTGGCGCGTATCGGCAAAATCGTTTATGGCACGGATGACCCCCGTTTCGGCGGGTGCGGCTCGATGCCCGGCGTGAATGTGATGTCCACGAATCCCTTCGGTCCGGCGGTACAGATTGTGCGCAACATCAAACAGAATGAGTGTCAGCAATTGATTAAACACTTCTTTCAGAAACTGAGAGAAGGCAGTACGTCGAATTGAGTAGTTTTTAGTTTCGCGGGGCAGTAGCTCAGCTGGGAGAGCGCCACGTTCGCAACGTGGAGGTCGGCGGTTCGATCCCGCTCTGCTCCACCTCGTTTCTGAGACGAAGTTCCATGGTAGAGGATGGTAGATCGTTGATGGTAGATTGTAGATCGTAAAGAAAGATCTTGCCGATCCACTATCAACAATCTTTTCGACCCGGAGAGGTGGCTGAGCGGTCGAAAGCGGCGGTCTCGAAAACCGTTATCGGCTCTAAACGGTCGATCGGGGGTTCGAATCCCCCCCTCTCCGCCGCTCGAATTGTGAATTGATAATTGACAATTATCAATTCACAATTGACCATTCACAATTCAATCCGGAGAGGTGTCCGAGCGGCCGAAGGAACGCGACTGGAAATCGCGTGTAGTGCCACAAGCGCTACCGTGGGTTCGAATCCCACCCTCTCCGCCAGACTTCAATTGACAATTCACAATTGCCAGTTCACAATTCACAATTGACCATTCACAGTTCACCATTCCCAATTCACCACCCTCCATCGCTCATAGTCCTCGAAATCACGCCCAACGCCTCAAGCGCTACTGTGAATTCCGATCCCCTCTCTCCACAGAATCCCACCACACTATTGCATCTCGACCTCAAACCCACGGTTGCAGACTATTTTCAACACTGAGACACAGAGTTTCACAGTGCGGTGTAGCCGCAACCAAAAGAAAAGCGTGGCCACGGAATTACACGGAAGCGCACGGAATTGTTGAATGCGAATAATGACAAATAGCTCATTCCATTCCGTGTATTTCGGTGTGATTCTGTGGCTAAAAACTCTGCTAAAAAAGCGAAGTTTTGCGGTATTGTATTACAGAGAATTTCTCAAATGAGCAACTTGACAATGTAATGTTATGACCGCACCCCTCAAATTGTCATGCCGTAGGCATCTTTCCTAGCACTGGTGCTGCATTTGGGGAAGATTCGTAACGGAATGACAAACAACAATGAAATTCTCAAAGCAACTTAAACTTGATGGAGTACAAACACCGCATCCGCGCCGCCTATCCGAAAATCTACAGTCAGGGTTTGATAAACAATCTATTCTGCCATCCTTAATAGATTTCTTAAAATTCATCCGCCCTCACCGCCACTTCAAATGGCACACCCAGCGCTTCGAAATGCCGCGCGCCGCAGCGCACTTTATCCGCTTCGCTCGTGCGCAGCTTAAGAAAGTCGCGCGTGCTCTTCGTTTCGCGAACGAGGTAGAGCGTTTCGCTCTCGTGTTTGACAATGGCCCAGTCGGGATTGTATCGGCCCACCGGCGTTTCCACCACAAACCAGCCCGGCAGTTTGACGAAAAGCCGTATGTCGTCGCGCTCATTCAACCTCTGCGCGAACGCGCGCTCGATTTCCGATTCATACACAACATACTCATAAACTGATTTTCTCACTTGCAGCGCATTGAGATAGTCGATCACCTCTTCGCTTTTGAACAGCATCATTTCCCATTCCGCTTCCGAACCACTGCCTGCGATTTTTTCATACTTGATGCCTTCCACCAACAAACGGTGCAGCTCGTGCTTGAGTATCTTCGCCACGGCATCCATGAACCTTTGCGGATCAACAAAGAACTCTGCCAGCCTTCCCGAATTGATGAGAATGCGCTGCAACGTCGAGCGCGTCAACTCGGTTTCGTTTTGTAGATACGCCAGCACGTCCGGCAATGGCCCAACATATCCTATCTCCTCAAAAGAGGTGCTCATGCCACGCGTAGCAACGCCGGCGTGTGTAACCTGCAGCTCGCCTAGCGCGGTTCGAACGCGCGCCGGCAAAATTTTTTCCATGCCATTGACCGCCTTCGTCGCTCTGGCGATCAACTCTTCGGTGCTAAATTCCACGCGATAGGTCGTTTTGGGTTTGATGCGCTCCCACAAGGCCTGAAACTCGGGGCTGAGCTGTACTTCTTTGTTCAGCCGATTGCGGTCCTGGTTTTTGTCTCGGCGAATGTGTCGCTCGATTTGACAGGATGACAAGAGGTCGCTCACTGCCGGTCGCAAATCTTGATATAACTCAGGCAAGGCGAGCGTGAAATCTTTGCGCTGCGGATTGAAAGCCGGCTGAATCCGGTTCTCAGCATCGAGCATTCCTTGTTGCACCAATGCCGCGCGAATCGTTTCTCCTGCTTCACGGCCAATCGCGCACTCCTCGCCCTCCACCACGCGCACGAGCTTCGCAAATGCGGTGATCGGCACTTTGCCGAAGGTCACGCCGCAATCTTCTTCGTATTCGGTTTGAAGTGCACGGGCGAAATCTTCGTAGCTTTCATTTGCCACTATGAGCAGCTTGTTGAGAGATTCATCGAACACCCGCAAGCCGTTGTGATCTACCGGCAAACGCAAACCACGGCCGATTTCCTGCCGCTTTTTCAAAGCGCTGCGGCTTTCGTTCAGTGTGCAAATTTGAAAGACGTTCGGGTTGTCCCACCCCTCGCGTAAGGCGGAATGGCTGAAGATAAACCGCAGCGGCTCATCCTGCGAAAGCAAGCGCTCTTTCTCCTTCATAATCAAATTATAGACTTCATCGTCGGCTTGCGTATCCCCGCGCGTATCTTTGAACACGCCCTTCTTGTCTTGCGCGAAATAACCGTTATGCAACTGCCCAAGCGGAAGCTTGAGCCATTCCAGACTCTTGAAATGCGGCTCGGCAGCAAACTCGGCTAGCGTGCGCTCAAAGACTTCAGCGAATTTGCCCTTGGCCGGTTGTCCGGCGCTGTCATAGTTGCGATAGTTCGCCACGCGGTCAATAAAGAACAGACTCAGGACTTTCACGCCGCGACCGCGCGATTGCAGCTCTTTTTCGAGATGCTTCTTGACCGTATGCCGAATCTGCGCGCGCCACACGTCTTCGCGCATGCCGCCAATCTCTTCTCCCAAGCGCAACATGTTGCCGTTGCTAAAGCGCACGAACTCATTGCCTGGCTCGGCATTGATCTCCGCCACCACAAAGCCCTCCGCATAGTTGGCGCGTTCATTCGAAAGCACGTGCAAATCTTCCCCACCTTTCACGGTTACGGATTTTTCTTTCGGGCCATCCGAAGCCTGCACTTGAATACGCAATTTTGCTTTAAACCCTTTCACGTAGTCGATCTTTTCCACGCGCACGAACGCGTTGTTCATGCCGCCTTCCACCGCGTTTTCCGCAACGACGATTTGCTTGACAAGCCGCAGCTCGAACGCACGTACCGGGTCGAGCCGATAAACTAAATTGTAGGGATTACGATGCGTGGCAGAATAGCGCAATGTGCAAAGCGGATTCAACGCTTTAATGGCATCCTGCGCTTTGTCGGTACTGTCCACGCTTTGCGGCTCGTCGATGATCACAATGGGCCGGGCGGCCTGCACAAACTCAATCGGCTGCCGGCCAGAAAGCCGGTCACTCTCTTTATAAATGACATTGCTCTTGCGCTCGTCTTCCGTGCCAACGAAGTTCTTGCGAAAAGCATCAATATTGATCACTAGAATTTGCAGTGTGTTGCTGATCGCAAATTGCCGTAAGCGATTCACCTTTTTGCCGTACTGTAAGCTCTAACATTGTTTTACCAAATCTTCTGGCCAACTTCTAACGTTGATTTCCCACAAAATTTTTCCCACTTTGCTGTGTCCGATCGCGAGTTTCTTTTCGCCCAAAATAAAAAGTCTCCGGGGGAGTTGGCGCTCCCGCGCGGAGACGAATAACCACTTCACTAATGGTGGCCTATTTTAATCGTCTCCGCACAAAATCGCAAGGAATATTTGACCTGGCTTTATTC
>JBOHQX010000304.1:0-39862 GCA_050732395.1 bacterium
GCTTCCAAGACCAGCGGCATCGTTACCTTTGGCGGCTGCTGTGTTGCCGCCAGAAACGCGGCGTTGAGCGCGAGATTGTGAATGCTGCCGCCGTTCAGGTTGAAACGCGCCAGGCGATCATAATCAAGGCCGTTCGCGGGCGTCTCCGTTGGAAAAACTTTTTGCCAAATCTGCTTGCGCTCGGCTACGCCCGGAAATGGGAAGGTGACAATGAAGCGCAGCCGGCGCACGAAGCCGGTGTCCAGCGCGCTCTTCATGTTGGTAGCCAGAATCGCCAGCCCGCGATAGGCTTCCATGCGCTGCAAGAGATAATTGACCTCGATGTTGGCGTAGCGGTCGTGGCTGTCCTTCACCTCGCTGCGTTTGCCGAAGAGCGCATCCGCCTCGTCGAAGAACAGAATCGCGCCACCGTCCTCGGCTGCGTCAAACAGGCGGCGCAAATTTTTCTCAGTCTCGCCGATATACTTGCTCACCACGGCTGAGAGGTCGATGCGATACAAATCGAGGCGCAGATCGTTGGCAATCACTTCCGCGGCCATGGTCTTTCCGGTGCCGCTCTCGCCCGCGAACAGCGCGCTGATGCCGAGGCCGCGATTCATCTTGTTGCGGAAGCCCCAGCCGTCGTAAACTTGAGTGCGCTGTCGCACCTGGTCGGCAATCTGGTGCAGCAGGGCGGTCGCTTCAGCAGGCAACACGAGGTCGTCCCAGGTTGCTTTGGAATCGAGGCGTTGCGCCAGCGCCTCCAAGCGCGGGCGCGTGCTCGCGAGGCAAGCACGCCAGAGCCGGTCGTGCATGGCTTCGCCATTGTTCGCCGTTGCGGTGAGCGCGGTCCGAGCGATCCGTTGAATCGCCGCCAGGCTCAAGTTGAATTGGCCCGCCAGCAATGCCGGACTGTTGTCTGCGACATTGCCCAATGCGGCGGCCCATGCGGACTGCTGCTCGGCCGGAGTGGGCTTGGCAATGTCGAGCATGAGCGCGATTTGATTCAAACCCGGCCAAACCTCGCGGGTATCGAGAAACATGACTCCGCTGCTGCGCGCCAGAAAGCGGTTGACCAATGCGGCCTGCCCTTGGGTGGCCGGCCCTTCGCTCGTCGTAGTCTTCTCAACTTCGTGCGCGTCCAAGTAGAGCGCCACCGGCAACAGCATGCTCTCGCGTTGCCACAGCCGGGCGAGCGTTTCCAGCTCGGCGGCTTGTGCGGGCAGCAACTCGGCCGGCAGGCGATAGAGGTGCAAGCCCAATGCTGCCGCGGCGTGGTACGCCACCAACTGCTTGCTGGCCGCATCCGGCCCGAGCAATTGGATGACTGGAAGGCGCTGCGCCGCAGTTGCTTGCTGCAGGCCGCGAATGCTCGTCTGCACGGCGGCTTGCTGCGAAGGCGGCAACTCGGCGGGATCGCTCGATATTTGCAGTGGAACCAGCAGCGGCGCCAGGCGGTCGTCGAGATAATTCAGGCCTTTGAGATAATTCACGATGCGCTCATCGGCGCACAGGGCGCTGGTAGTAAGCGGCTGCGCGCCCGGTTGATTGATCTCGATCAAACGCCAGTAACGCAGGGGCTGCTCCGGCGAGAGCGCTTCCCACGCCGGTTCATCAAAGAGCGCCATCGCCAGGGCAAAAGTCGGGTAGCGCTGGTTCGGGTCATCTTGGGCGCGGCTGCAGAGCCCTGCCAGGCGTGTATCCAATTCCATCGCCACACAGAGCAGCAGGACTTCTTTCTCAAAGCGCGACAATCCGAAGCGTTGGCTCAAAATGGCGAGTGCCGGTGGCGGGTCGGCGGCTTCGGCAGCAATCATGGCCTCGGCGGCCTGGGCGATTTCCAAATCGGTGGCGGTGCTCGTTCCAGCCGTGAGCAAGGGCGGCCCGGAAGCAGAGGGCGCCGCTGGCGGCCCTCCGAAAATGCGCTGCATCAACGAGGCCGAAGCTGGCGATGGCGGCTTGGCGGCATCCGCTTCCGGGCCGGCTTGGCGCGCCAAGCATAGGCGCAGCCACAGCAACGCCGCGGCCAAATAGGCGTCGTTATTTTTTTGCCAGCGCTCCGCGTCGTTCATATGATCGTCACTTTTTGCGATTCATCAAACTTCGGCCTTTTCTCATCGGTTCGATCAATGAGCAGGCTGTCCACGCCATCGACGCGCAGGCGCACGCGAAATACTCCCGCGCTTATTTTTTTGGCTATGAAGGTCAGACTATCGGTCTGCTCTGGATGCGGTTGCGCCGGAATCTCCAGTTCGCCCAAGGCCAGCGTGACGCGTTGTTCGGGTCGCACTTCCGGGGTACAGGTCAAGCTCAACGTGGCGTCGCCAAGACCATCTTGCACGCCGGTGCGCGCCACCGGGCTGGTCAGATTACTCGTAATTTTGGGCGCAAGCAAGAGCGGCGCCTCATTGGTTGTGCGAGTTTTGTCCGGCTCGCCATTCGGAGTGACCAGCGCCGCCAACGTATAAACGCCGGCGGGATAGTTGGCCGGTTCATTCGGGATTTGAACGTCGATGCGCTTGTCGGTGCGAGCGGTGTCTGGCACGACGAGGTCAAGCGGTTTCGCCAGCCGCGAGGCCGTGAGACGCACGGTCACGGTGACCTTTGTCTGGTCGCCTTCGTCGCCGGCGAAATGATGGCCGAGGAGGGCAAGCTTGTCGTTGATCTCAAAGCTGATCCGTTGGTTGGGCGCAAACAGCGCTCCGGTCGTTGGATTGACCAGGCGTGTTTCTTCAATCGTCGGGAAGGGCGGAATCAAATTCGCCTGCGCCGTCGCCCCTCTGTCTTCCTCACCACGCTTCAACACCGGCAGCGGCATTTTCGCCGGACGCGTGCTTTCGATCAGCACGACCGACACTTGATACGCGGCGGAAAACCGAAATTGCGTCTGAAACGTCGTCCACAGCTTGGATATTTCTTCGAGCGACAGTGGCTGCGGCGTGATGCGCACGCGCTCCACCTGGTCACGCAGGCCGCTGTCGAGGAGCAAGAGCTCGTTGATCTTGTCAGTGCCGAGCACGGGAAAATCGTGCAACACGCTCATGGCGTGGCCGATCAGACTATTGCTTTTTACTTCGTCGTCGTTCTCACTGTACGCGGTAATGAGGTAATACAAGCTGAGCGCCAACGGCGGAAAACCCGTTTCTCCCGGCTTCACCTGGCGTGGCATATCCATATTGCGCCATGCGGCGTTCGGCATGGTCTGATAGAGAAAGAGGTTGACCCGGTTTGGAAATTGATTGTCATCGCGCGCTTTGTCGGGCGGTTTGGTAATAACGTGGACGCCCGGGCCTGCATTCTCCAATCCGTTCTCGACCAAATTACGCAAGGTCGTGGTGACGGCCGCAATCGCCAAAGCGTTGCTCATTGATTTCCTCCTCCAGCACGCTGGCGCAAGTATTCATCCAGGCTCATGACCTGCGGCGCTGACCGCTGTCGTTGAGGCTGCGTAACTGGCGGCGTCGCTCGCACTTCGATGCGGCCGATGGTCACTTGTATGGTTGGCGCGGGCTTCGGCGTCTCCAGCGATTGGGGAGAAGCTGGCATTGCCTGTTCGACATACGAAGCTATGTGTGGCTGCACGACGATCCTTGCCGGTATGGACTGGACAAGTCTTTGGTCAGCGGGCGTTGCAGATCTCAAGAACTTTCGCGGGCGCGGTTCCTCGCCGCTGCTTCGTAGCGAAGCGGCTTCATCTTGCGCCATTGCCGTTCGCGGCGTCACTGATTCAGCCGCGTGCTCGATCACAGCATGCGGCACTGCCGGTTCGAACACAGGCCGGTTATATGTTTCGCTCTGGTTGCGAAACGGCGCGGTAGGCGTTTCATCTCGGCCCGTTGCCAGGATCGGATTCGGCGGTTGCGACTTTGGCCCTTGAAGATCGGCGTGCTGCATCGGCCTGGGCTGCAACATTGACGGCGCCGTGTGAATTGGCGAGACCACTGAAACAGGCCCAGCGGCAGGCGGCTGATCAGGGGATCGGAGATGGGCAGTCATCGGTCGCAGAGGCGCATCGAAGTGCGGGTGCTCATGCATCGGCATCTCGTGGCGCTGCGGTCGAGAAAAATCGCGCGCCGGAGTTGAGGACAAATCCTTGTGTCGCGTTTCGACATTGACCAACTCGCCGCGGAACTCTGCGACGGCCGGCTCGTCCACTGTTTGCCATGCCGGCCTCGGCGAGGTTGCCGAGAGCAATGGCTCGAACCGCGAGGCTAATCGCGGCTGCAGCACCGGCGCCAGATTGAGACTTCGTGCCGAGAGATTGCTTAGGTAATCACTCATCATTTTAACCTATCCAAATAAAACTGCCGCCGACTCGGACTCAGCGCCAAGATGTCAGCCTCGCGCCAGCCGTAAGCCGAGGCCAGGAAATGCACCTCGTGCAAGATGCGATAAGCCCAGGCGTTGATCTCACTCCAAAAGAAGGACACGATGTCAAACAGCGCCAGCCACTGATGACCACACGCCGGACAGGATAAATTGAGTTGCACCTCCGCTTGCGGATCCGCCTCGGCCAGGCGTTTCACGGCTGTCTCCACCACCTCTACCGGCAACTGGTCTATCGCGGCTTGCTCGCCGTTATGATGGGCTTCCACGAGACAGCGCGCGAGCAAAAGTTGTCGTGCTGCCGCGAGATTGTTGCTGCCGGCGATGCAGGCCAGATCCAAACTGTTGGGCAGCCGAAAGCGCATTTCGCTATCTTCGATACTCAGCGCAACCTGCACCGCCGGTTCGCTCTCGCGTTCCACGCGGATGTCCGCCACATTGAAGCTCAGTTCAAGGCGCTCGCTACACTTGGGGCAAGCCGCCAAACTGAGCAGTTGTGAGCCAAACGTCCACTCGCGGAGGGTGAGCAGGCGGGCATCGCGCCGGCCGATGCTGAGTTGCGCCAGCGCTTCCGCCGAGGCTTCGGGACACGCGGCGGCAAGCAACAGCAACGCCCGCTGAACGGGTGGTTGAGTCAATCCTGTTTCCCAGACACTCAAGAGCTCAATAGCTGACAGCGGCCGCATTTCAATTTGCATTTATAAAAATTTTCTTTGCGCCTTCGCGACCTGGCGCCTTGGCGTTAAGTTTTTTGAAATTTTTCACGCCGGCTCAGTAAACGTCGGCTCGCTCGGCTCGGGCACCTCGTAGTCGCGCTCCCAGCCCTCGTTCTCCAACTTGACATGCTGGATGAGCACGGCATTGGCGTTGGCGTCGAGGTCGGCCATGGCCTGAAATTCCGAAACCCAGCAGTGATAAACTTTGTAGGCAATCGCCACCTGCCCGGCCTCGTTGTAGACCTCGATGATCATGTCCTTGCGAAAATCTTTGAGCGAGACTTCGCTGCCCAGGCCGGCGTTGAAGTTCCAGACTTTGTTGGCCCACTGCTCGAACTCTTTGTCGTGGGTGACGCCACGCTCAAGCGTAATCGCCTCGTATTCGGTCTTGCCCGGCGATTTGCGGCTGCTGCTGGGGTCGCCGCCCTCGCGGTGCTTCACCACCTCGGTGGTTTTCTTGAGACCACCGACCTTGCTGACTCCCGCCACGTATTTGCCGTCCCACTTGACGCGGAACTTGAAATTTTTATAAGGATCGAACCGCTGTGGCTGTATGTTGACGCTGAACTGTGCCATAAGATTTTGTTCCTTCTGGTTGCTTGATGCTTGATCCTGGTTGCTGGATGCTGGATCCTGAATACTCTGGTGCCCACTGCTCACTGATTACTTGACCGATCACTGCTCACTGATTACTGATCACTGGTTACTGATCACTGATCACTGGTTACGTCGCAATCTGCCCGGCCATCTGCTGGAGCTTGATGATGACGAACTCGGCGGGCTTGAGCGGGGCAAAGCCGACGACGATGTTGACGATGCCCAGATTGATATCGTTCTGGGTGGTGGACTCTTTGTCGCATTTCACAAAATAGGCCTCTTTTGGCGTCGTGCCCTGAAAAGCGCCCTGGCGGAAAAGGTTGTTCATGAACGCGCCGACATTGAGCCGAATCTGCGCCCACAGCGGCTCGTCATTCGGCTCGAAGACCACCCACTGCGTGCCGCGATAGAGGCTTTCTTCGATGAACAGTGCCGTGCGCCGGACCGGAACGTATTTGTATTCATCGGCGAGCTGATCCGCACCACGCAAAGTGCGAGCACCCCAGACAACGCGTCCAGTTACTGGGAACGAACGCAGACAATTGATGCCAAGCGGATTGAGCTCGCCATTTTCAGCATCAGTGAGAAGAACACTCAGTTGTGGCACACCTGCCAGCGTGGCATCAAGCCCCGCCGGCGCCTTCCAAACACCGCGTTGCGTATCCGTGCGTGCGAAGATACCGGCCACCACACCACACGGCACGAATTCTTCCATCTGATTATCACGCAACGGATTGGGCTGGTTCAAGCGGGGGAAAAAAAGTGCCGCGTTGCGGCTACGGGTTCCAACGTTGTCGGTATTGGGATCGCTGAATTTCTCTTTGGCAGCAGATTTGTCGATCCAGTTCTTGGGCGCATCCACCAACAACATGGCGCGTCGTTTCTCGCAATAACTTGCGGCGGCAGCGATCAAATTCACATCGACATCTATGGTGCCATTCATCTTATAAGGCGGAATGCAAAGCAGATTGAAGAGATCAATCTGTTCGAGCGCATACATGCCTTTCTTTTCGGTTTCGCCGTTGGCCGGGAGAAAGTCATTGATGACCAGCGCCTGACCGTCTGAAACTGCGTCTGTCATCGCTCTTTTGGTGTCATCCCAATTTTGTTTTGCCTTCTCTTCGTTTTCTTTTGCCAGCTTGATTTCGGCATCAGGCTTTCCGTCGTTTTGCTTCTGCTCATGCTCCTTCTTGGCGCGGAGGTATTTGTTTTCTGCCTGCGTGACGCTATCCTGCGTTTCCTTCCACAGCTCATCCTGCTTTTCGGCAATCGTGACTGGATTGGGTAAAGGCTTTTTCCGCTCTTCGTCCAATTCTTTTTCGGCATTGCGAATTTGAGCAATATTGGGTGGCGTCGCCGGCCATAGTCCATCCCAACGCATCAATTTCGATTCTGCTTCCAACACCCGGTCGATGCGGCGGGGACTGTCACTGGCAACCGAAAGGTTGAGAAAGCGCTCGATGTTGCCTCCGGAACCTGCATCCCGCACCGTCAGGTTGAGCAGATTGGGATCGGTGACATTTTCGAGATCGATACGCGCGCGCAGATTGGCGCTCCATGCGCCTTCGTAGGCTGCTTCCAGTTTGAAGTCGCCGGCATTCAGCTTGGCCTTGGACCGCGCCGTCGCTTTCGCCACGGCACGATCTGCGACCGAGGCAACTTCTTTATCTTTAGCGCTATCTGACAACGTCGCGATGAAAGTGGCAGCCATTTTCGCCGCTTGTTTTTCTACTGGCAGCTTGCTCGCTGCGTCGTTAATTTCTTTCGCTTTCTCATTCGCTTTGGTTTTGGCGGCAGCTCCATCATTAGCGGCCTTCGCTGCGTCCGCCACAGCTTTCGCTGCCACTTCAGCCTTATTGCGTTCTTCTTCCGAGGCGAAGGGTGAATGAAAAAGCCGCGCCATGATCGCCTGGCCGCCGCCATTCAAATAAAAATCGCGCACGGCGTAGCCGACCGTACTTTCCGTCCACAGCCCGCCAAAGATGCGCTCAAAGTCACCAAAGCTGTTGAGGGTCATGGTCTTATTCGTCGGCCCGCGCTGGGCGCGACCGACAAACGCCGTAATGGAGGTTGCTACTCCCGTGATGGTGCGCACACCGCTGGGGATCTCCTCGATGTAAACGCCTGGATAGGTTGGTGTAACTGGCATAGAAATTCCTCCGTCTTAAATCATTACTTGCGAGCTCAAATTGTATAAATATAAAAAACCGCCTGCGCTTCCACTATCACCTATTTGCAGTAATTTTCGGATAAGAATGAGAATAAGGCAGGGTTATCTCATCCATTTGGAGTAGGAGGGAGGTAAAAAAAGAAAAAAGGTAAAAAACAAGAAGATGGAAGGTGGGTTTTACTTGCCGAGATATTTCAACACGGCTTCGGTGCGGGAACGAACGTGGATTTTCTTGTAGATGTTGCGGACGTGCGTACGAACCGTTTCCACACTGAGATAAAGGGTGTCCGCAATCTCTTTGTCGTGATAGCCTTTGGCAAGATAGGAAAGAATTTGCGTCTCCCGCTCGGTCAGGTTTTCCGTTTCTTGGTGTGACCTCCCGACCTCTTGAAAGGTTTGCACGACTTTGCGGGCAATTTGACTGGACATCGGCGAGCCGCCGTTGTAAAGGTTCCGGATCGCTTCCAACAACTCCGCCGGCGGGGTCTTTTTCAAAACGTAACCGCTTGCTCCGGCAAGGAGCGACTTAAACACCAGCTCGTCCTCCTCGTACACCGTGAGCATCATGATCTGGAGCGCCGGCACTTTTTCCTTGAGCATTACCACACATTCAATCCCGGACATCTTCGGCAGATGAATATCCATCAGCACGACGTCGGGATTCGTAGCGGGCAGATCGAGAAGAGCTTCCTCCGCGTCCGGATAGGTTGCAACGCAGTGAAATCCGGAAGAGCCGTTGATGAGAACAGCCAAGCCCTCTCGAATCTCCTCGTTGTCTTCGACAATGGCTATGTTGATTGACATTCGAGTTGTTCGATCCATTCGATCATCAAGATACATCCGCACCTTTCAGAAATCAATACTTCAAATGCGGTATAATGATTTTATTTTGACGTAGCCCCCACCCCTTGTGGGTGGATGTCGAAGCCAATACATTCGGCTTCTCAACAATGCTCCACAAGGGAGCAGGACTACAATTCCAAGCCCACCACGACGCTGATCTGGGTTCCACAGTTTGGCCGCGACTGAATACTAAATGTCCCGCCAATATTCTCAAGGCGTTTTTTCATGTTGTGCAAACCGTTACAAAATTGCGACAGATTCTCTGGCGAAAACCCTTTGCCGTTATCGTCGATGAGAATCTCCAGTCGCTGTGCCGTGCAGGTCAGTCGCAAGACCACCTCGGTGGCGGCGGCGTGTTTGACAATGTTGTGCAGCGCTTCTTTGAAAACCAAAAATATATTGCGGCGCACTTCGGCAGAAAGATGAACCTCCGGCATGGTCTCGGGAAACTCACAATGGTACTTGATCACAGTCATCATGAAATATCGCACCGCGTAATGCCGCAAGTAGGCCGCAAGATTGTCGAGCGGATCGTTCCTGGGATTGATCGCCCAGATAATTTCGCCGATATTGTCGATCACCTCGCGCGCCTGTTCCGAAATCTTTTGTACATGCGTTTCTGCCGCTTTCGACTCCGCCAGATCCTTTCTCGCCAGCTCGCTCAGAATGGCGATCGCCGTCAGGCTGGCGCCAACTTCATCATGCATGTCCTGAGAGATGCGCAGGCGTTCCCGTTCCAGCGCCTGCTGTTCCTCCAAGACTCTCAGTCTCTCCCGCAGTTTTCTGATTTCGTTATAACGAATGCCGCCGCCGATCGTGATCACGCAGGTCGTGCAGAAGAGACTCATGAACCACCAGGTCTTCCAGAACGGTGGCTTGATGATCACGGCGATCGCAGTTCCCACTTCATTCCACACGCCGTTATTGTTTGACCCTTTGGCTCTAAAAATATACCTGCCGCCGTCAAGGTTGGTATAACTGGCATATCTGCGCGTGCCACAGTAGATCCAATCCCGATCAAATCCTTCGAGCATGTAGGCATACTCATTTTTCCCGGGATGCGTGTAATTCAAAGCGGCAAATTCAAACGAAAAAAAATTTTCTCTGTAAGAGAGCTCGACTTGCTTCTTCGCAGTGATGGCGCTATCGAGCGGCACAAGCTGGTCAAACTTCTTGAATGCCGTAATCACAATGGGAGGAGGAGGATAAGAATTACCCTTGACGGCCTCGGGATAAAAGGCAATAAATCCGTTGGCGCCCCCGAAAAACATCTCGCCACTTTTGCTTTGATAACAAGCGCGTGGATAAAAGTCATTGCTTTGAAGCCCATCGGTGGCATCGTAGTTTTTGCAGCGTCCGCTTTCAGGACTAAACTTTGACAAGCCTTTATTCGTGCTGAGCCAGAGATTGCCGTTGGCATCTCCCAGTATTCCCGTGATCAATTCACTCGGAAGCCCATCTTTCTCGGTAAAGTGTGTAAAGGTCACGGTGGCGCGATCAGAGCCTTTCCCGATGGAATTGGGATTCAGAACCTGCCCGGAGTTCCGCTGCGGCGGGAGGACAAGCTTGTTTAATCCACTCGCCGTGCCGATCCAAAGCGTACCTTCTTTGTCTGCAGAGATGGTCAGGATATAACTGAGGCTCAGGCTTTGGGAGTTCTGCGGGTCATGCTTGAATCGGGTAAAAGTCTCTGTCACCCGGTCAAATCTGTTGAGACCGTCAACAGTCCCAACCCACAGCATGCTCGGCGAAGCGGGGTCTGCAAAGATTGCTCGGACGTCATTATTACTCAAACTCTTGGGGTTCTGAGGATCATTTGCATAGATCGTGTCAGTCATGGTCAGCGGGTGAAATTTGTCAAGGCCCTGCAAGGTTCCAAGCCAGAGGGTATTCCGCGAGACGGAATCTTCATGAATTGCCCAGATCGTAAAACCCATGGGGCTCTGAGATTTCCGAGGGTAGTATCGGGTAAATCTTCCGGTAGCTTTATTCAGTTTATTTAACCCGTTATTCGTGCCAATCCAGAGCAGCTCCGGCGAAGCAGGATCTGCATGGATGGAAAGTACGACGTTGTTGCTCAGACTGGAGGGATTCTCATTGTTTTTGTACCACGTCACCATTCCGGTTGCCCGGTCAAATTTGCCCAGGCCCGACCTCGTGCCAACCCAGAGCGTGTTCCGCGCAGTGGAGCCGTCGCTGTGAGATTCATAAATCGATAGCACCTCATTCATACCAAGACCGCTGGGGTCATGCACGTGCTGCGCGGAGTGCACAAATGGCTCGAACTCCGGGTCAAATTTATTCAACCCGCCTCCATTGGTTGCAATCCAGAGCGTGCCCGATTTGTCTGCGTAGATTGACCAGATCAAATCATTGCTCAGGCTCCTGGGGTTCAGCGGGTCGCGTCTGTAGTTTGCAAATTTTCCGGTAACTTGATCCAACCGGTTGAGACCGCGGCCCCACGTTGCAATCCAGAGTGCGCCGGCCCAATCTGCGCAGATGGATTTGACGTGAATAGTCGAGACGTTATTGAGGTCCGGGTAGCGTATGAAACTCTCCGTTGCCCGATCAAATCTCACTAATCCGCGATCGGTGCCCACCCAGAGTGAGCTGTCCCGCGCATGGGGGGATTGATAGATCGAAGTGACCCAATTGCTCAGGCTATTCGGATGGGCGGGATCAGGGCGATAATGTTTAAAGGTCTGCGTTTCTCGATTAAACTGGTCAAGCCCTCCGCCTCCTGTACCAATGTTGCCCGTTCCAATCCAAAGTGTACCCGCATAATCTTCGTATATTGGCCCGATAAAATCATTGAACAAGCTCTTGGGGTTGTGAGGGTCGTGTCGGAAACGCGTAAAGGTCTGGGTCGCACGGTCGAAGCGATTGAGGCCGCGAGTAGTGCCAACCCACAGTATGCCTGATTTGTCTTCATAAAGTGAGATGACTTCGTCGCTACTCAGGCTGCGTGGGTTCTGCGCCTCCTGCTGATAGCGCGTGAAGGTCTCGGTCACCGGGTCAAATTTATTGAGACCTTCCTTCGTACCAATCCAGAGTGCGCCGAGCTTGTCTTCGCAAATTGCCCAGACCCATTTATGGCTCAGGCTGTTGGGGTTCCGGAGATCAGGCTGGTAGACGGTAAAGCCGTAGCCGTCATATTTATTCAAGCCATTTGTCGTTCCAAACCACATAAATCCTTTGCGGTCTTGCAGACTGCAAAACACGATATTGTGCGACAGCCCCTGTTCAACGGAGAGGTGTTCAAAGCGGATATGGTCCTGTTGGGCATGGAGGGTGGTGTGGATGGCCAGAAGGACGGTTAGGCATGGATTGGCGTTGGCAATGATTTCGAAAACGACGTGCGAGGTGGCGCTTAACCGCTCTGAAAGTTTGTTAAGCATTTGAGTCTCTAATGGGCCTATATTGCGCCGTAAAAGCCAAAAAACAAAAAAGCCGAGTCCTGTGCACAATCCACAGATACTCGGCTTCAGATTTGGTATCGAAAACGAAAAGCCGAATTCACCGGCTAAAATTCATAAGCCCATTGGGCCTAACCTCGCAGCAACAAGGTAACAAATCGTCAAAGAAAAACAAGTACAAAATCAAGCTAGCACTAACTTTTTTCAACAATTACGCTTGGCGCAGCCCCAAAAAATTCTGAATAACATACCCCGCGATTTGCGGATTCTCCTGCAGCCGGCGCACGGCGTAGGCATACCATTGTTTCCCGTAGGGCACATACACTCGCAAGCGATGGCCGGAATTGACGATGAAATTGCGCAATTCTTCGTCGACGCCCAACAGCATCTGAAATTCATAACTGGTTTTTGGCAATTTCAATTCATCCACGAGGCGTACGCCGTCCCACACCAGGCGTTCGTCGTGTGTGGCAATGGCGGCGTACGCGCCGTGGCGTATCAATTCGTTGAGTAGAAAGGTGAAATTTTTGTTGATCAGCTCGCGGTTTTTGTAGGCGATGTTGCGCGGTTCGACGTATATACCTTTGCACAGGCGCAGATTCGTCGGCTGGCCGTTCGCCATCAATTGGCGAATATCCAGTATCGCGCGCCGCATGTAAGCCTGAACGACGGTACCGACATTGGTGAATTCCCGGCGCATGAGATCGTAAATGCGCAGCGTATCCGAAGTGCAGGAGGAATCTTCCATGTCGATGCGCACGAAATTGCTCAACTCTTTCGCGCGCGCCACCACGCGCCGGACGTTGGCCAGGCAAAAATTGAAATCCAGCTTCAAGCCAAAGGCAGTCAGTTTAATGGAGACGTTGCTGTCCAACTTTTCCTGATGAATCGTCTCCAGAGCCTGAATATACTCGTCGGCGGTCGCGGTTGCTTCCTCGCGCAGAGTGATGAATTCGCCCAAGAGGTCCAGCGTTGCCATCATGCCGCGTTGGTTCAAGTCGCGGACGACCCGCACCGCGTCTTCGATCTTGTCTCCAGCAATGTAGCGGCTCGAGACACGACGCACCAGTGTCTTGGGCACCAACGGCACGCCCAACACGACCAGCCGGTTCAGCCAATCCAAGGTTTCTTCCTCCGTTCCGTTTTGTTGCCGAGGGCAGTGCGTGGATGGTGGATTGTAGATGGTTGATTGTGGATCGTAGGTGGTGATCGTTGACGGATCACCCTTCATAAACGGCAGTTTAGAATTTACCACTCGCTATCCACTACCTACCATACACTATCCTCGATCTTCTATCCTCGATCTTCTATCTCCTATGCTTCCCCCACACCTCTTCATTCACCAAATTCGGCGGTTTTTCCCCGCGCAAGCCCGCGAGTAAATTGTTGGCGGCCATCGTTGCCATGTTCGACCGGGTGGCAATGGTCGCGCTCGCCGTATGGGGGGTCAATACGGCGTTGTCAAGCTCGAGCAAGCCCGGGTGAATCGCAGGCTCGTTTTCAAAAACATCGAGGGCCGCGCCGGCAATGGTACCATTGCGCAAGGCTTCGGCCAATGCCGCTTCATCCACCACCGAGCCGCGGCTGGTGTTGATCAAGTAAGCTGTGCGCTTCATTTTCTTCAAAGAGCCGGTATTGATCAAATGTTTCGTGCTCGGCAACAAGGGCACATGCAATGAAACAAAATCCGCCTCTTGCAACAACTCGTCTATAGACACCTGGCGCGCGCCGATCTCTTTTTCCAATGCGGGATTGGCGACTTCATCGCTGTACAACACGCGCATGTTGAATCCGCGGCTGCGCAAAGCCATTTGATAGCCGATCCGGCCTGCGCCGACGACGCCGAGCACCTTGCCGGTCACGTCGCCGCCCAAAAACATCAGCGGGCCCCAGCCTTTGAACTTGCCTGCGCGCAAAAAATTTTCGGATTCCGGAATGCGCCGTGCGACGGCGAACAACAGCGCCCAGGCATGATCGGCGGTGGCATCGGTGAGCACACCGGGCGTATTGGTAATCAGAACTCCGCGCGCCGTTGCAGCTTGCAAATCGACGTTGTCGAAACCCACGGCGTGGTTGGCGACAATTTTGAGCTGCGCACCCGCGGTATCGAGCAATTCGCCGTCGATCTTGTCGGTGAGCAGCGCGAGCAAACCCTCTCGCCCCGAAACCTTTGCCAGGAGCTCCCGTCGGGTGAGCACACGATCTTCCAGATTCATTTCAAAAGTCAGTTGTGCTTCACGAAGAATGTTCAGGCCGGCTTCGGGGATGGGGCGAGTGACGTAGATTTTCATGGTGTGCACCTTGAGTGAGACCCGCCAGATTTTTGAAACCTGCCGGGTCTCACAGGTGATTCAGCAGTCATGGATTGGCGACTGTGACGGCTTCAGGTTTTCGTGCGGTTGCTGTGCGGCATCGCGGTCGCAGCCTGGGAAGATGAGGAACGCAGATTCACGCGGCAACGCGCACAAAACGCAAGTGATCCATGTACATGCAATGATCCTGCACTACTTTGATGCCTGCGGCCGCCAGTCGGTGCGCCGCCTCTTGTTCACGGATGCCGGTTTGCATCCAGAACACTTTGGGCTTCAATTTCAGGGCAAGCAATGCATGATCCATCACGTTCCGGGGCGCGCGAAACACCTGTACGATGTCGACCGGCTCGTGAATGTCTTCCAGTGATGCAATCGACGGGATGCCGAAGACCGACGAATAAATCGGAGTGACGGGGATAATACGGTAACCGCGTGAATACAAATAAGCGGGGACGCTGTGTGCAGCTTCGTTTGAGCGCGACTCATCTTTGATGCCGACAACGGCGATCGTGTGGCTGTTCTTGAGAATGTGGCGAATCGCCTCGTCGCTGTCGACCAGATTGCCATGCCAATCCATTGTTGCCTCCTGATGGTTTTAGGTCAGCTACTTCCGTTGCGGACTGTTCCATTCCATAAGACTGCAGATACAGCAGGATTTTCCTGGCGATGACCATCCTGGCAATTTTAAGCTGCTTCCTAAAGCGCAAGAGCCTGATCTAGACACCTCGGTGCTGGAGGGGTACAAGTCAGGCCCTTGCCGGTCGATCAATGCTGTGGCGCGCGGCGCCCGCTGTGTCGAACGCCGCTGCAGGTATACATTTCAGTTGCATTCCAAAAGCTCCTTGAGAAGCTCGGCGTTGTTTCTTTTTGCATCCGAGGTGCCGTACAGCAAGGTGATCACGCTGGCACGTGCCTGTTGTTTGAGCTCGTCGAGCACGCGCCGTTTGTCAGCGGCCTGCAATTCTTTCCGATACCGCTGCCGGTAGTCGTCCCAATTGCTCAAATCATAGTGATGGCGCCACAGTTCGTAAGAAGGTGCAATTTCTTGCAGCCAGCGGGCAATGGCAGCGCTTCGTGTGCTGAGGCCTTCCGGCCATAAGCGGTCTATGAACAGGCGCTCGCCGTCCGTGGGATGAGGGGGAATGTAAATGCTTTTAGATTTGATCATGTGAATCAACGATGCTCCACCGTGCCGGCGCGATCACAAAAACAAAAAGGAAGCCATCACCGATGACTTCCCAATTAATGTTTCCTCCGTCCTTGAATCTGTCCACGAGCATGCGCCATGGCCACTCATCCAAGCCTGATTAAAGCTTCACTGCATTTTATACAATTCTTGCGGACAAACGAAATACACACGCGATAGCATACGACTCGGAATACGATTAGCGGCTGACGCCGAACGCTTTATAATTATAGTCGATGTATTCTGCCCATTTTGCCGGGGTTTCGCTCTCGGCAAAAATTGCCGCAGGCGGGCATTCCGGCTCGCAAGCGCCGCAATCGATACATTCTTGGGGGTGAATGTACAGCATCATTTTATAAGCCGGATCGCCTTCTTTCAATTGTGTCGCTTCCAATTCATAAATGCAATCTACCGGACACACATCCACACACGCGCGGTCTCGTACATCCACACAGGGCTCAGCGATGATGTAAGTCATATTGCCTCCCGATGCTCCGTAAAGTCAAGCCAGTTTGAGTGATAAAGCGGCCAAGTAATTTCCAGAATGCGCGCAATATAATAAAAGAGGTATTGTCGTGCAACCATTATTTTTGCATTTCTCAATATTCCTGGGCATTTTCTTGTTGAAATTGTGGAAAATCGCATTAAGATATTCCTGACGCGGATCGGTCACAATCGGACAAGTTGATTCACGCCTTATGAAGCACGCCGCCAGGTAAAAATGAAAGCGTAATGTGTGACAAGCATTTAACAACTGGATCATGAAGATGACCCGACGTGGATTTTTCGAAAAGTTCGTCGCAGCTTTGTTCGGCGCCAGCGGGCTGGCGTTCCTCGCGCCGGCCCTGGCGTATCTTTATCCCAACCGGAACTTCATCTCCGGTACGCGCGAATTTCTGGATGTCAACGGCAAGCCCCTCACCGCCGAAGAGCTCAACGAAGGAGAGCATCGCACCGCCCTGGTGCAAGGCTCGCCGGTCATTCTGTTTCGCCGTAACGGCGAGTTGATCGCTTTCTCCGCAGTGTGCACGCACCTCGGCTGCACCGTGGCCTTTTTGCCGGAAGACGAGGTGTTCGAATGCCCCTGTCACGGCGGCGAATACGATCTCGACGGCAATGTGTTGGACGGCCCGCCGCCGAAGCCGCTGCCCAGGCTGAAGGTACGCGTTGAGGGCGGTAAAGTTTTGATTGCGTGAGAATCTTGGTTAGTGAATAGTAGATAGTAGATAGTGGATGGTGGATGGTGGATGGTGGATGGTACTTGAGGCTAGAACAACGATCCACGATCCACGGCTAAGACTGACACTCTTGGAGACGTTCAAAAGGTTTTATAGAAATCATGCCTCTCAAAACCTGGCTTGCCGAAAGAATTCCGCTGGATTTTTTGCGCCGCTTCGCGGCCGAGCAATTGAGTGAGCCGCAGCCCCGTCACGTGAGCTGGCTGCACACACTCGGTTTTACCGCCTTGCTGCTCTTGATCGTGCAAATAGCGACCGGCATTTTGTTGCTGTTCTATTACAAGCCGGGGGCGCAGACCGCCTACAGCAGCGTGAAATTCATCACCGAAAAAGTCACGCTGGGCTGGTTTTTTCGCCAACTGCACGTGTGGGGAGCACATTTCATTGTCACGTTTATTTTTCTGCATCTCATGCGCGTCTTCTTCTACGGCGCATACAAGAGGCCGCGCGAATTAACGTGGATGGTCGGCCTCGGATTGTTTCTCACGGTCATGGGATTTGCGCTCACCGGTTATCTGCTGCCATGGGACGAATTGGCTTTTTGGGGCACGGTCGTCGCCACGGATTCCACAAAAGAAGTTCCACTGCTCGGTGGTTTCTTGTTGCAGCTCGTGCGCGGCGGAGAGACGGTTTCGGACGTCACGCTGACGAGATTTTTTGCCCTGCACGTGGCGCTGCTGCCCACGGTCTTTCTCGCCCTGGTTTCCCTGCATCTGTTCTTGATTCGTTATCATCACATCTCGCCGCTCTCGCGCACAGACGAGCCCGAGCCTTCGCCACGGCAGATTCTTGCCAATGGCGGCAAGCCCTATTTTCCCGATCACTTCAAGAAAGAGCTCCTCATTGCTTATGGTGCTCTGGCCCTCATCGTGATCCTCGCCTTCATCACCAAGCCGCCGCTAGGAAAACCGGCCAATCCCCTGGTCACACCGGCGGGCATCAAACCGGAATGGTATTTTCTGCCGGTCTATCAAAGCTTGAAATACGTCCCGGGCTGGGTGGGGGTGCTGGGCAACGGCGTATTCGTGCTCTTCTTGCTCTTGTTGCCGCTGCTCGACCGCAATCCCGAACGCCATCCCAAACGCCGTAAGGTTGCCACCTGGCTGGGAATCACGATCATTGCCAGCGGGATCGGGCTCGGGATTCTAGGACATCTGGCCGACACCACGCGCGAGATTTTCGGCAAAAAGGTTTATTTCGATATCAAGGGCATTCCAAAAATCTTGGAAGAAACGAAACCTTCGCGCTGATCTCCGCGTATAATATGTAGACATTCGGAATCATATACAACTTCTGGCCCATAGATGCTCGGGCAGCGGGAATCCTCACCCGCTGCCCTTTTTTGTTGTTGACCAGATTCGCCCTTGACAATACCTGCCGTATGTGCTATACTGCCACTAATCGAGCGATCGTTTAGCGTACCCATCAAAACCAGTTCAGCATGCGCCTCCAAAACTTTCTTTTCGCCCCTAGTTCATTATTTTTTGCCCTAGTCCTCGGCTGCCAATCTCAACCTTCTTCCCAAGCCACGTTCAAAGTCGCACTGCTCTCTCCTGGCCCGGTCAGTGACGCCGGCTGGAACGCCAGTGCCTACGAGGGCTTGCAACGCATTCGCGCCGAGCTCGGTGCGGAAATCTCCCAGGTCGAAGTGAAGACCCCCGCGGAATTTGAGCAAGGCTTTCGTGACTATGCCAGCCGCGGCTTTCAGCTCGTGTTCGGGCATGGCTTTGAATTTCAAGATGCCGCAGCCGCGGTCTCGCCGGATTTTCCCAATACGGTTTTCATCACCAGCAGCGGCACGACCGTTCGCTCCAATGTCGCACCGATGATTTTCCAAATCGAGCAAGCCACGTATTTAATGGGCCTCATGTCCGCGCTCATGTCGAAAACCGGCAAGGCGGGCTGTGTAGGCGGATTGGAGATTCCCTCCGTCAAGAGCGGGTTTACGGCGTTTGCAGCCGGCGCGGCCTCGGTGCATCCCGATTTCGTCGTCACGCAAAGCTTCATTGGTAATTGGGAAGACGTCGGCGCGGCCAAGGAAGCTGCACTGGCGCTGATGGACCAAGGTGCGGACTTCATTCTGCACAATGCCGACGCCGCCGGCCTGGGCGTGTTTCAAGCGGTACAGGAACGCAAAGGCGTGTTCGCCTTCGGATCGAATAAGAATCAAAACAACATCGCGCCCGAGGTGATTCTCGCCAGCGCGGTATTGGACGTACCGCAGGCATTTCTGAATGTCGCGCGCCGGGTTAAAGACAAAACTTTCAAAGCTGAAATAATGCGCATGGGCATGAAGGAGGGGGTCGTTGCGCTGGCGATCAACCCGCGGCTGCAGAATCTGATACCACCGTCCATCGCGGCAAGAATTGAGGAGGTGCAAAACGGCATTCTCGCGGGCAGGGTTGAAATTCCACAAGGATTTTAGAGCTCCCAACCGGCGCCCAGCGCCGCAAACGAAAGCACCATCGGCCTGCCGGTCAAGCCGTGTGCATGCCCGGCGCGCGCCATGGCTTGTGTCACGTCGCGTGCATGATCGTCTTCGGTGATGGCCAGCAATGTTGAGCCGGAGCCGCTCAAAAAGGCGCAGTATGAACCGCTTTGCATGGCGGCGGCGAGAATGGCGTCGAATCCGGGTATGAGAGCTTTGCGATGAGGCTGATGCATATTATCTTTTGCAGCAAAATTCAACAGACCGCTATTAGCTTTGGCAAAAGCGGCAACCATCATCGCGGTGCTTTGCAAATTCCCGATGGCTTCTCGTCGCGATATGGATGCTGGCAATACCCGGCGCGCGTCTTCGGTGGCAATTTCCATATCCGGCACGAAGCAGGCGGCCGCCCAGTTTTCAGGAGGTGTGAAGCGCTCACAAACCACCCGGCCATTTTCGAGACCATTAACCGTCAAGCCGCCGAGCAAAGAAGCTGAAACATTTTCCGGATGGCCCTCCAATTGGCAGGCGAGATTCAACAGCTCTTCTTGTGACCAGGCGCGGTCAAAATAAATCTGCGCCGCCAGTGCGCCTGCAATAATCGCTGCACCGCTGCTGCCCAGCCCGCGTTTGAGTGGGATCTTGTTGTCGATCTCCAAGGCAATACGCGGCACCGGTTGCCCGTATTCACGGCAGGCGCAAGAGAAGGCATGCAGAATAAGATGATCATCGAGCTTGGAGCTTTCTCGAGCTCCTTCGCCGCGAGCGGAGATGATGCACGTGCTCTCCGTATCAAAATGAACATTAACATTTAAGGGTAAGTCAAGAGCCAAACCCAGCGTATCGAAGCCGGCGCCGAGATTGGAAGTGGAGGCGGGAATGCGGAGTCTTGCAGTTTGCGGCATAGTTTTTGAAGTGTCGATTGTGGCGTCCGGTATGCAATTGCATCAGTGCTTTCGCAACTCGCGCATTTGGCGGCACAGCGATTCCGCCTCCTGCGCAGCAGCCTCGCCGAAGTTTTTTTCATGACCGGCATAAATGATTGCCCGGCTCACATTGAGGATCGCCAAATCTTCGGACGAGCCCGTGCCGGATTTCATGGCAGCTTCCAAATCGCCGCCTTGCGCTCCGACACCGGGAATCAAGAACGGTAATGACGGGCATAATTGCCGCACGCGTTCGAGTTCGTGCAAATGTGTCGCGCCCACTACCAAGCCGGCATTGTCATTCTGGTTCCATTCCGCCACAGTGCGGGCGATATGCAGATAAAGCGGCTCATTCTCGTCAACGTCTGGCCGGTGTGGAAAAAGCTGAACGCCAGCGCTGCCAGGATTGGAAGTACGGCAGAGAAAGAATACGCCTTTGCTGGGATCCTCCAAAAAAGGCAGTGCCGCGTCCTCACCGAGGTAAGGGTTGGCGGTGAGCGCATCGAAGGGCAGCTCGCGAAAAATCGCGTGCGCATAAAGCCGCGCGGTGTTGCCGATATCGCCGCGCTTGGCATCCGCAAGCCGGATGGTGTCTGCGGGCAAAGCACGAGCTACTCGTTCGAGCGCGGCCCAGCCGGTCTTCCCCAGAGCCTCAAAGAAGGCAAAATTGACTTTGAAAGCCGCGGCGAACGGCGCTGTAGCAGAAATGATCTCCTGGCAGAACAGGGCAACACCGTCCGCATTGCGTGGCAAGCTCGCAGGCAGTTTCGTCAATTCGGGGTCGAGCCCAACGCACAGCAGCGAGCGGCGCGCGGACACGATTTCCCGGAAGCGGGTGTTGAAGGCATGAGATTTGTTGGAATGCATGGCAAAAAACTATGCGAAAATGGCTAAAGAAGCAAGCGCAAAGTCGGCGACATTTTAATTGACAAAGTAATGGCCTTTTCATATATTTTCATTCGTTCAATTTGAGCCTATCATGAAAGAAGTCAAAATCAAAGATTTGCAAAAACGTGCCCGTAAAGCCGCGCTCAAAGTTGAGGGCTTGCCGTTCACGAGTTTGAATTATCAGATTTTCGCGCTGGGAATTGTCGTTATCATTTTAGGATACATCGCGCTGGCGCAGCCACCAGCCGGCAGTTTCATGTCGTTGACCGTTGCGCCAATTATGCTGGTCACCGGCTATTGTGTCATCATCCCCATCGCGATTCTATATCAGAAGAAGAAGCACGAGGGGACGGGCGAAATTGCCAAGAACGGCCGGTAGCTGTTGCGCGGGTTGATCGACATACATTCCGCCCACGATTCGGGCGATTAGCTCAGTTGGTCAGAGCGCCTGCCTTACAAGCAGGAGGTCGGTGGTTCGAGCCCACTATCGCCCACCGGTTGAAGAGCAAGAGACAAAAGGAAAAAAGCAAAGAGAAAACGACAAATCGAGGCTGGTTGCTCTTTTCTGTTTGCTTTTGCCATTCCAAGGGGCCGTGGTGTAGTTGGTTAACACGCTGGCCTGTCAAGCCGGAGACCGCGGGTTCAAGTCCCGTCGGCCCCGCTCTAAAGGGTTGCAAGCAGGAATGCTGCAGCCCTTTTTTATTTTGATCGTTCATGCCAAGAGGATGCAATGGGTGGAAAGAATTCGAAGGAGGCAAAAATGCTGAGATGGCTGATATCGGCGATCTTGTTGCTTGTTTGCGGCAGCCAGCGACCGTCAATATGTGCGGAAGTTACTCAAGGCGTTGCGGTTGAAATTGAGATTGTGGCAGATTCCGCCAATTCTTTGGCTGCGCGTGTGCAGGTATCCGCAGGTACGGCTGCACGCGACTTGATGGAAAGACTGTTCAAAATAGAATATCTCGACTCAGGCAGGAAATTTGTCGTGAGCATCGCCGGCTACAAAGCGCCGCCACGGGAACAAAAATTTTGGAAGCTGGAAGTTGACGGTACGGCATCTCAGGTTGGCATTGCGGAAATCGTGCTCAACCGCCCCACTCGGCTGCGCTGGGTGATAACTGCTTATTAAAGGTCGGGGAAAAGAGGAATGTAAGGAAGAGAGGGGTGGAATGTTGGGATACCGGGGTACTGGAGTGTTGCGGTGTTGGAGTAATGTAGACGGACAGTCCATTACTCCAACACTCCAGTACCCCAACACTCCATCACTCCAACACTCCAATACTCCAACACTCCAACACTCCATCACTCCATCACCCCAACACTCCATCACCCCACTTTTACCTCGCCCTAGGCCGCGCCTTCAATTTTCGTACATCGACATGGCGTGGCGTAACTGCTGGAGCGAGATTTTGCGGCTATGATAGGCTTCGATCAGGTGCTGCTTGACGGCGCACACGAGCTGGCGTGGCTGCTTTTCCGGAACATTGGGCAAATCGGTGACCACAACCAGGCGCTCGTCGGCGCGCAGATGGCGTAGCGTGTGGCCGTGGTTGGCGATGGTCGCAACCAGGTTCGCTTTGAACTTCTCGTATTCCTTTTGCCAGTCTTGAGCGCGTTCGCGGCTGGCACGCTCGGCCGCACGCAAATAATCCTCAATCGTTTGCGACGTTGTCGAACTCGAGCCTTTGTTCGTCGCTAGGCCTTGTGTTTCAGTGCTCCAGCCCCATACCGGCCGCGGCAACGAGTTGTTGAAATCCGCGCTTGCGAACAGCACGGCGCCATAATGGTCGAGATAGATGCCGTTCGCCTCGCCACGCGGCAAGCCCAGAGCAACTTCAAAAATCTCTGCCAGCATCTTGATTTCGTCTTGATCGGTTGAACCTGCGGTGCCCTCCCCCGACCGTATGAAGCTTACCCGATTCTTGAAATCCGCAGCTTCAAGCTTGCCGGTTTGCAGATCCTCCAAATCCGACTTGCGCACCCATGCCAGCATCTCCGCGTTGGAAGCACGGATCTGTTTGCCAGCCGCGCCGGGAAAGTTGAAGAAAATCGAAAACTCCGGACCGGCGCCGCGATACACCGCAATGCGATCCTGGTCGCGCAACTGTCCAATGGCGTCGGCGTAGCGCGAAAAGAATTCGACCAATTCAGTTCCAAATGGCGCAGCAGCATTTTCCTCCGGCGCGAGCATACCTGGCGCAGAGACCGCTGGTTGCGCGCCATTGCCTGTGACTTCGCCTTCGTCGTCCGCGTGAAACTCAAAATAGCTGAAGTGGGACAACGCTTGCGGCACCTGAAAAAGCACACCGAATTCCGGCAAATAGACGCCGCGTGCAGAATGGCCGCCGAGACGAACGAAAGGCGCGCTATTTTCGTTCAGCAACCGCTCCAACACCATTTCCATGATCTCCACGTCGCGCTGCATACGTGCGGCGTCCAGCGCCTGTTGTGATTGCGCCAGGGCAGCGGAAGCGCAGAGTAAATTTCCGCAACAGTATAAGACGAAAAATGACTTCATATTAAAAGTGCTATTTCTGTACGGGACTGGACACGCGCATGAGTTGATCCAACATTTGATGCGTTTGCCGCAGCCGCGTATCCGTGGTTTGTTGCACCTCTTCCAAACCACGGCCGACAACGAGCAGATCGTTTTTACGCTGGCGCTGCCATTCGCTGGTGAGATCGAACAACGCGCGATCGAGATCGCTGCGTTGTCTTTCATATCCAGCCTGCACCATTTGCGACACCAATTCATTGTTTTGCTTTTGCAATTCGGCGAGCACCTGTTGTTTGACCTCCTCGTTCAACTCGACTTGGCCGCGCGGCGCCAGGCTGGCACGATAGGCAAAACGACCGGCATCGTATTTGACTTCGAGGTTCAATATGGCGCTCAAGAGCAGGGCGGTCACCGCGGCGGCGCCCAAGCCGAAGCCCAGCCGCATCCACACCGAAGCATGCTCCGGAAATAATACCTGTTGCAACGCTTCCCGCCAGCGCGCGCGCTTTTCGACGAAAACCAGCGCATGCGGCGGCTCTGCCTCGGGCCAGGCGCGTAACGCCAGGCTCGTCCGTTGCAAGCCCTCATATTCGCCGCGACACGCGGCGCACGATTCCAGGTGAAAGCGCAAACGCTGCTCGGGCTCCGGATCGATTTCCTCGTACAAAAAATCCATCAGCAATGACTTGGTATCTTCACATTTCATAGGGCAGCACCTCGCGATCTATTTCCCAGCGTGCCAATACTTTTTTCAAGGCATTCAGTCCGTAGTACAGGCGCGATTTGATGGTATTTACCGGCGCGCCCAGAATTTCGGCAATTTCCGTGAATTTCAAATTCTGATACTCCTTCATGATCACCACCACGCGCTGCTCCTCCGGAATCTCTTGCAGCGCTTTTTCCAGTATTTCCCGCAATTGGCTGCGACTGACAATGCGGTCGGGATGCTGGTCGGATTCCGGCATCAGCGTGAAAGCATCGTTGGTCGCCAGCTCGGCGCTTCCGGATTCTTGCATGCCCTCGAGAGATAAAACCTGGCGCCGGCGCCGTAGCTTGATCACATCGCGGCACAAATTTGCGGCAATTTGATAAATCCAGGTCGAGAAACGGTCGAGATTCTTCAATTTATGCAAATTGCGATAGACGCGGATGAATACTTGTTGCGTCACGTCGTGGGCTTCGTCACGGTTGCCCACGTCACGCCAGGCGAAATTAAAGATGATCTTTTGCCAGCGCCAAACCAGAGTGTTGAACGCGTCGGCATTGCCGTTCAAGAATTTCTCGATCAGATCGCGATCGGTCATAGGAATCGCCTATCATGCTGCATTGTTCACAGTCCAAGTCATTAGACTCTCGAAAAGTTAACAAAGTTTTGCACACGCAGGCAATAAAAAACTTGAGAGCAAGCGGCGGGCAAACAGTGAACAAAAATTTGTTCTACCCAAGCAACATTTTCTGGTATTTTGAGCAAACATCGCCTTGACTTTCATGCGCAAATCTTCTATATTTTTGCTTGTTTTGTGAAGAACTCACGATTGTCCACGATTGTCTTGGAGGTATTGCCGAAATGCGGCGAAACAATACATTTCGAATCATTCTCATTGCTGCGGCGATCGCGTGGTCCCTGTTTCAGCTGTATCCCACGTTCATGGCCACCCGCTTGAAAAATCAGTCCGAAGTGCTTCAAAAAGATGTCGCCCAACTCTCGGGATTGCGGGAGGACGAGATCAATCACGCCCTGTCACAGGGCCTGTTGGAGCAAAGGATTCGGGAAAAATTACAATCCAACTCCGATGTGCTTACAACTGCCCTCACGAAAACCAAAGCGCTCACCGAAATCGACGATCAAGTTACGAATTACGAAAGTCGTGCGATACAGCGGGGATTGGATTTACAGGGCGGGTCGTACCTGGTTTACGAAGTCGACCTTCCCAAATTGGCGCGCGAATTGGCGAAGAACAAAGACGTGCGCTTTGAAGAATTGTTGCGCGCGGTGGAGGTCAAGGGTGCACAGCCGAACGTCGACTTCCTGGAAGTCATGCGTCAGCACTTCGCCGCGAACCAGGTGCGCTTGAGCCGCTACTGGGGTAATCGCAGCCAAACCGACGCGCAAATCGTCGATGACATCCGGAAAAACGCAATGGATGCAGTGGATCGCAACCTGGAAATCTTGCGCAACCGCATCGATCAGTTTGGCGTATCCGAACCTTCGATCACCAAGCAAGGCGACCTGCGGGTGGTCATCGAGCTGGCAGGGATCACCGACGTGGGCCGCGCCAAGAACATCATTGGCAAAACCGCGCGCCTGGAATTCAAGCTGGTGAAGGATTCCGAAGTCGTCAATGACGTCATTACCAAAATCAATAACGTCATGAAAAAAGACTTGGCGGCGACGCGCGGCGACTCTTTGCTGACGACCGTACCTCCAGACTCCACTCTGCTTACCGCCGCCGATTCCGCTAAAGTGCGCAGCGACAAAGAGGTGAGTGTCGACGAGCTTTTCCCGGGCTCCACCGTCGGCAGTGAAAGCGGGTCCGACAGCACCGGCAAAGATTCTACGGTGCTGGTCGATCAAGAAGTTTTTAAAGAAAATCCATTCTCTTCCCTGTTGGGCGCGCTCGGCCCGGATCTCGGTGTGCCGGCCAAGAATTATCGCGCGGTGGAGCGCATTCTGAACAACCCGGTGGTGCAAGAGGTGATCCCCAAGGACGCCATGTTCGCGTGGTCGAACAAAACCGAGCGTATCGCGGATAATGAGTATTACCGGTTGTACCTGGTGAAGAAAGATGCGGATTTGACTGGCACGTATCTGGTCAATGCGGATGCCGCCATTGGCGGCAGCAATATCGGGCCGCAGGGCGAATGGCAAGTTAACATGGAATTCAACAGCGAAGGCGCCCGCATCTTCAGCATCATCACCGGCGCAAACGTCAACAAAAGGCTGGCGATTTTGTTGGACGATAAAATCGTGACCGCGCCGAATATCAACGAAAGAATTCCGAGTGGACGCGCCGTGATTCACGGTAGCATGAATGCGGATGAAGCCCAGGATCTCGCGATTGTGCTGCGCGCGGGCGCTTTGCAGGCGCCGATGCATGTCATTGAAGAGCGCACGGTGGGGCCATCTTTAGGGCGCGATTCGATAGCAAAGGGACAAACCTCCGCCATCATTGGTCTGGTATTGGTGGCTTTGTTCATGGCCATCTATTACAGGCTTTCCGGAGTCATTGCGAACCTCGCGCTCTTGCTGAACTTGGCGTTGACGATGGCCGTGCTCGCGTTGCTGCAGGCCACCTTGACGCTGCCGGGAGTCGCCGGACTCATCCTGACCATCGGCATGGCGGTTGATGCAAATGTGCTTATCTTCGAGCGTATTCGCGAGGAATTGCGCGCCGGCAAGACCGTAAACGCGGCCATCGATCAAGGCTACAAGCGCGCTTTCTGGACGATTTTTGATGCCAATATCTCCAATCTGCTCACCGCGCTGGTGCTGTATCAATTCGGCACCGGTCCCATACGCGGGTTCGCCGTCACGCTGTCTATTGGTATTCTGGCGAGCATGTTCACTGCCATTGTAGCGACACGCGTGGTCTTCGACTGGATGACCTCACGCCGGAAACTGGCCACGTTGAGTATTTAAGCATTTTTCTAGAGAATTTTAGAGGAGAAGTTTTTCCCATGATGCAGTTTTTCCACGAAACGCACATTGACTTTCTCGGCATTCGCAAATATGCGATTTCCTTCTCCGCTGTACTGATACTGCTCGGAATCATCTCTTTGATCGTCAAGGGCGGCCCGCGATATGGCGTCGATTTTCTGGGCGGGACGGAGATCAATGTGCACTTTCAACAGCAGCATAGCACCGCGGAAGTGCGCGCGGCATTGTCGCAGTTGGGTTACAACCAGGCGGAGATCAAGCAATTCGGCAGCGCCAGCGATTTTCTGATTCGCGTGCAGCAACAGCAAGGACAAGGCACGCAGATTTCCGATAGTATCATCGAGGCAATGCAAAAGGCTTTCCCCTCCGATAAGCTGACGGTGCGCTCCATTGAAAGCGTCGGCCCGAAAATCGGGCGAGAGCTGCGCACCAACGCGATTTGGGCCATTTTGATTTCGTTGGGCCTGCTCTTATTGTACATCAGCTTTCGCTTCGAATTCATCTTTGCCGTCGGCGCGATCATCGCCTTGTTTCACGATGTGATGATCACACTCGGCTTTTTTTCCTTGTTCAATCTGGAAGTCAGCCTGGCAGTGGTCGCCGCCTTTTTGACACTGGTGGGTTATTCTTTGAACGATACCATCGTGGTGATGGACCGCATCCGAGAGAATAGCAAGTTGCTGCGGCGTGAAAATCGCGATATCAAAGAGATCATCAATCTCAGCATTAATCAAACGCTGGCGCGGACCATCCTGACGTCTCTCACCACTTTCATCGTGGTCGTCGTTTTGTTCTTTTTTGGCGGTGAAGTGATTCACAGTTTCGCATTCTGCATGCTGGTCGGTATCATCGCCGGCTCGTATTCGACGATTTACATCGCAGCGCCAGTCGTGGTAGAATGGTACCAAAAGCATGCGGTGCAAAAAGTCAAACGCAGCCCAGTGGCGGTGCGGTAGTACCATTCCGGCTTACGCATCACGCACTTTGAACCCTGAGGCTTAGGACGCGTAATTCGTAAAACGTAAACCGCATGGCCTGGTGCTTTCCTTGTTGCCAGAACTGCGTGTCTTTGGAAATGAGAGAGGTGTGAGCCATGACGATCACAGAACATGAAGTGCGCGGCACCGTGGTATTGGAGCTTTCCGGCAAAATCATGGGTGGACCGGACGCAGGCCTGCTCAATGACAAACTGCACGAGCTCATCGACCAGAACAAGACCAAGATCGTCGTCGACCTGGCCAAAGTAGATTGGATGAACAGCTCAGGCCTGGGCATTCTAATCGGCGGCTTGACCACGATTCGCAACAACAAAGGCGAGCTCAAGCTCGCCAACGTAACAGAACGTATCCAAAGCTTGCTGATGATCACAAAACTGTTGACCGTTTTTGAGACGCACGACAGCGTCGACAAGGCCGTATCCAGCTTCAAGTAGCCCGGAAAAATAATTCAGATCATTGGGCCGACTCCGAGACTCGAAAAGTGACCCCTCCCTCGCGCGAATGGCTGGGCGTCAAGCGCAGCCTGCTTCGAGTAATTTCGGAGTTTTTTATTGTTCACTCAAGCAAAGCAGGAATCACTTTCTCACATGCCAGTTCAGGTCGTAATTGGCGCACAATGGGGTGATGAAGGCAAGGGGAAAATCATCGACGTCCTCAGCGAAGAGGCGGACATCGTCGCTCGATATCAGGGCGGAGCCAACGCCGGTCACACCGTCGTCATCGCCGGTCAAAAATTTGTCTTGCATCTCATCCCCTCCGGTATATTACAACCCCATCCCCTCTGCTATCTGGGCAATGGCGTGGTGATCGACCCTGCCGCTTTGCTGCAAGAAATCGAATTCTTGACGCAACAAGGTATATCCGTGCGCGGCCGCTTGTTCATCAGCCATCGCGCGCATTTGGTCATGCCCTATCACAAACTGCTCGACCAAACGCGCGAATCGGCTGACGAACAGCACAAAATTGGCACCACCGGTCGCGGCATCGGCCCGGCGTACGTCGACAAAGCCCATCGTATGGGCATTCGTATCGTGGATTTACTTGACGAAGCCACATTGCGTGAAAAGATCTTGTATAATATGGAAGAAAAAAACGCCATTCTGCACACGCTCTATGGTCAAATGCCGCTCGATCCGGAGAAGATTCTGCAAGAATATCGCGAGCTCGACGAGCGGCTTGATCCCTATATCACGGACGTCTCGCGCGCGTTGAATCAGGCCGCGGCCGGCGGTAAAGAAATTTTGTGCGAAGGCGCGCAAGGTACTTTGCTCGATCTCGATTTCGGCACTTATCCATACGTGACGTCTTCCAATCCGGTGAGCGGCGGCGCGTGTATCGGCCTTGGACTTGGCCCGACGAAAATCAATCGGGTGCTCGGCGTCATCAAAGCTTACACCACGCGCGTGGGCATGGGGCCATTCCCGACTGAAATCGGGCCGCAAGAAGGAGTTGATTTGCGCACGTTGGGCGCGGAATTTGGCGCGACCACGGGCCGGCCGCGACGCTGCGGCTGGTTCGACGCGGTCGTTGCGAATTATGCAGCGCAAATCAATGGCGTTGCGGCATGGGCTGTCACCAAGCTAGATGTTCTGGATATGCTCGAAGAAATCAAAATCGGCATAGCCTATCGCCATCACGGCAGGGAATTCAAGAATTTTCCGGCAGAAATGCACGTCTTGGAGCAATGCGAACCGGTCTATGAAAGCCTTCCGGGTTGGAAAGAGTCGACCGCGGGAGCACGCGCGTTTCGCGAGTTACCACTGCGCGCACGCAACTATTTGAAAAGAATTGAAGAGATCACGCAAACGCCCATCGCCATGATTTCCGTCGGCCCGCAACGTGACCAGACGATCGTGTGCGGATCGAGTTGATTTCGCATAGAGAAGGCAAAAAACTCCGGCTATATTATTCTTTGGGCAAAGGAGAAATGCTGATGATCATCACCACCACTTCATCCGTTGAAGGCAAACAGATAATGCGCTATCTTGGAATCGTCGCCGGGGAAGCAGTCACGGGTTCGAACCTGGTGGACGATTTGCTGCGCAGTCTCAAGGGTATCATGGGTGGCAGCGTGACGAAACTCGAAAAAAGTTTATTAAACGCGCGCACAATGGCTTTGAAGCAGATGGAAAAACGTGCGGCGGACTTGGGCGCCAACGCCGTCGTCGCCGTCGATCTGGATTACCAAGTGCTCAGCGCCGGTGAGATCATCATGATGGTGATCGCGAATGGCACAGCGGTGGAAGTGGCGTAGAGCGTGGCAGTAATCAGTAATCAGTGATTAGTAATCAGTGACCAGTATTCTGTGTCACTAATCACTAATCACTAATCACTGGATCTACAATAAGAGCCAAACCAATGACCCGCGAACAAGCTTACCAGCTGATGTGTGAATGGACGGCATCGGACAGCCTGCGCAAGCATATGCTGGCGGTGGAGGCGGCCATGCGCTTTTATGCGCGCCGATTCGGCGAAGACGAAGAGAAGTGGGCCGTGGTCGGATTGTTGCACGATATGGACTATGAGAAGCATCCTTCCAAAGAAGAGCATCCTTATCGAACCGTCGAGCTATTGCGCGCGATGGGAGAGCCGGAGGAAATTGGCCGCGCGATTTTGGCACACGCCGATTATTCCGGAGTGAAGCCTGAAACCCCCATGGAAAAAACCATTTTGGCCGTGGACGAGCTCTGCGGCTTCATCACCGCGGTGGCGTTGGTGCGGTCGAGCAAAAGCATTCATGAGGTGGAAGTGAGCTCGGTCAAGAAAAAAATGAAGGACAAAGCCTTCGCGCGCCAGGTGAGCCGTGAGGACATTGCGCGCGGGGCGGAGCTGTTGGGCCTCAGCCTGGATGAACACATCGCAAATTGTCTGGCGGCGATGAAGGCGGCGGCCAGCGACCTGGGACTGACGGGAACAAGCAATCCATAAAAAAAACGTTTTGAAACCCCTTCGGAGCATGGAGGAAGAAAGAAATGAGCAGCAGAACACATCATGCGCTGGGGATCGCCTTGCTCGTCTTGTCGGCGATCATTGCAGTCCTGAATTTGAAAAGCGTGGCCAATCTTGGCATGACCTCGAGCGCGACTGTCTTTTTGATTCTGGGAATAGTTTTGATCCGGCGCGCGAAGCGCTCCCAGCAAAAGCACTCATGATCGTTCCCCTTCACAGGCCGGCGTAGGAGTGTTTCTGCGCTCGAGATTTGGAATACGCGGGATTGTATACTGTGATCCGGCCAAATGAAAAACCTGAGGTAAGCGCCATGAAAACCATCGAAATGATGGCGGAACACAATCATGAAGAAGTCGTTTTCTGTTACGACAAAGATGCCGGGTTGCGCGCCATCATTGCCATTCATGATACCACGCTGGGCCCCTCCCTGGGCGGCACGCGCATGTGGCCATATCAGACCGAAGATGAAGCCTTGCAGGACGTTTTGCGCTTGTCGCGCGGTATGACCTACAAAGCCGCAGCCGCAGGCCTGAATCTCGGCGGCGGCAAGGCTGTGATTATCGGCGATCCGCAATCGCAAAAAAGCGAAATGCTGTTTCGTGCGTTCGGCCGGTTCGTCGAGGGCCTCGCCGGGCGCTACATCACGGCCGAGGACGTGGGTACGGAAGTGCGCGACATGGAATGGGTGCGCATGGAAACACAATGGGTCACCGGCATTTCCGAAGCGCTCGGCGGCAGCGGCGATCCTTCACCGGTCACGGCGGTGGAACCCGATAGGATTTTTGACGTCGAAACAGACGTTTTTGCGCCCTGCGCGCTCGGTGCGATCATCAACGATGAAACCATCCCTCGGCTGAAATGCAAGATCATCGCGGGCGGCGCCAACAACCAGCTCAACAATGAAAAACGGCACGGTAAAATCCTCAAAGAGAAAAATATCGTCTACGCGCCGGATTACGTCATCAACGCCGGCGGATTGATCAACGTCGCCAATGAAATCGAAGGTTACAATCGCGAGAAAGCGCTCAAACAGGCGGAAGAGATTTATCCCATCGTGAAGGAAATTTTCGAGATTGCGCGCCAGGAAGACGTGCCCACCAACGTCGCCTCCGACCGTCTCGCCGAGCGCCGCATCGAGCAAATTGCCAAGCTCAAGCGCATGCATTTGATCAGAACGCCCAAGCACATTCGCGGCAAACGATATGATTGGTGATGGAGGAATTGCGGGGCGCCGATTTTGTCAACCTTCGTCATCTTCGCGTCTCGCGGGGCGATCCATTCTGGTTCATTGAATCAAATCTGGCATTGGTAGTGTCAAAATCTTTATGAAAATGAGGATGTCTGAAATGAATGACAACTAGCGATTTCCGATTGACGATTTGCGATTTCCGATGTTGAAAAATTCTTCGTAAATCGACAATCGTAAACCGAAAGGGGGTAGTATGTCCAGGCTAATCGAAATCTCGGAAGCTCAGCTTCACGAGCTTTGGCGGCAACAGAAAATCCCACGCGAGTTTTTGCGCACGATCGACGGTCAACCCGTCGAAATCATCAACACCGGACAATACAATCGCGAAGGCGGGCCGGATTTCCGCCGGGCGACGCTGCGGCTGGGAGATAGAATCCTCCAGGGGGATATTGAGATTCACGTTCATGCCAGAGATTGGAACGCGCATGGCCATCATCTCGATCCCGCCTACAACGAGGTGATCCTGCATCTCGCGGTACATCTACCGAGTGCTTCAGAATCTTCCATCGCCATTTTGCGCGAGAATGGCCTGCCGGTGCCTCAAATGTCGTTCCCCGTTGACATGGTTTCGGCGCCGTCCACCCAACAGGCAACCTTTGGGTTCTGTCCTCTGAGCCAAACTTCTCCCGAGAAAATTATTGCCACGGTACGCCAGGCGGGCCTGTTGCGGCTGGAAGACAAAGCCAATGCATTCGCGGAACTATGGGCGCTGACTTCGTGGGATCAGGTGATTTATCGCGGCCTCGCCGAGGCCATGGGCTATGACAAAAATCAGGAAGCCTTTCGCCGTCTCGCGGAATTGTTGCCGATTGAGTTGTTGTTCGCCGAGTTGCGCGCCGCGCGCGAGATTGCGCCGGAGACTTTGCTTGACGCGTTGTTGTTCGGCGCGGCCGGGTTTCTGGCGCGAGATTGCGTCGACGCCGAAAACATGGAATTTGTCGCCCCGCGCTCGAGGTTGTGGGAGGAATTGCGCCACAAATTACAAATCCGGCCGCTGCAGCGTGAAGCCTGGCAATTCTTTCGGCTGCGGCCGCCGAATTTTCCCACGCGCCGTCTAGCCGCCTTGAGCGCATTGATCCTGAAGTTCTATCGCGTCGGGATTTTGGAGCACTTGCTGGCGGCCGTGGCCACGCGCAGGAAACACCCCAGGATACTGATGCATGAGCTCGTGCAGCAAGCCCTCTGCCCGGCCTCAGGCTTTTGGCAATGGCATTACGATTTGCGTAACCTACAGCGACCCGCACGCCGTTCCTCCCGTGCGGAAGACTTGATTGGACGCGAGCGCGCACTGGATATTGTGGCCAATATTTTCATGCCTGTGTTGTGGCTCTACTATCGCGAAGCCGGTGACGGCATTTTGCAATGCCTGGTGCAGGAAGCGTACGGCACATTGCCCATGCTGCAGGAGAATTTAATCACGAGGCGCATGCGTCAACAGCTCGCCGACCAATATCCGGTGCACCAAAAAGTGGCCCGGGCAGCATGCAGCCAACAGGGCATGATTCATTTGCATAAGCTTTATTGCCGCCCCTTACGCTGCCGGGAGTGTCTGGCCTTGACGGAAAGCTAGCGGGACGGTTCCTATAGAAGCTGTCCGGCAAACTCTTGTTTGCAATTTGCCATGAAAATCTTATTTTTCGCCCACCGCAAACCATTGCAGTTGCGCATTTCATAAACGCGTGAGGAATATGCCGGCCTATAAAAGATTCGCTGGTGTCATCGCCTTTGCCCTCGAGCTCGCGATGCTCGTTCCTTTGAGTAGTTTCGCACAATACCGCCCGGGGGTGAACAATCACGTAACACTTTTGAGCCAATTCGACAAATATGGCGGCTATTCCAATATTTGGGGCTACACCGATCCTCAAGGCCGGGAATACGCTTTGCTGGGTGCGGATCGCGGCCTTTCAATTGTAGACCTCACGGCACCGCAGCGTCCGGTCGAAGTGGCCTTTGTGCCCGGGCCATTTTCGGGCTGGCGTGAAATCAAGACGCATTCGCATTATGCGTACGTCGTGAGCGAAGGCGCCTCGCCGGAAGCATATACCGGCGTACAGATCGTCAATCTTGCCGCGTTGCCGGATTCCATCTCCTATCATTCATATCGCTGGCCGAACGTGGACGCGGGCAGTGCGCAAGCGCACACGGTTGCCATCGATGAGGCCGGCTATCTTTACGTTCAGGGTGGCGCGGCCACGGCCGGTACCGGCGGCGTCGACGGCGGCGTGCGCATATTCAGCCTCGCAGATCCCGAGGCGCCGGTGCCGGTGAGCCTGGTCAACGCGCGCTATGTGCATGACGCTTTCATCCGGAACGATATCTTATTTGACAGTAACATTTATGAAGGAGGCTGGGTGGACGTGCTCGATATTTCCAATCGTGCCGAGCCCAGGCTGCTCACCTCGCTCGTATATCCGCGCGGATTCTCGCATAATTCCAGCACTACTGCCGATGGCAATTTTCTCATCACCACGGACGAAGTCAACGGCTACACGGTGAAATTTTGGGACATTCAGGCGTTATGGGACGGCGATCCGTCCAATGATGACAATATCGAATTGGTGGCGGAATACTTGAGTAATCCCGGCGAGATTGCGCACAACGTGCACGTACGCGGCCAGCATGCTTATATCGCACACTACAATGAAGGGGTGCGCGTGTTGGATATTTCCAATCCGCGCGATCCGGCGGAGGTGGGATACTATAAGACGCCGGACGATTGGGGTGTGTATCCGTATTTTCCCTCGGCGAATTTTGCCGTTTCGGATATTCCCACCGGCATGTACGTTGTACGTTTCGATAGCGCCGCTGCGGGCACGGTCCAGGGCAGAATCACCAACTCCGAAACCGGCGAGGCGGTCGCGGGCGCATCGCTGCGATTTGTGGAAGCGGATCGCCGGTTGGAATCACAAACCGGGGGGCTGTATCGCCTGCGCACGAGCGCGGGCACTCACCAGATCATTGTGGATGCCTTCCCGTTCACACCCGATACCGTGTCGGTCAATCTGGCCCCAGGCGAATCGCTGACGGTGGACCGGAGATTGCAGCCTTTATTGCACGTGAGCGCGATCACCGGTACGGTGCATGACGCCAACGGCAATGGCCTGCGCGCCAAGCTGACGTTGTTCGCCAGCAGCAGCGTTCTCGCAGACTACACCCTCACGACGGAGACGGATGCGCAGGGGCGATTTGCGTTCGAAAATATTTTCTCCACGGCGCCGCCGTTGCTGAGCTACGACCAGTTGGTCGTGACCGAGGCCGAGCTTCCCTTCGCGACAAAATCTATCCCCAATATAGTCGTGTCAGCAAATGCACCCACCGTGCTGGATTTGACCCTGGAGCCCGCGGACCTCTTGCTGGTTAATGACGATCCCAACGGCCAATATGAGAATTTTTTTCGCGAGGCGTTGGGTCAAATAGGCATGACGGCTTATTTTTGGAGACCAGACCAGCGCGGTCCCGTTCCGGTGAGCGCCGTGCCGCGCTTCAAGCACCGCAGTCTGATCTGGTTCACCGGCGACGCGGCGGGTGCGAACGTGCTGGCACCGGCCGAGCGTGATAGCGTGGCTGCTTTCCTTGATCGCGGCGGGCGCTTGTTTCTCACCGGCCAAAACGTTGCGGAAAGCCTTCAGAACAGTCCATTCTCGAGTGCGTACCTGCAAGCCCGTTTCGTGCGCAACAGCAATGATTTTATTCTGCACGGTGTGAAAGGAGATCCGGTCGGCGGCGGCATGAGGAACATTGTCAACGCGGGCGGCGCGGCTGCAAACAATCAAAACTCACAGGATGAGTTGCAGCCATTCGGATTCGCCCTTCCTTGTGTGGTCTTTGATACCACCGCAAATACGGTTGCGGGCGTGCGTGTGGAAAGTCCGGTGAACCAATCTCGCCTCGTCTTTTTCGGGTTTGGGATCGAAGCGGTTGCCACGCGTTCGGGCTTTGCCTCCCGTGCGGAGGTCCTGCGCAGCGTCTTGAGCTGGCTGGAAGGAACGACCGGGGTTGATGAGCCGCAAAATCCCGCAAGCGATCCGGCTCTTCAGTTTGAGCTGAGCGCCGGGTATCCGAATCCACTGCAGGTGGCCTCTGAGCATGCGGCGGCAGTGATGCGCTATCAGTTACCGGCGGCGCACGCCGGTGCAAGAGTTTCCCTAAAGATTTATGACGTTCTCGGCCGTGAAGTGCTGACACTGGTAGACGAGTCTTATCGTACCGGCGTTTTCACCGCGCGCTGGCAGGGACGCGACCACCGCGGGGTGCTGGTACAGAGCGGGGTCTATTTTTGCGAGTTGGCGGCCGGCACATGGCGGCAGGTCCGCAAACTCGTCATCGTGCGATAAAATAATTGCATCGTCGTAAGCATTCAGCAAGAAAATGGTCACAGAAACACGCGGAGGTAGCGATGATCTCATTGCGACGTGAAGGTAAGACCCTGACCTGTTTGTGCCTGACGGTTATTGTCGCACTGGCGGCGCAAGCTCAGCAACTTTATCAGGGGCCGGCTCAAGGCAGCATTCCCGGCGGGGCTAGAGCCAGCACGGACAATTTTGGCGTTTCTGCCAAAGTCGGTGTCCCAAAGATGAGGCTGCCGCATCAGGGCGACAAGAACTATCGGCCCGTCAGTGATGAGCATAACCGCGTTACGCCGGCGGCGCCGTTGCATGCGAACGAGTTTTATGATGCCAGCATTGGCTCACGCGCCAGCGAAGCTCCGATATTGCTTAAGGGATTTCAAGGCATTCCCGACATCGGAGCTCTTATCCCCCCGGATCCCCACATGGCTGCCGGACCAGAGCATTTGGTGCTGACCGTCAATAGCCAATTCAGCATTTTTGACAAGCAGGGCACCGAGCTCAGGCGCATCGATGCCGATCAATGGTATTCAAATGTTTTGGCCAATGCTTCGCCGGGAGATCCACAAGTGGTTTATGATCATCACGCTGAGCGTTTTATGATGATCTGGCACGAAACCGATGGCCGCAACCCCTTCTCGCTCTATTTGTCCATTTCGGATGACTCCAACCCGCTGGGTGAATGGTCGAATTGGCGCCTTCCCGGCGGCCAAAATGGTGCGTCGGTCAACAACTTCTTGAATGATTACCCCAAAATTGGCGTTGACGAAAACGCCCTCTACGTCACCTCGCGCATGTTTCAACCCCAGGCCCAAAATTTCAGCTATCGCTATCTACAGTTGCGCATCATTCCCAAAACACAACTGCTCGACAATCAAGCCGGGCCCCTGACCTGGAGCGATATTTGGGATATTCGCGATCCCAGCAATTTGAACACGACGATGGGGTTCATGGTGCCGGCGGTGACGTTCGGCACGCCCGCTACGGAATATTTGATCAGCAATTCTCCGTATGCCACTGACACATTCGTGACGTTATGGGAGTTGATCGATCCCCTGAGTGCAGCGATTTTAATCGGCACCAATATTCCGGTGACGGCGACCACTGGCCCGTCCAATGCCAATCAATTGGGCGGCGGCACGCCCCTGCTTGATGTGGGAGGGGACCGTTTTCGCAATGCGGTCTACATGAACGGCTCGCTGTGGAGCGCGCACAGCGTTGCCGGCGGCGCCGGCGGGCAATTCGTTTTTGCGCGGTACGTGCGTCTCGATGTCACCACTGCGTCCCTGCTGGAAGACGTTGCCTTTGGCGCCGATCGTTTTTGGTACTATTATCCCGCCATTCAGCCGGACAAAAACGGCAATTTATTCATCACGTTTACGCGTTCGGGATTGAGCGAGTATCCCAGCGCGCGTTACACGGGCCGTTTAAAAGCCGATCCGCCGGGCTTACAAGCCAGCCTGGTATTGAGGGGAGGTGAAGCAAACTACATTAAGACTTTCGGCGATACGCGCAATCGCTGGGGTGATTACGTCGGCATCGCGCTCGATCCCGTAGACAGCACAAAAGTTTGGATGTTGGGCCAGTATGCGGCTGCCGAAATCGGCGCCGGCGAGAACGCCGATCGTTGGGGCACGTGGGTCGGCAGCGCCAACTACACGCCGATCCCTGGCCGACACTTGAGGTTCGAACCGGATTCAATTCGATATGACACTTTGGAAGCCGGACAAATCAGCATGCCGATTATAGTGACGCTTTCCAATATCGGCTCGGACGATTTGACCATAACTGCCATCAGCGGTTCAGATGCCAACTTTCAACTGAGCGGTGTTCCCACCTTACCGCAAAGTTTGCGCTCATTCGGCGATTTGACGTTTTCAGCCACGTTCACGCCCACGATGGCCGGCGTTTTGACCACAACCATCCGCATCGCGAGCGACGACAGTGACCGCTCGGAATCCACCATCGCCCTTTCCGGCCGCGCGCTCGGGCAACTGGCCTTCAGCGGCACGGTGCGCGACAGCGTGACCAATGCCCCCATCAAAGCGCGACTGCAATTCTCCCGCGCCGGCGAAGCCACGCCCCGGGCTCTCGCCACCACTCAGAACGACGGCTCTTATGCCGTGACCATTCTCGAGGGCGAGTATGCCGTTACCGTGCTCCCCGAGATTCCGTATCCACTGTTGCGCCAGGGAAACATTGCGCACACGCTTCCCGGCACGACACTGAACTTTTTGATGAAGCCTGCGCCTGTCGCGCTGGTGGAAGATGACACCGCCGGCACCAGCCGCGACATTTACGGCAAAGATTTGGCCGATCTGGGATATACTTACGCCTATTGGAATCCACTAACAGAAGGGGGAACGGTGCCTGCGAATCGGTTGCCGCTCCTGGCGGAGCCCCGCCTCCTGCTTTGGGCGACGAGCGAAAAGCGCGCCGACGTATTGGCAGCGGGGGATGCCACTGTAATCAAGGGCCACTTGGATCAAGGCTATCCGGTCATTTTGACGGGTGAAAACGTCGCCGAAAACGCACCATCGTCGGATAGTTTGCTGGCAGGCTATTTCGGCGTGCGATTTAATTCGAATACCACGCTCATTCCGATTCGCGGTTTTGCGGGCGATCCTATCGGCAACGGATTGACCACGGGCGCAGCGGGCAACTCCAAAGACCAGCTCACCTTGGTCGCGCACGCACCGGGAATTACGGTCAACAAATCATTTCGCTACGGCACCTCGAATGCGGATACGGTTCGTATTGCGGCCGTGCGCGCACAGCATTCCGCCGCGGGTTGGCGCGCCGCATTCTTCGGTTTCAGAATGGAGAATCTCACGCAGCTCAATCGCAGACAGATTCTCGATCGCACCATTAAATGGCTGGTGGATACGCCACCGGTGTCCGTGGCGGACAAGCCCGCGGCCGGCGCGCCTCGTACCTATCGTTTGGAACAGAACCATCCGAATCCGTTCAATCCCAGCACGACCATTGCCTTCGAAGTACCGGGAGGGATTCTCGTTACGCTCAAGGTTTTCGACCTGCTCGGCCGCGAAGTTGCGACCCTGGTCAATGGCTTCAAACCGGCCGGGCGTTATCGCGTGATTTTCGAAGCGGGCCATTTGCCCGCGGGCGAATATCTGTAC
>JBOHQX010000305.1:0-3283 GCA_050732395.1 bacterium
CGCCAGGGAAGATGCCTACGGCATGACAACTTGAGGGGTGGGGTTTCAATATGACTTTGTCGAGGGAGCAGACGGCGCGCAGCCGCGCATCTTGATTTTGAGTGTATACTTCCCTAATTTCTACCCATGAATATATGACAGCGCAAAAGATTTAATGGCAAGATGATTCGAAATTATATTGCCAGTCAGTCATTTTGCTTGAGACTTTTCCATTGTTTTATCCATAGTTGTTTGGTCTTGCTTGGATGATAACTGAAGACCGATAAGGACGACCTCATGCTCGATCTCAAATTCATCCGCGAAAACTTCGATCTCGTCGCGGAAGGCATTAGCAAAAAAAATGTGCAGATGGATCTTTCGCAGTTCAAGGCTTTGGAGGAAACGCGCCGCAACGTCTTGGTCAAAGTGGAAGATTTGAAAGCGTTGCGCAACCGCGTATCGGAGGAGATTGCGCAAATCAAAAAGGCCAAAGGTGAGGCGACGGCGAAGATCGAGGAGATGAAAAAGGTGGGAGATGACATCAAGTCGCTCGAATCCCAATTGAAAGAAGTCGAAGACCAGCTTTATCAATTGCAGATTCGCATCCCCAATTTGCCGCATGCCAGCGTGCCGGCGGGTAAAAGCGCGGCGGATAACGTCGTGGTGCGTTCGTGGGGTGATATTCCCACATTCGATTTCAGCCCAAAACCGCACTGGGATTTGAATGAAAAACTGGCGCTGATCGATTTCGAAGGCGGTGCGAAAATCTCCGGGTCATTCTTCGTCAACTTTCACGCCCGGGGCGCGAAGCTCGTGCGCGCGTTGATAAATTTCATGCTGGATTTGCACGTTGATAAACACGGCTACACGGAAGTGATTCCTCCGATCGTGGTCGGGCGCGAGGCCATGTTTGGTACGGGACAGCTCCCGAAAATGGAAGACGACATGTATCGCGTCGAGCGGGAGGATTTGTTTCTCATTCCGACCGCGGAAGTGCCGGTCACGAATTTGCTTGCCGGCAAAATGCTGTCCGCAGTGGAGCTGCCGGTTAACTATACGGCCTACACGCCCTGTTTTCGTCGCGAAGCCGGCGCCTACGGTAAAGACACCAAGGGCTTGATGCGTTTGCATCAATTCGACAAAGTCGAAATGGTCAAATTTGTGCGGCCGGAAACCAGCTATGACGAGCACGAAAAATTGCTGCAAAACGCCGAGGAGGTTTTGCAAATGCTCGGGCTGCCCTATCGCGTGCTGCTGCTATGCAGCGGCGACACGAGCTTTGCCGCTGCAAAATGTTACGATCTCGAAGTCTGGGCGCCCGGCATGCAAAAATGGCTGGAAGTATCGTCGTGCTCGAACTTCGAGGACTTTCAAGCGCGCCGCGCTAACATTCGCTTCCGCCCGGACGCCAGCGCCAAGCCGCAATTTGTGCACACGCTCAATGCTTCGGGCGTCGCATTGCCACGGACGATCATTGCCATTATGGAGAACTATCAAACCGATGAAGGTACGATCGTCGTTCCCGAAGTATTGAGAAAGTTTATGGGCGTTTCACTTTTGAGAACCTAAGCGGCGATGACCATATTAGGCAGAGCACCTAATGCAAAATGCCGTTTTCGTGGCATTCTGTTTGCTATCCATTTTGGCCAAGGTGAATGATCCACAACTCTTGCGTGAAATCACCACGTTTGGGCATGTTTTAAAGCAGGACCGTTGGACCGATTGAAAGAAAGTTTGAATTTATCTCCAGAATTTTGAGGGCTAGCGCACCAACACGGGTACAAGGATCTCGTTTCATTTCCATAGCCAGAATTCACGGTTGTTGGCATTTTGTACAATCAGTAGCTGGACTTTTAGAGGGCGGGCAAAGAATGTTCAGATGTAAGTCTTAGAATACTTTTCGGACTAAAGGGACTACGGGGAGGGGAGGGCAGGGACAATTCACGTCGCTCTATTGACCTACCTGATCATCTCCACATTCAAACCTAACGGGTTAGCAAGACAGTAACTTGCACGCTTCCCCGAGTGCTTCCTTTACTGAACAATCTCGAACTTGATCGTCAAACCAAAGGCGCATTGCCGAAGAAGTCGCACAACCCTCAGGCACAGACTCGCCTGATTGTTGTTTTATTTCCCGTGCACTGCAACCCGCACGACTTCCCACCACACATCTAACTTTTTTTGGGAGGAGGATCTCATGATCCACTCAAGCTATGCCCCAGCCCACCGCAAGGCAGCATGCCTACTTTTGATCGGAATACTGGCGTGCGCCTCGTTCGCTCAAGACAGCGAGCTCAAAACCCAGACGGTCAAGAAGGAATCCGCCGGCCGGGAGCGATCTTTGGATTTGCAATCCATTCAAGTAACGGCGCCGGCGGACGAAACCAAACGCAACGGCGAAGCGGTCTTGGTAAGCAAGCCTCTTGAAGCTCCGCAGCAAGGCATGCCGGACAACAGCCTCCTACGCTCAAATCCCCAGGAGGCGGAAGCGCCAGCCGGCAAAACATCCTTGGACACCTTTGGCGGCTCTATGCAAAATGTCCAACAACCTATTGAGGCCGGCCCCGCCGCACCGGCTGGGCAAAAAGGCTGCACCGACTGCTTGCTCAACAGCGTGCAAGATACGCAGGAAGCGCCCCAGGGTGCCGCCACCGGCGACGACCCAACTCAGTTCGATTTGATCGCCACTCGCGCCTATCTGCGCACTGGACCGAATTCTGGCACGGAAGTCGACAATCCCGTTACTGGACAGCAATACTTCGTTCACTTTGACTGGAGTAGCACGTTTGCGACTCCGCAAGCCGTGGCGGTGCAAATTCTGCTCAATAGCAATGTTCTTTGTACAGGAACTTTGAGCGTCGGAGCCACCAGCAACGTCATCGCGTGGTGCACGGCGGCGGTCACCTGGCCGGCTGGAACCAACACGATTGCCGGAAGGCTGGATTCGAGCAATGCCATTGTGGAGATCAACGAGCACAACAACACCGTGAGCAAAACCCTTGTTTCTACTCCTCCACCTTTGGCGGAACTGGTCGCGGATCGTGTGTTTTTGCGCATCGGCCCCAACTCCGGCCCGGAAGTCGAAAACCCAATCACAGGCCAGCAGTATTTCGTTCATTTCAATTGGCGCAACACCGGCGTGGTTGCGAGCGGTTTTCGTTTCAACATCAGACTCAACAACAACGAGCTCTGCGCCTACAACGGCAATGCGGCAGCCAATTCCTCGCATAATTCCTGGTGCACCGACCCGGTAACCTGGCCCGCCGGCACCAATGCCATTCAAGGCGTGTTGGATTTTCAAAAC
>JBOHQX010000306.1:0-3000 GCA_050732395.1 bacterium
TCATGTTTTTTTTCTGTTGCATGTTGCAGTCATCGTGACTGCAGACAAGATGTCTGCGCTACCCACTTTGATACGTCACTTCCCCCGCTTCGCATCCAGACTCCACGGCCCCGCGCCAGCGGCTGAGAAGTAGAGCCAGACGAAGCAGTAGAGCGCGGCGTTGACGCCATTGTTCACGATTGGCCAGAAGCTCTGCGGGGCATGGAACTGGAAATACGCCACTGCCATTTCGCCGGCCAGAATAAATGCCACGGGGCGAGTGAAGAGGCCAACGAGGAGCAGCGTGCCGCCGAAAGTCTCAAGAATGCCGCCAAGCCCGACTTGGGAAATAAGTTGAGCTGTACTGCCATCCGGCGGCATGCCGATGGGAAAGGCAAAGAGTTTCATTGTGCCAGGCAGTATGAACATGAATGCGGCCACGATGCGCAGCACGCTCAGAAGTTGCGGAGCCAAACCCGGCCATTTCGTGATGAAGTTCGGTGTAGTCATGATGCGTTCCTACGATTTAATTGCGATATATAACTCAACAGTGACTTTGTCAGGGTTGCGCACAGCCTCACGCATGTTTGGATAGATTTCGAGATCAGTTGTGTATGCGCGTTTGAGCGAACCATCCTTTTCGGCCTGCCAAACAGCTTGCCAAGCTTCGATGACAACCTCCGGCAGTTTGCCGGTGATGACAAATTTAGCATATCGGCCAGCAGGAACTTTTACGAACACTTCGCCAGGGCCAAAATCGCTTGCTGAATTGCGCTTGAAGCCAACGACTTCGGTAAAATAGCCCTGATAATCGCTTTCGTAATCCGTCGACACCGCCGCCGGCGGGTTTGGGTTTTTCATTGCCCGCACGCGACCCCAAGTTTTAGCGATCCAGCCGGTCGCCGGATTTTGCTCGAGTTCGTTTTTGGTGCGAAAGGCCAGACCGGCAACGTATGTTTCAGGCAGCGATACGATTTCATACTTTGTCATTGTGATTTCTCCACAAACGGATTCTCGTCCGCGCTCGGGCCGTAAATCGCGGGCACGAGTGCTCCGGTCTGCCGCAAATACACGGTGAGCTGGCCGCGGTGATGATACCAATGGTTAAGCATGACCGACCGCAGCAGCGCGCCACGCGAGAACACCGCGACTTCCCGATCGCCATCCACCATTCGCCAAGAGGACAGCAGGGCGGCGTCATCCATCTCTCTGAGTATCGCCTTCGCGCGGGCAACACTCTCGTCGAGCACTCTGAGCAGCTCGGCGCCGCTCGTCGCGGACGGGCGGGGAATCTCGGTCTTGATATCGAACGTGGGCTGCGTCGAGATACCGGCGATCGCTCCTGGTACTGACGCTACGTGCATCGCGAGCTGCCCCAGCGTCATCGATTTTTCATGCGGCGTCCAGCCGAGTTGGTCTTCGCGGACGCGCTCGAGCACTCGCCGCGTCGTCTGCGCTTCTTCTTCCAGCTCCTGCAATAAGTCGTCGATTGTCATCGTGGCGGTTCCTTTATATAGTTTTCAATTCTCTCGTGTGGGTTGCTGATAGAGGCCGATTACATTTCCGGCCGGATCACTGAATCTCGCGGTGATCTCTGGTGCGTCCATGCCGGTCGGTTGCACGATCTTGCCGCCGTTGGCATTGACCGCGTCGATGGTCGCGGCGACGCTATCAACCATGATGTAAATTAACAAGCCGGGTTCCGCCGCCGCTTTGCGGCCGGCCACCCATGTGCCGCTCACCTCGTTTACGGTGTCGTCAAAGGCGAGATGGCCGTCGCTACGCTGCCTGATCTGCCAGCCGAAAACCGCATTGTAGAAAACTGCTGAGCGATCGACGTCGATGGCAGGAATCTCGATGTAGCAAACTTTGCCGTTTCCATAAGTGGGAGGTTTGGTATTTTCCATGATAACTCACCTTTGCGTTGATAACTTTATGCGCCTATTTTCTCGGCCAACTCTTTTAACTTTTTCAAATCTCTCGCAACTGCCTGCGCGTCTTCGGCAAACGCTTGGCCCGATGTTTCCGGACGCCGGTACAGCGTGAAGGTCACTTCACAGCCGTCGTTGTTGGGAAAGACGCGCATGGGGTTGTAGAAGTTTTCACCGGACGGCAAGGTGACGTCGTGATCCAAAACGCCAAGCTTGTTTTTGCCGGCGAATTTGATTTTGACGCTTCCCATCGGTGACTCGGCGATCCAGTCACCATCGACGTTCTTTATGGAGCCGCCGAGTCCTGCCGCCCATTGGGGAAGGTTCTCAGGATTCGAAGCGAACTCGTAAACTTCATCCACCGGGCGATTGATGGAAACACTAATGTGCTGAGATTCAAATGTCATTCAAAGCTCCTTTCCGGTGATGCAGAAAATTGCAGATTCATTCCTGTACAGTACCCGCAGGTCCGGGCCCGGCTTCTCCATAGCGCGTCATGGTCACGATCTTCGAGTTTTTGAAAATCGAGACGTAAAAATTTGCCGCTTCCTCGGCTTAGTTATCGAACCACAAGAATGGGGTGATTTTTTGCAAGTGGTATACTCCTTCTATTGCTAAGGGTGACAAAGATAGTCGATGAAACTGCGGACATATGGTGTTTCTGCTTAAGCTGGCTTAATAGTTTTGCGCCGCTCGTACAGCATTCCGCCAAGCCATGCTATCGGCAACGCAATCACAGCAAGCGTCCAGGCGTACCAAGCGGGCCCTAAATCTGCGGCCACGATTGCGCCAACCGAGCTTAATACGAGACCGATCAAGCCGAGCACAAGCGCATGCTTCATCGGATTGCGCGGCGCGAGTTTGGCCGTGAGATAACATCCAATCAAACTAAAAACGGCGCGATAACCGAGAACAATCAGAATAAGTCCGGTTCCAACAAAGAGATTGCCTTTGGGCAGCACACCCGCGCCTTCAAGAATAGCATCCGTTGCAGTGTGTGTGATGACAATGAAGATAAGTCCAGCGAGGACAGCACCAATGCTTTTGACCACTGTTTTGTTCATGGTTCATTCTCCGTGGATTTGAGGGG
>JBOHQX010000307.1:0-19193 GCA_050732395.1 bacterium
TTTGACCTAAAAATTTCCCACGGATTGAAGAATCCCACCGATGAAGCTATGATCTGTGGGGTTCTTCAATCCGCGGGTAAAATTTGATGCTGCACGAAGTGCTTCAGTTATCAGCTTGTCTGAAGGGCTGGTGAAGGCGTTGAAAGAATCAATCATAGAAAGAAATCAAAAAGTTATTTGTGCTGCCCACAGGCCTCAGTTTTCAGACCGACAGGGCCCTTGAGCGGCTTGACTAAAAACTGATCACTGACTACTGGAACAAAGCCATGTTCAAGAATTATCTCAAAATCGCGTTCAGAAATCTGTTGCGCCACCGAGCATTCACATTGATCAACATGTCCGGCCTGGCGATCGGGCTTGCGTGTGCTATCATTATCCTGATGTTCGTGCGCAGCCAGACTGGCTACGATCAATATCATGAAAACAAGGATCGCCTCTATCGACTCACGTTGAAAGTCGAGGGGCTGAAAACCGGCAGCATCTGGCGCAGCGCCATGAGCTCCATTCTTTGGGGACCGGCGCTGAAGAGGGATTATCCTGACATTCAGGAATTTGCCCGCGTGATGACCGCAAGTGAGGAAGAACCCTCGCTGTTCAAATTTGGCGAGAAGGAATTCACTGAACGCAAGGTGGTATTTGCCGATGCTTCAGCATTCGAACTTTTCACCTGGCCCTTGCTCAGCGGCGAGGTGCAGCACATTCTCCGCGAGCCGTTTTCCGTGGTGCTCAACGCCTCGACCGCGCGCAAATACTTTGGCAACGATAACCCCATCGGCAAAGTGCTCGTGAATGAAACCAAGCGCAGGAACGAAAGGGGCGAGACCGTCAAAACCACCCATCAATACAAGGTCACCGGGGTCATGGCAGATTTGCCCTACAAGTCGCACTTGAAACCGGATGTGGTGTTTTCTCTTATCACGTTGAACCAGTTTTTCGAGAGCGACGTGCATGCCGGCGTGGCTCCCGATGTATGGTGGTGGCGCGGCCGCACCGTACATAACTACCTTCTGCTGCATGAGGGTTTTTCGCCCGCCGAATTGGAAAAGAAGTTTCAGGGCTTTTTGGACAAATACGTCGGCGATGCCACCACCACCCGCGGCTACGCTTATCATCCCTACCTGCAGCCGATTGCGGGCATCCACCTCGAGGGCGAGGTCTGGCCTACATTCGAAACGGGTGGCAATCGCAACCATCTTTATTTGTTTTCCGGTATTGCCGTCTTTATCCTGCTCATTGCCTGCATCAATTTCATGAACCTTTCCACCGCCCGTTCTTCGATGCGTGCGCGCGAAGTGGGTATCCGCAAAGTGGTGGGGGCGGAGCGCCGCAGTCTGGTTCGCCAATTTATCGGCGAATCGCTGCTGATGTGCACCCTGGCTTTGCTACTGGCGTTGTTGTTGGTTGAAATATTGAATCCGATCTTTTATGCCTATCTCGGCACAGAATTTCATTTTGACGTACAGGACCGGCCGTTCTACCTCGCCGGCATTCTCGCGATAACGGCGATCGTCGGCGTCGCGGCGGGCAGCTATCCGGCATTTTTCCTCGCCAGTTTTCAACCCGTGCAGGTGTTGAAAGGCGCCAGCACTGCCGGCGTTCGTGGCGCGCGCTTGCGCCAGACTCTGGTGGTGATGCAGTTCGCCATCACGGTGTTTTTCATCGTTGCGACGTTGACGGCCTTCAACCAGATACGCTTTATGCGCAGTCAGGAGTTAGGATTCAATCGTGCTCAAATCTTGGTCATCCCGCCTGCGGCCATACAATCTAAGTTCGAGCAGCTTGAGGCTTATCGACAGGAGCTGCTGCAATACACCGGCATTCAAGCCATTACGATCTCTTCTGCCGTGCCCGGGCGTACCTTCGGTGGCGACGTTTGGGTGGAAAAAGGCAAGTCGGGGGAAGAAGGAACAGGTTTGAGTGAATTTGCGGTGGACTATGACTTCCTCGATTTGTACGGCCTGGAGCTGGTGGCTGGACGCAATTTCCGGCGTGACCTGGCGACCGATGCTGCGCCGGCCGGCCTTGACAGCAGCGGTTACGAGATTGCGGCCATCGTCAACGAGGCCGCAGTGAAACGCCTGGGCTGGCGCACGGCGGAAGAGGCGTTGGGGAAGCGTCTGGTGCGCGATCCGGTATCGAACGATTTCACCGGCCACGTCGTTGGCGTCATCCGCGACTTTCATTTCGAGTCTCTGCACCAGCCCATTGCGCCGATGATCTTGTTCATCAATCCGAATCACGCTGCGCGCACGCGCTTTTTGTCCTTGGAAATTTCGCCCGCCGAGGTGGCCAACAGCATCGCGCATGTGAAGAGCTTGTTCACACAGGTTGCTGCCGAGACGCCGTTCGAGTATTTTTTTCTCGATGACGACTTTGCCCGCCAATACCAACAGGATGAAAAGATGATGGAAGTCTATGGCAATGCCTCCGCGCTCACGATTTTCGTCGCCTGTCTCGGCATGTTTGGACTCGCCGCCTTTGCGGCCGAGCGGCGCATCAAAGAGATTGGCGTGCGCAAGGTGCTGGGTGCAACCGCGCCGCGCATTGTCGGATTGCTCGCAAAGGATTTTGTTCGATTGGTGGTGATCGCCAATCTTCTCGCCTGGCCGGTGGCTTACTGGCTGATGAACAAGTGGCTGGCAGGCTATGCTTACCACTTTGAGCTTGGCCCTGGTACTTTTTTGGTTGCAGGCGCTCTTGCGTTGCTGATTGCGACATTGACGGTGAGTACGCAGGCGATTAGGGCCGCGCTGGCGAATCCGGTTGAATCTTTGAGGTACGAGTGATCAGTGTTCAGTAATCAGTATTCAGTATTCAGTGTTCAGTGACGAGTGATCAGTCAACTGAATACTGATTACTGAATACTGAACACTGAGACTCGTCCTGCTGGCCAACTTAATTGCCTGGCCTCTGGCGTATCTGGCGATGGACACCTGGTTGCAGAATTTTGCGTTTCGCATCGACATGGGCTGGTGGATGTTTGCTCTAGCGGGAGGAATGGCATTGATCATCGCCCTATTGACCGTGGGCACGCAGGCGATCAAGGCGGCACTGGCGAATCCCGTGGAATCGTTACGGTATGAGTAGCAGAGCGCAAAGGTCCAGGCGTAGAGCGCGAAAAGCGTTGGGCGAGGAAAACGGAACACCGTTTGCCTTTCCCCCTTCGCTTTGCGCCATGCGCTTTGCCCTCTGCGCTCTGCAAGGAGCTTATCATGCTCAAGAACTACCTTAAGATTGCAGTTAGAAGTCTATTCAAATACCGAGCGTATTCGCTCATCAATGTCACGGGCCTGGCGGTCGGCGTGAGTGCCTGTATGCTGATTCTGCTCTACGTCCAGAACGAACTCAGCTACGACCGCTATCATCTCAAAGCCGATCAGATTTACCGCCTGATCACCAAGGTGCAGACCGAGAGCGAAACGAATGAACAAGCCAATAGCTCTGCTGCGATGGGGCCGGCCTTGCGGGATGAGTTTCCCGAAGTCATCGACGTCGTCCGATTCATGCCGGCGGAAATGCTGGTTCGATATGGCAGCCATCAATATCAGGAAGAAAACGCCTTCTACGCCGACTCCTCCGTCTTCGCGGTTTTCAGCTATGCACTGATCGAAGGCGATCCACGCACAGCGCTCAAAGAACCCCTCAGCATCGTGCTCACCGAAAAAGCCGCGCGGAAATATTTCGGTGCAGCGCGCGCCCTGGGTCAAACCCTCATCATAGACAATCAGTCGGCCTTCAAAGTCACCGGCATCCTGGCTGAAGTGCCTCGGCATTCGCACTTTACATTTGATATGCTGATCTCATTTTCCACCGGCGAGAGGCTTTATCCCCACAGAATGGGCTGGTTCTCCTTTGCGCACTACACCTACCTGCTGCTGCCAAAAAACTTCAAGACGAGCGTTCTGGAAGCAAAGTTTCCGGATTTCCTGGATCGTCATATCGGGCAACAGTTGCAGCAGTATGGGATGAATTACGTTCTGTCACTGCAACCACTGCGGCAAATCTATCTGCGCTCGAATCGTATCGCCGAGATCGGTACGGTTGGCAGTATGTCTAGACTGCATATCTTCTCGGTGATTGCCCTCTTTGTTCTGCTCATCGCCTGCGTCAATTTCATGAACCTCGTGACCGCCCGTTCGGCAAAACGCGCCAAAGAGGTGGGGGTGCGAAAGGCGATTGGGGCTCAACGAGCCCAACTGGTCCGTCAATTCCTGGGTGAGGCGATTTTGCTCAGCTTCATCTCTCTGTTGTTCGCACTCGGATTGTGTGAAGCGTTGCTTCCGGCTTTTAACGCGCTTTCAGGCAAGGAATTGAGTCTGCACCCAGCGCAGAACCCGTCATTTGTGATACTGTTATTGGGGCTGGCTCTCTTTGTTGGCCTCCTGGCCGGTAGTTATCCCGCGCTGCTCTTGTCCAGATTTCAACCGGTGGTGGTGTTGAAAGGCACGTTTGGCTTCACGAAATTGGGAGTGAGATTGCGGCGGGGCCTGGTCGTATTCCAGTTTGCTATTTCAGTCGTGCTGATCATCGGTGCGATCGTGGTTTATTCTCAACTGGAGTTCCTACGCAAGCAAAATCTGGGATTCAGCGAGGAACTGATGCTCGTGATGGATTTCTATGGGGATGAGAATGTGAAACAAAAGCTTGAAACGATCAAGCGCGAGCTGTTGGCGCATCCGGGCGTGGTCAACGGCTCGTATTCCTCGGCGGTGCCAGGCACCGGTATGACGACCTGGCACACGGTCGTCGAACTTGAGCAGGGTAAGACGCGCGAGTCCAATCTGCAGGCACTGTTGGTGGACTATGATTTTTTCAAAAACTATGGCATCGAGCTTCTGGCTGGAAGACCGTTTTCGAAGGAATTTGTAACCGATGAACAGGAGGCATTCATCATCAACGAAGCTGCAGTGGCTCATCTCGGATGGGCTTCGCCGGAAATGGCCATCGGAAGAATGATCCGGCAGATTGGCGCGAGGAAGCAGGGAAGAATCATTGGAGTGGTGAAGGATTTTCATTATGAGTCGTTGCACCATCAGGTCGCGCCTTTATCCATACATATCATCCCAGCCCGGTTCAGTTATCTCTCGTTACGTCTCAAAACCGCCGACATGGCGCGTACGACGGCCATGTTAAAACAGAGCTGGGAACGACTCATCCCGGACCGGCCGTTTGAATATTTCTTTTTGGACGAGAATTTCGACCGGCAGTATCGTGCGGAGGAGCAGTTTGGGCGCGTGTTCGGTGTCTTTGCAGTGCTGGCGATTTTGATCGCCAGCCTCGGCTTGTACGGTCTGGCCTCGTTTACCGCCGAACAACGCTTCAAGGAGATTGGCATCAGAAAAGTTCTCGGCGCTTCAGCCGTCGGCATCGTTGGGCTCTTGTCCAAAGAGTATTGCACGTTGGTCGCGCTTGCCAATATCATTGCCTGGCCCATTGCCTACTATTCGATGCGCAAGTGGTTGCAAGATTTTGCGTATCGCCTGGATCTGAGCTGGTGGCTCTTCGTGTTGGCAGGCGGCCTGGCGTTGGCCATCGCATTGATATCCGTGAGCACGCAAGCCCTCAAAGCCGCTTTTGCCAATCCAGTCGAGGCGCTGAGGTATGAGTAGCGGAGCTTAGTGGGCATCGCTCGTGGTGCATGGTTTAAGCGGAAGGGAGAGGGTGGAATCGTGCTGCGGTTTCTTCAGCCTTCACACTTCACCGAACGCACTTTACCCATCGCCATTTGCATTGCACGCTTTGCTCTATGTCTTTCGGGAGCGCGGTGGTTGGAAAAGCGCCTTCAGTTCTACGCTCGGGGACAAGGCTTGCAAAAACGTCTCGCAGGGCATGCACAGAATGTCGTTGATCAGGAGCTTTTCCTTACCTCGGTACAAGAAAACAGCCAGGCTCCTGGGATAATCTTTGCAGAATTCCGTGAGGGAACGAAGGTCTTCCGGGCGGACGCGGCTGGTGTTTTTTACCTCTAAGGCGATGATACTGTCCTTGCCGTAAATCACAAAATCGACTTCGAGTCCGCCGCGCGAGCGCCAAAAGGAGATTTCGTAACGATCGCCTTGATAAGCGTTCCAGGCGCGCAGATGCTGCGCCACCAGGCCTTCCAGTGCCGCGCCGGCGATTTCTTCCGGCCGGTCGAGGGGACCTTTGGGACGCAAGCTCTGAAATACGCCGGTGTCGAAAAAATAAAACTTGGGATGCGACGCCAGCGCGCGCTGTGCCCTTTTGGTGAAAATCGGAAGCTTAAAGGCCAGTAAAATGTCTTCCAAAATCTGAATGTAGGATTCAACCACTTTACGCTCGACTCCGGATTCTCTGGCAATGTTGCTGACATTCAATAAGAAAGCGTGCGAAAAGCTCGCGGCTTCCAAAAAACGCGAGAAACTGCCAAGGCTGCGCACAAGGCCTTCGAGTTGCACCTCTTCGCGAACATACAAAGCAACATACGATTTGAGAACTTCGGAGGGGTTCTGGGCCGCAATGACAATCGGCAAAAGTCCTATTTGCAAAACGTCATCCAACGCGGGAGGCGAAGGCAATTCCGACAGCAAAAACGGGTGCAGCGTTCGCAATAATACGCGACCGGCTAGTAAATCGATGCCGGTTCTTTTCAATTTGCGCGCGCTTGAGCCAGTGAGCACGAATGTCTTTTTGATTTTTTCCTCAATCAGACTGTGGACCGCGCTTAAAATGTCCGGTGCTTTTTGCACTTCGTCAACGACAATGATTTTTTTATCAGGATTTCCTCGCACCAGCTCGATGATGCGTTCTGGTCGCGCGACATAAGTTCGATAAACATCGGGTTTCAGCAAGTCAACCCAGAGCATATCTGGATAGTGATGCTTCAAAAAAGTCGATTTGCCGGTTCCTCTGGGGCCGAACAGGAAAAAGCTCTGCGGCGGCGCTTGAAAAAATCTTGGAATGTAAGTTTCCATTTTGCTACCCATTTTGGAAGTGCTGATTCCAAAATAACAAAACGGAATTCTATTGTCAAGCTCGTATCTGTGAGTAGATATTGAGCGTGTGGCGAAGGGTGAAGGGAGAGAGGTGAGGGGGAGAAGTGTGCGCCGTTTTCATTAACTTTCAACCATCTCCCTGCCCCCTTCGACTCTCGCCCTTCTTACTTTGCGCCTCGCAAGGAGACCACCATGTTCAAAAACTATCTGCTCATCGCGCTGCGAACGATTTCGAAGCATAAAGTCTACTCGGCCACCAATCTCTTTGGGCTGGCGGTTGGCATCGCCTGTTTCGCCGTGATCATGCTGTATATTCAAGACGAGCTGGCTTACGACAATTTCCACGCCGGCTCGGACCGAATCTATCGCGTCGTCAAGGACTTCGTCAATGATGACGGCTCCAGGACACCGGACGCGACCACGCCTCCAGCACTCGTGCCAGCTTTGCAACGGGAGATACCTGAGATCGAACAGGCGGTGCGCATCTTTCCCCCGTGGGGTTACAAGCCTTTGCTCACTTATGGCGAAAAGACTTTTTACGAAGAAAACTTTCTGCGCGTGGATAGCACTTTTTTTGAAGTCTTTTCTTTTCCCTTCGTGCGCGGCGAGGCGAAGTCGGCGTTCGCACAACCTCTGTCGATCGTGGTCACGGAAAGCATGGCCAAAAAATACTTTGGCGACGAAGACCCTATGGGCAAGAGCTTGATTTTTGAGCAACAGTATCACTTGCAGGTCAGCGGCGTCGTGCAGGACGTACCGCGGCGATCGCACTTCAAATTCGACTTCTTGATTCCCATCCGATCCTTGAGCCGTAGCTTTCAGGACAATTTTGATATGGACGGCGATTGGGGCTGGTATAATTTCTATACTTATATCAAAATCCGTCCCAACGCCGCGATCGCTGCCGTTGAGCCGAAAATTCAAAAGCTCTTTGAAGCCCATCAACCGGAAAACGACAACATCTTTTACACGCAACCGCTGTCCGGCCTCAATGGCATCCACCTGACCTCGCACCTCAAGTGGGAGCTCGAACCCAACAGCGACAGGATGTATATCTACGTATTTCTCACGATCGCGTTGTTTATCATTTGCATTGCCGGCATCAACTACGTCAATTTGACCACGGCAAAGTCCTCCTTGCGCGCCAAAGAAGTGGGCTTGCGCAAGGTTGTGGGCGCGTTTCGCGGCAGTTTGGTGTGGCAGTTTTTGTCCGAGTCCGTGGTGATGGCGATATTTGCGGCAGTCATCGCGGTGGGACTGTCGGAGCTCGGCTTACCGTTTTTTAACACCATCACACAAAAGAATCTGTCGCTCTTTTCCGCCGAAGGCCGCCCCATCTGGGCGCTTCTGGCAATAGCGACACTTACGCTGGGCCTGGCCGCCGGGTTGTATCCCGCACTGTACCTCTCCGCTTTTAAGCCGGTTTCAGTTCTGAAAAAACTGCGCGCGGGCGGTAAAACCTGGTTGGATTTGCGCAAGGCGTTGGTGGTATTTCAGTTCGGCCTGTCCGTCATTTTGATTGCCGGCGTGCTGGTGATTCAACGGCAGATGGATTTTATCCAATCGGCAAAGTTGGGTTTCGACAAAGATCAAGTCATCGTGATCCGTAATGCCGGTGCCCTGCCGAATCGCGGCGCGGCGGCGCATGCGGCACTGGCGCAAATTCCCGGCGTGAAGCACGTGGCGGAATGCGACGGCATGCTCGGCGGCCAAAATTGGACGAACAGTCTGCGCGTGAAAGGCTCGGACAATAGCCAGTTGGTCAATTTTCTGAGCGTGGGTTATGATTTTCTCGAAGCACTGAGCCTCGAGTTGAAAGAAGGCCGCGATTTCTCCCCGGAGTTTCCGGCCGATACCCTCGATGCCATCATCCTCAATGAAACGGCGGTCAAGCAACTGGGCGTGCCCGATCCGGTGCTGGGACAGCAAATTGTCTGGTCGGAGCAGGAAGACACCACCTATTATGCCAAAGTCATAGGCGTGGTGAAGGACTTTCATTACGCCGCGCTGCGCGAAGAAATCAAACCTTTTGCTTTTGTGATTACGCCTTCACGCACGTGGCTGTTCGCCCTCAAAATGTCCGGCCAGAATCTTCGCCAAACGCTCGCACAAGTCGAGTCGACGTGGGCCAGTCTCGTTCCTGGCCGTCCTTTTGATTTTTATTTTTTGGATGAAAGCATCGACAAACTCTATCGCTCCGAACAAAACTTTCGTGCGATTTTCTCTGCCATGACGCTTTTGAGTTTGATCATTGCCTGCTTGGGCTTGTTTGGTTTGGCCGCGTTCACCGCAGAGCAGCGTACCAAGGAGATCGGCATCCGCAAGGCGCTGGGCGCCTCCGTTTCCGGCCTGGTCGGTTTGCTCTCCCAGGACTTTGTCAAGCTCGTGCTCCTCGCCAGCCTCATCGCCTGCCCGTTGGCTTGGTATGCGATGAAACAATGGTTGCAAAGCTTTGCTTATCGTGTCGACATGGGCTGGTGGATATTCGCACTTGCGAGTGTCATTGCTTTGCTCATTGCTTTGTTGACCGTGAGCACGCAGGCGATCAGAGCCGCGCTGGCAAACCCGGTGGAGGCGTTGCGGTACGAATAACATAGCGCAAAGCGCATGGCGCATAGCGGGAAGAGTGGCGCACACTGTACAACGCGAGTAGCGCATAGTGCAAAGTCGCTATGTAATCTGCGCTATGCGCGCGCAGAACCAAAACAATCTGAACGAATCACTCAAATGGGAGGTGCAATCATGGCAAAGTTCAGATTTCAAGATTTGGAGATTTGGCGAATGGCCATTGAGCTGGGGGACAAGCTCTTTGACATTGCGGAAAAACTCGAGCAGCGACGTCTTTATCGCTTCGCGGAGCAGGTGCGGGGTGCTGGTATGAGCATGTCAAACAATATCGCCGAAGGCTCGGGCTGCCCTTCGGATAAAGAATTTGCTCGCTTCTTGGATATCGCCAGAAGATCGACGTTCGAGAACGCCAACATCGTAATCATTCTCTGTCGAAGAAAATTGCTTGATGAAAAAACACAAAACGATCTCCTCGAAGCATTCGATCATTTGTCGCGCCGGATCACGAATTTTAAGCAAACTCTAAGAACCGATTAATCACTTGCCATGCGCTTTCCACGTGGCAATTGGCGCTTGCGCTATGCGCTTTGCGCTAGGCAAAGGAGACCCCCATGTTCAAAAACTATCTCAAAATCGCCCTGCGCAGCCTCCTGAAGTACAAAGCTTATTCCTTCATCAATATCTTCGGCCTGGCGGTGGGGATGGCGAGCTGCATCCTGATTTTGCTTTACGTGCACGACGAGCTGAGTTACGACCAATACCACGAAAAGTCCGCTCAGATTTATCGCGTCACGCGCGAATGGTTCAATTCCGACGGCTCGTCAAGTTTGCATCTCGGCCACGTGGCGCCGCCGATCGGGCCGCTGCTCAAAATTGATTTTCCCGATCTGCGGCACGTCGTGAGGATCGCTTCCGGCGGCAATTCTTTATTGCGTTATCAAGACAAGGTCTTTCAAGAAAACCGCTTCTATTTTGCCGATCCCGATATTTTTGAAGTATTCACCTTGCCGTGCATCAAAGGTGATCCGAAGGCGGCTTTGGTTGATCCGAATGGCGTGGTGATCACCCCGGCGATGGCGAAAAAGTATTTTGGCAACGAAGACCCAATGGGGAAAGTCCTGAATATCGACGGTGACGCCGATTTGAAGGTCACGGGCATCATGGCGGAGATCCCCACGAACTCGCATTTTCATTTTGACTTCCTCGGTTCGATGAAGCTCCTGGAGCAATTTTTTGGAGAGCAGGAATTCAAAAACTGGGGCAGCAACAATTACGCGACTTATTTGCTTTTTCCGAAAAATTATCCGATTGACAATTTCAACAGGGCTATTCCGGCGTTCATCGGCCGCCACCATCCCGAGGGGGAAAAAGCGATACCCAAAACGACATTGCATTTACAACGCTTGACCGACATCCATCTGCATTCTCAGCTTGATTCCGAAATCGAGGCCAACGGCAATATTGCCTATGTTTACATTTTCTCGGCCATCGCTTTTTTTCTGCTTCTGATTGCGTGCATCAACTTCATGAATTTGGCCACGGCGCGCTCGGCCAATCGCGCCAAAGAGGTCGGTTTGCGCAAAGTGGTGGGTGCGGAACGGCCGCAATTGATCAAGCAATTTCTGGGCGAGACCATCGTGATGGCGTTGATTTCTTTGTTTCTGGCGCTGGTGTTCGTGGAGATTGCACTACCCAAGTTCAATGCGTTCGCGGGCAAGGAGCTGGCCTTGCGCTCGCAAAGCATGCTTTTCATTACTACCAGCTTGCTCGGCATTGCGCTGTTCGTCGGCGTCCTGGCCGGCAGTTACCCCGCTTTCTTTCTCTCCCATTTTCAACCCGTCACCGTGTTGAAGGGACAAAAAATTGGAGCAACAAAATCACGCTTCAGAAGCACGCTGGTCGTTTTTCAATTTGCGATTTCGATCTTGTTGATCATCGGCATGGGAATTGTTTACAATCAACTTGAATATTGCCGTACGAAGAATTTGGGCTTAAACAAGGAGCGCCTGGTTGTGCTGGCGGTGGAACAAGGTCAAGAAATCGCTCGGCGATACCCGGATCTCAGAAATCAGCTTCTCCAGCATCCGAACATCGCCAGTGTTGCGGCCTCCAAGCGCGTGCCCTCCGGCCGGCTGCTGGATTCGTCGGAAGGCAGCGTTCCCGATGGCGACAAATATGAGAAGCTGAATTTCCGCATTGCCAACGTGCGCGTCGATCACAGCTTCATCGAGACTTATGGCATGCAAATGGCGGCAGGCCGGAATTTCTCAGTTACCTTCCCGACGGATTCTACTGAGGCATTTATCTTGAATGAAACGGCGGTGAAAAAAATCGGCTGGCTCTCGCCCGAATCCGCCATTGGCAAGGCTTTCCAATACGGCAATCGCAAGGGCCGGATTATCGGCGTGGTCAAGGATTTTAACTATGAATCATTGCATCAACCCATAACGCCCGTGGTCTTGTATATCGTCCCACCAAGCTTCAACAGCATCTCGGTCAAAATTCGTCCCGACCGGCCTGAAGACATTGCTTCGACCTTGGATTTTCTCAAACAGAAGTGGCAGGAGCTCCGCCCCAATTTCCCATTTCAATACTCCTTCCTGGACGAACGCTACGAACAGCTCTATCAAAGCGAGCACCGTCTCGGCCAGATTTTCGGGACGTTTTCATTGCTCGCCGTCTTCATTGCCTGTTTGGGCTTGTTTGGACTGGCTTCCTACACCGCCGAACAACGCACGAAAGAAATTGGCATTCGCAAAGTGCTGGGCGCCTCTGCCAATAACATCGTTCTGCTGTTGTCGAAGGAATTCACCCGGCTGGTGATTGTGGCCACTCTTGTTGCCTGGCCGGTCGCATATTATGCCATGCACCGCTGGCTGCAGGAATTTGCATATCGCATCAATCTCAATCAGCAAACTGGTACCTTCCTGCTGGCTGCGATACTCGCGTTCGCGATTGCCCTGTTTACCGTCAGCTTTCAAGCCGTCAAGGCGGCGCTGGGTAATCCGATCAAGGCGTTGAGGTATGAGTAGCGGAGGGCATGGGGCAGAGGGCATGGGGCGGAGCGTAGAGGGGAAATTGTGTTCTCAAAGTCAATTCACGCCATGCGTTTTACTCTCTGCCCTTCGCCCTCTGCCCTCTGCCCCATGCCCTCCGCCCCCACCCTCCGCCATTCATCGCGCCAACTGCCACTTGATTCGTGTGTACGCAATGCGGAAACCGTGCCGCTCGGCGTTCCGTTGTGAAGCGCTGCCGGGTTGCGCGCACATCATCGCGATATCACAACCCTGCGCGGCGGCGTAGCGTAGGCGGTAGTCGAGAAGCGCCAGTTGAGCGCCCTGCTTGCGCGCTTCAGGAATCGTACATGCCCCGGCGAGTAGGGCCACACCGCCGGCGAGGCTCAACGCCGCCGCGGCGACGGGCCGGCCCTCCAGCTCCGCCAAAAACGAGACCGAGTCTTTCCGCTGCGTACTGACCGGCCCAAGCTCCAGCAAGTACTCGGAAAGCTCCGGCAAGTGGCTCCAGCCTTTTACCGTTGTCTGCGCCCACAATTCTGCTTCATTTTCAGCGATAACACGCATGCGAATTTTCTCGTTGCGAGGCAGCGACGAATCGAGACCCCCACGAATCGGCCGATACATGACACTGGTGAGTTCCATCGGGTGATAACCGCGTTCATTCAGCAAAGCCACCAACTCGAGCCCGGCGAGTGGGCTCACCTCGTGGAACACCGGCGCGCTGCGATTTTTGAAGAACGTCTCGATTTCTTCCAGCGCGGCGCTCGTGGCGGCCTCGATTAGACCGAGGCCAAAGGTCTGCGTGCACGGCGATGCAACGCCGTCGTACATGGCGTAAGCGCCCGCCACTTCGATCCATTGCGCTCCACTTTGCGGATAAGCTCTGGCTCTGGCCTCGACGAACATCGCGTTGGCGTGCGCCTCGGCTCTCTCGAGGCGCCGCGACAGCTCGAGATCGGAAAAGACTCGCGGTTCCTGGTTTGTGCTGATCATTTTCGGTCATCGCCCTCATCAGAAAGATACTGAAGGGATTGATCATGAAAAGTTACAGCCCATAGCCCAAAGCCATTGTCTTTGAACAGGGCCACGCTTTCGGCGACAACTTCTTTTGCTTTTTCATGCGGGATTATCTCGTCGTCCCACAGGTACTTTCTCATGCCTGGCTTGACCCATAAGCGATGGACCTCATCCACGTCTGCCAGAGTGAAGGGCTGCAAGATCAGCCTGTTGATTTTTATCCTTTCGACGTTCACGAGGAGTAAGATACGAAAAACAAGTGCATAAAGCCCGGCATTTTTGTTTCAAATGCGGTACCAATTCAGGAATGAGGTACTTTTGCCAAAACGCATCGCGACGCATTGGCAATTGTGCGAAGCCAGCGTGCGAGAACCACGCGATCATCAACAGGGAAATTGCCCGCAAAGCGCGGATATTGATCTTCCTCATCATGACATTTCCTTGAATGGATGAGCGCTGTGGAAAACTTGTGCCACAGTTGCAGCGGTGACTGAGATGGCACTTGAAAAGATCGCCCGCTTAAGTGTTGAGAAATGAATCGACCGAAAATCACAAAAAGCCGGCGCTGCCGCTCTGCAAATCTCTGCGAGTCTTTGCGAAGCTCTGCGTGAGCCTTTTTTGGTTGCGGGCGTCAAAGCCCCTTTCGGGCCATGCCGCGCTGTGGCTTCTAGCGCGTTGAAGCACTTGTATTCATGATTTCGCGCAGCTCCGGTAGATCGGGATCGGCGTTGCGCCAAAAACGTTTCGCGGCCTCGAACGCCCGGGCCGCACCCACCATGTCGCCCTTGTGTCGGAGCACAAGCGCCATAGCGAAATGGCTCCCACCATAGGAGGCGTCATGATCGATCATCTGCCCGGCGGTGTATTCCGCGAGATCCCACTCGCCCGCCTCCCTGGCGCTGCGAGCAATTGATTCGAGGCGGAACAACGTTTGTATCCAGGCATCGGGACCCGGGGTTGCGCGCAGCGCCCGCTGCACCTCCTGCAAGGCCTTCCGTCCCTCTTCCACTTTGCCGGTTCTGATGAGCAATTCACCATGCAGGGCCTCGACCCAGGGTGCTACGATGGCGCGGTTTGGTGTGATTCCCGGCGTCACCCGTGGAACCGCCTCAAGCTCTCGTCGCGCGTCTCCAAGCGACTGGTGTGCCGCCTCGATGCGACCGAGTCCGATCAGTGCCTGCCCGGCGAGCGCGTGACCGACCGTTCGCGCTTGCGGGTGTTGCAGGAGGGTCATGGCCCGCGCCGCCTCCAGCGCTTCTTGGTATCGGGCGCGACGGATGAGGAAGCTTGGACGCTCCCGCCGATTGAACGCGCCATAAGCTCCCATGGCAACAAGGCTATCTGCCTCGAGCATCGTCTTCTCCGCCAGTTTCAGCTGCGCTTGATGCTCGTAACAGGTCGCGAGCAAGTCAAGGTTGTGGCGATGGTGCCAATCGAAGCTCGCTTCGATGCTCTCCGCGCTGTAGTAGGCGCGTTCGAGCGAATCCGTCTTCAGGAATTGTGCAATCGCCTCGTCGATGCGACCGACCCGTCTCAGATCATGACCCCACATGTGAGCTGCATGGGGAATGGACGGCGCCAGGCGGGCGTAGACCTCGCCGTGCTCAAGAGCTTTATCGATGTGGCCAATGGTTTCATACGTGTGCACCAGATAGTGATGCGCTGTAGCATGATCGGGAACAAGCCGCAGAACCTGCTCATAAAAGGCAATCGACGCCGCGGTGCCGCGTTGTCCTCTACCCGCTGCGGTCGGTTCCTCCGCGTTGCCGCGCAGGAGCCAGAGCTGCGGGTCTTCCGGGTGGGCGGCCAAAGTGTCGTCGATCGTTTTCTTGTAAGCGACGTGTTTAACGATGTCCTCGAGATTCTCCATCGCGGCAAGCTGCTTCTCGCGGATCGCGATGCGACGGTGCTCGCGGTCACTGATACCTGGTGCCAAAGCCTTCGCCTTCTCCAGGAACCGTTTCGCGGCGTCGGCATTTTCGAGACCGGAGTAAACACGGCTCAGGCCGACGTACGCCATGGCCAGGTTGGGATCGTGGCGAAGAGCTTGCTGGAAAGACCTCGCCGCTTCGATCCATACATACGATTCGAGATAATTAAGCCCCTGGTCGTAGAATGCCTGGGCCTGTGTCGAGGTCGTTGTGACCGTCTCTTGGGAATTGCCGACTCCCCCACGAAGCGCAACGATGCGCTCCAGGAGCTCGACCGGGATATAACTTGGCGGCGCGGCACAAGCGGCATGAGGATCGTCCTGTGCAATCGAAGCGCCGCCATTAACAAGGATAAAAGCAAAGAGGATAATAGGGTGGAAAAAAGTGCGGACTCGAATCATAAACGCCTCCTAGCTGATGAACCTATTGCGCAGAGATCATTTTCGGCCAGCGCCGGGAGACTTGCTTGGCGCCTGGCCTCTGCTCGGATCATGCGATAAAGCTGCCCGAAAGGTTTATCGAACGAGCAGCATCTTACGCGTTGATACAAACTCTCCTGCTTTCATTTGATAGAAATAAATTCCACGCCTCCGCCCAGACTCTCCCAAAACTCGGTGTTGAAATGCACCACATGTTGAGCCGGCCGGCCCTCGAATTCGGTGAAAGCACCGCCGAGGTACATGTGCAGGCGGTTGGTGTGAATCGTATAAACTTCGGCGTTCGTACCGACGCCGTAAGACTTCCAGTTGGCGTCATCGCGCGGCGGCGTTTGCGCCTGCACGCTCATTGCAAAAAACAAAAATACTGCAGCCGTTATCCCTCGAAGTAGCACTTTTGCGCTCATTGATTGCCAACAGAAGAAAAAGTGCCACCCGCAAAAATATCGGATCCTAAAACGCCGAGCGCTCTCACCCCGGAAAGCAAAGTCTCCCCGATCTCGTGGGTCCCGCCGGTCAAGTCAGCCCATCTCTCTCTGTCCCACCGCGCGACGTGATAGACGGACTGCCCGCCCATTTTGTCGAAGCGGCCGCCGAGGTACATGTTATTGCCTTCGGCCACCAGCGCGAGGCCTTTGATTTGATAACTGTCCTGCCCGCTGGGTGTGGTTGGATCACCCAACAAAGTCCAAACACCGTCACGCCAGCGCGCCAGAGAATGAAACTGCTCAGAGCTTACGGAGAAGAACTGGCCCGCGGCATACAGTTCATTTCTCCATAGCGCGAGATCGTAGACCGTGCCGTTCAAGCCGTTGCCGAGAGCGCTCCAGCGCGTGCCGTCCCATCTCGCCGCATTATTGACCTGCACTTCACCCGCCAGATAGAATTGGCCGCCAACATACAAATCGTTGCCGTTCAGCACCAGCGCATGCACGGCCTCACCGTAGAGACCGGCGCCGACCTCGGCCCATGCGCCGGACGACCCATTCCATTGCGCGATCAAGTTCGTGTTTGGAAGGGTGTTGGCGCTTTGAAATGCGCCGGCCACGTAGAGAATACCCTCATTGCCGGCGAGAGCATTCACCGGGCCGTTGACGCTTTCGCCCATTGTTCGCCAAAGCCCGGCGCCGAGATCGAAGCGCGCGATCTTTGCGACCTCGAAAGCACCCTGGCCGGAGCCGGGATCCGGTCCCACGGGATCACCCTTGCACGTGAACAAATCCTTGCAGCCGCCGACACTGAGCAACAGCAGGAAAAATGCAATCGCACTCTTGCTGCGCAAGCTGTGCTGCCAGAACAAAGGTCTCATTTGTACCATTTTAAATTCATTCGCTTTCATTTTGAGATGTCCTTTAGTTTTCTCCACTCACTCAAATACATCATCGGCAAGTCGCAAGGAGCTGCCGGCAAATTGCAGATCAATTCGGGCAAGTTGTTATCCGTATCATTGAAATAAACGGAACAATTCGCCTGCCCCGGCCGCACCACCGGCTCGATCGGCTCGAACTCTTTGTGGCGCACCGGCGAGATGCCGAGCTGCTCCAACCATGCGAAGGCGTCTTGCATATCCACATAATCGATTTGAAAAGCAAGATGCTTGGTCGCAATCTGCGAGATATCCGCTTGCCAGAGACCGATCCAGCTCTGTTTCGGCAAGATCCAAACGAATGCGGTGTATCCTTCCCGTAGGGCAAGCTGTAATCCGAGCTTCTGGTAAAACTTGAGGGAAAGTGCCAGATCGCTCACCTGCAAGTGCACTTCGTAAAGGCCTTTGATCATCCAGTCTCAATTCTCCTCAAAATTGATCAAACGTGCAGAGGTTTCCGCGCCGCCTGCATCAATTCCGACACGAGGGCAAATGCATTCGTAGCCCTTGTCGCATTGTGCCCATGCGCTTTTCGGCAAAAGCCGGCATGAATTGATAAACGTTGAGGCCACGGCGGGAAATTTCTGATACGGATATGATGATATTCTTTCTTCACTCAGATCGTCTTGAAATCTGGTCAGAAGTTTTTCATCGCAATCACCTTTGCCGCGCACGAGGGTTTCGATGGGGGATTGCCAATAGTCGTAACCAAGGGCCGTGCCCCTGTCCGTGATGGCAGTAATCGCATGATTGAAGAATTTGTTTACAGCTTCCATTTTCTCCCAAACGCCGCTGTGTTGCAGCGTGTTGATCATGCGCTCCCATTTTTCCAGCCGTTGTGCGGTCTTGTCCCCCACGCGGGTCCGGGCGGCGGCCTTGATGTCTTCGGGAATCTGAAACTCGCCGTGAGTGAACATGCTCGGGCCCTTGTAGAGAAGATCGGCGAGATTGTTGCGCGCTTCAGTGACGGTGATATGGCTCCTGTAGCGGCTGAGCGTGAGCGCCAATCCTCGCGCTCCTAGTTGCATCATTTTCTCCACGTGCTGGTCCCATGTTGTGCCTGCGATGAGGTCGCGCAACAGCTTCGTGACGTATATTTCGTCCCAGGTATTGTTCCGAGTATCGATAAATCTGCTGAGGGCTGAGTTCACGCTGAAACAGCCCTCGCTCATAATTACATGCCTTTGAACTGTTCGAAGCTCTGACCGCTGACGAAAAACACTAGTGACCCAATGAACAGTGCCAGATTCGCGACGATCGCCACGGTCACAATTGCCCATCCCACGACGCGCTTGGAATGGAGTTGGTAAGCGATATTCAGCGCGGCGGGTCCAGCCAACGGCCAGTTGTGAAATCCAAAAGCGATCAAGCAGATTCCCAGCCAGGCGTTGAGCGCCACCATCCGTGCGCCCCATCGTTCAATTTCCTTCACAAACCGTCCCACACGGAACGCCACCCACCACGCTGGAATGGCGAGGGCAAGGCCGAGTGCATAGAGAATCCATAACGAGCCGTTGATGGTGCCTTGGGAAGCTTTGACCGTCACGGCCAGAAGGTGCCCAAAGGACATGATGCCGATCATGCAGCCGTAGAATAGATTCAGCGCTTCGAGAATCCTGAGTCGAGGTGACAATTGCCGCCGGCGTTGTCGACTGATTAGAACAAAGACGGCGATGATAGACAGGAGCATGGCCATTGACAGCCATTTGCTCTCGTCCAGCACGAGTTCTGTGATTCGTTCAATCATTGGCGAGCCATTAAAGTTGAAAAACTTCCAATGCATAGTGAAACCCAACGAATGAAAAAATTGACCCGTTGGGTTTTTCTATCCGTTGGATGAATCTCTGCTTTTTTAGTGACAATTCAGCTCAAAAAAAAGAGTAAACGGATGAAGCGGATTGAAC
>JBOHQX010000308.1:0-4554 GCA_050732395.1 bacterium
CTTCACACTGCAGTTGCGTGGACAAGACCAAGTGAATACCGTCATTCAAATGATCGAGGACTATCTCAAGAACGGCCAACCAGCAAAAATCGTGGGCTTGAGTGCCTCAAACGGCTAAACTCTTACCTTGAATCTTATATTTCAATTTTCACTCCTTCCCAAACCGCTTCACGGCTTTCCTTCCAGAAGCAATCGACTTCATGAAAACCGGCCTCACGCAGCAATTGCAAGTCGCTCTCAAGTCGCAGCGGTTGATCGCCGTCTTCTTGTTCGAGTTTGGCCAAATTTGCAGCAATGTCTTCCAATGTTCTTTCTTCGCCGAGTTGCTGGCGCGCGCGCTGTTGAATGCCCAGCCGGCGCAGTTGTTGATAACGCTCCTCGATTTTCGGATCCGGCCTCGCAACAATATCGGCATTGATGAACCAGCCACCGGCACGAATCTTTCCGAATAGGGCCTGAAAGAGTTCAAGCTTTTCCCCAGCAGAGAGATGGTGCAATGCGAAACTGGAAACGACGGCGTCAAAAGATGGTAAAGCAGAAACAGTTTGTGTGAATTCCTGGAACGTGCAAATCTGCCATGTGAGCGCTTGCGCTTTCTCGCGCAAACGCGCCTGCGCTTCTTGCACCATTGCCGGAGCGCTATCCACGGCAATGATTTGCGCCTGAGGAAAGGCCTGCACCACATGCGCAATCAAAAAACCCGTACCTGTACCCAGGTCGAGGATTCTCACTCGCGCGCGTGAATCGAACGGCAACATGGCGCACACGATCTCCGCCATCTTCGTGCGATTCGGGTGCATGAGATTCATTTTCGCGTCATATTGCGCCACGCGCGCCGCATTATCGTAGGCGGCGGCGCTGCGTATATCATTGCTGATGAGGCTCATGCTTGCAAAGCTCCCGTGCTATTTCGCAAAGATTTTTTTGAAGAACTGCTGCATATCCGCCCAGGATTTTTCATCCGCTGCCTTGTTGTAAGCAATTGGGATATTGAACTTTTTGCCGTTCTCATCCGCATCCGGATTGGTAAAACCGTGCTTGGCGCCTGGGTAGGAGATAAACTGAAAATCGACGCCGGCGTTTTGCATTTCTTTTTTCAGCCCTTCGATTTGCTCGGCTGTGGCAAATTGATCGTCCGCGCCATGGCACACCAGCACCGCGGCTTTGATTTTGCCTTTTTCCGCGAGTGTTTGCGTGCCGTAGCTGCCGTGAAAGCTCACCACGCCTTTCAAATCCACGCCCGCGCGCGCCATGTGCAACACCACGCCGCCGCCGAAACAATAGCCAATGGCGGCAATGCGCGAGGCGTCAACGGTGCCATGCTTCTTCAATAGGTCTAAAGCTGCGATAAATCGCGCTTGGGCGCCTGCCACGTTCTGCATCACCTCGCCCGCGAATTTGCCGGCGTCTTGAGGGTGAGTGGCCTGCTTGCCGTCGCCGTACATATCCACTGCCAGCGCCGTGTAGCCTAACTCAGCCAGCATGCGAGCACGCTTGCGCGCGTATTCATTGTGTCCCCACCATTCGTGCACGACCAGCACCCCGGGGCGCTTGTCCTTGATTTTATCATCATAGGCCAGATATCCCTTCATCGTCACGCCGTTGGCGGAGTATGAGACTTCTTCGGTTTTGACCACCGCGAATGCATGAACTGGCAGTGCATAAGCAGCGAGTAACAACAGGTTTGTGAACTTCATTTGGTTCTCCTGGTCTCTTTGTGAACAACTACCCCGTTATGTCATGCTGTAAGCATCTTCCCTAGCATTGCTGCGCACCTCTTGGGATGATTCCCGTAAGGGCCTACACCAGTTTTCAGCAGCGCCGCTCAAGGGCCCTTACGGGCTGAAAACTGGAGCCCTCTGGGGAGCACAGAATCCTTAGGCAGAATAATTTCTCGGCAGAATGATTCGGAATCATTCTGCCGAGAAATTATTCTGCCAAAAAGCTTTTGGAGTCTTGTTCTATGTTTGGATCTCTAAGCGCCTACGCCAGTAGGCGGCTGCGCCACCAACTGAAGCCGCTTCGCGGCGGCTTTGATTTGAGCCATACGGATAGAAACAAGCTAACGGATGTTTTGGAGTATTCTCATGCGCGATGCTGAGACGAACAAGCTTGGCAAAAACACAAATGACAAATTGATTGACGACAAAATAATTCTTGGCGACCATAGCCAGCCTATCCTTGGCAGTTTGTGAGTAACCATGAATCGTCTATGACGAAGGCTCCTTCTTTGCGGGAGCATCAGAATGTGTGCCGGCAGGTCCAGGCGGCACATGCTCTTTTAGATACCGCGTGAGCAATTCGTACAAGTGCCGGCTGGTATTGCGACCTTCAGATATGCCGTGCGAGCGGTTGGGATACGACATCATCATGAATGGCTTGTTCGCGCCGACCAGGGCGTTGACGAGAGCTTCGGCGTTTTGATAGTGCACATTGTCATCGCCGGTGCCATGCACGAGCAGCAAGTTGCCCTTCAAGTTCCCCGCGAACGTAATGGGTGAGCCTTCTTTGTACCCTGCAAGATTATCCTTGGGCAAGCCCATGTAGCGTTCCTGATAAATCGTATCGTAGTAAAATTGGCTGCTTACCGGTGCGACGCTCATGCCGGTGTGATACAAATCGGGATAACGAAAGAGCATGTTCAGCGTCATCGAGCCCCCGCCGCTCCAGCCCCAAATTGCAATGCGCGTGGAATCGACGAACGGCCATTGCCGGATGGCGCGGCAGGCTGCGGCCTGATCTTGCGAGGCGAGAATGCCGATGCGGCCATAAATGCATTTGCGCCACTCGCGCCCGCGCGGCGCCGGCGTGCCGCGATTGTCCACGCTCATCACGATATATCCTTGCTGCGCCAGCATCAAATGCCACAGCTTGTTGCGACTTCCCCAACGATCGAGCACGGTCTGGCCGGCCGGCTCGCCGTAGACGTGAAACAAAACCGGGTAGCGCTGCGCCGGATCAAAATCAGGCGGCTTGATCATCCAACCGTCCAGCTCCACACCGCCGCCAATATTCACGCGAAAGAATTCCGCCGGCTGCTGCTTGAGCGCGTTCGTGCGGGCATGCAAAACCTTGTTGCTCGCCAGCTCACGCACGATCTCGTGCTGTGGCAGCCGCACCAGTTTGGTCACGGGCGGTGTATTGATGGTGGAATACGTGTGCAGCGCCCATTGTGCCTGCGCTGAAACGTTGTAAGAGCTCGTGCCGGGCAAATCATGCGGTGTCAAGCGCTCGGCTTTACCTTTGCCGTCCAAGCGTGTGCGATACAGATTGCGCTGCGTGGGATTCTCCGGAGAAGCCGTGTAGTAAAGCCAGCCGCCCTTTTCTTCGATACAAACGATGTTCTCAACGTCAAACGCGCCGGGCGTGATCAGGCGCACGTTCTTACCGTCGCGAGAGATCGCATACACGTGCCGCCAGCCGTCGCGCTCGCTCACCCAGGTGAAGTGCTTGCCGTTGCCGAGCCATTGCAAATCATCGACGACCTCGACCCACGTGCTGTCGCGATCGGTGAAGATCGTGCGCACGCGGCCGGTGGCTGCTTCGCCCAGCATGACTTGGAGGGTGTTTTGCTGGCGATTGAGATGTTGAATGATAATCTCGTCCGAATTCGCAGCCCAATCCATGCGTGCGACGTAGTTGTTGCGCGGATCACCGGCGATTTCCATCCAGCGCGTCTCTCCGCCCGAAAGGGGCTTTCGCCCGCCTGCGCTCATTACGCCGACGCGGCATGACGAATTCGTAGTACCGGCTTTGGGATATTGCACCGGTATCGTGAAGGAATAGAGTGAATCGGTGTTGTTGATCATCAAGAAATCGCGCACGCCGGAGGCATCGAGTTGCCAGTATGCAATGTGGTTGCCGTCGGGGCTCCAGCGAAAGCCGTCGCGCAGGCCGAATTCTTCTTCATACACCCAATCGAACGTGCCGTTGATGATGGTGCGCGAGCCGTCGTGCGTGAGCTGAGTGATCTTGCCGGTGGCGAGCTCTTCAACATAAATGTTGTTCTCGCGCACGAAAGCAACTCTGCCACCATCAGGCGAGAATTTTGCAAACATCAGCGTCGAGGGCTTGGCTTCGCCGCCGAGCTTTTGCAATCTGCCGTCTGCCACTTGCAACACCCAATAATCGCCGCGGGTGTTCTGCCGCCAGACTTTTTTGGTGTTAGCGAAGACTAAAAGCTGTTGGCCATCATTGGACCATTGATAATCGAGAATAGCCGAGGCGGAGTCGCTATTCGCCGGCATGAGCTTTTGCGCGGACATCAGAACCTCGCGCTGGCCGGATTGCAGCTCATAACGGACAATATCACGCACCCGCCGGTTCTGTGCTGATCTTTCCAAAGTTGTATAACCGGAGCCGTCCGCCAGCCAGCGCGCCGGACCGAAAATTTCGCCGGTGAACTCGCGCGAGCTGAAAATGCGTTCGAGAGTGAGGAGGGTGGAGTCGGCTGTTTGTGCCGATAAAAGTGACTGTGCCAAAACCAGCAACATTACAATCACGATAGAACTGCATCTTTTCAATTTGACCTCCTTCTAAGCGCAAACGGTGATG
>JBOHQX010000309.1:0-21598 GCA_050732395.1 bacterium
GGGTATCCGCTATTGCGGCGACGGCCCGCGGCGCCAAGGGGGTGATGGTTTTACCCTGAAGGCGCGCCCAGAACGCCGGCCAGACCATTTTATGCGGCGCAATTTTTCCGTTGTCTTCGCGCGCAAAGACCGGCGCGGCCAGGTGTGGTAGCGCGACGTCGGAGCGGTTGACGTCATGCGTGCCCAGCGAATGCGCTTGTGATGTTTTCACGAGCCACGCTTTTTCCACCGGCCATGATCCGGCGTGACAAGCCGTGCAAGTCATCTTCTCGAAATGCAGCGGCGGGATGCCGGCGTGCGTTGGAACAGGCGCGCCCAGGCGTCCGGCTCGCGGCACCTCATTGGACGCATCCGGCACATGACAACCCTTGCAGGAAAGGCTCGCAGCCAACGGATTGTTCCTGGTCTGCGGTTCGCCCTCGTAACCGCGCGTCATGTTGTGATTGAGCCCGTTGCGATGGCAATCCACACAAAGCATGCCCGAGGTCAGATGAACGTCTTCCTCCATTTTCCAGCGTTCGGTGTGTGCCGCGCTTGCCGTCTTCGTGGAATGGCAGAAGTAACACCTTTCATTGGGAATCCTGCGCTTGATATCAAACAATACTTTGCCCTGCGTATTGAAGCGTGTGAGATCGTAGGAAACTGAGGGCGCCGTCAACATGGGATCATTCATCGGCAGACCGGAATAGATGTCGTAATTATCCGGCACGTCCCGGGCTGCGCCGCGCACATGCGCAAAGCCGCTCGTGGCTGCGGCCGCCCAGCGAAAATTTTCACGTTTGATCTGGGTCGCATATTCGGCCTGGTCGTGCCCGGCTTCGGTATCGTGGCAGCTCAAACAATTGATTTCAAGCTCTCCGGAAATTTGCCGGCGCATGAAAAGCTCGGGCGGATCGGCTTCCACGTTTTCACCGATGCCGCCGCCCGGCATGTGACGGCCAAACGCTTGCGTGAATTGCCAGGCAGTCATGCCGATTTGCTCAGGGTTGTATGTTCCCGGCCACCCGCGGTACGAAAGCGGCAGTTGGGTTCCAGTTTTTTGATCCACGAGAATCCAGGGATGGCCGCGGCGGCCGGCCGTGATATTCGAATCCGCCGCATTGAAATGCCAGCCGGTCCGTACTATTTCGTAGTTGTGACACTTGCCGCAGGAAACTTTGGTTGAGAACGGCAGCATCGGTTGATTCCCGGGCCGGACGAGCATGGTGTCGACGTCGTATAGATCGATGAGGTGCACCGGCACGGAACGACTGCCGTCGCTCACGTCGCCGAGCTTGGGCGCTTGCACGTGGTTTTGTGCAAAAGCGCTTCCAGACAGAATGACAAAAATAGCAAGCAAAGCCTTCATGATGTGCCGCCATGAGGCGCAAGCAGCTTGCAAATAAAAGAGAATGAATTTTTCAGCGGCCATTTAAGTTTTGCCCGGTTGAGTTTTCAATCTGCGTTGCTTGCAAGTCTAGTCTTGAGCGATGGATTACTGGAGCGATGGATTACTGGATTATTGGAGTGTTGAAATACCATCGATCCAACAATCCTTCACTCCAACTATCTAGCAATCCACTATTTGTTTAAACGTGAAACTCACCAGGTCTGAACTCTATCCGTCTGCCTGCTTCGACGGCTTCGTTGACTTTCAGCACGGTGACCGCGGTTTCGTAGCCGACGTTTTGATCGCAATTGAGCTTGGCCTTACCGCGAATCGCAGTGAAGAAATTCTCCAGATGCGGCTTGTGATACAGATCGTTGAAAGTGACCGGCAGCTCGTGGCTCGGCGGTGCGACGGTTTCACGCACATCCAGGACTGCGCCCGTGTCCGCTTTTTTCTCTTCGGCCGGCGCTTTCAAATAACCGAAAGAAACCCACTTTTGCCAATCCGGGGCCGAGGGCTCGCGATAAATAGCGCCACGGCTGCCCGATTCCGAAATCTGCAGCGTGCCTTGATCACCGAGAAAATTCTCAAAATAGCCTTCACTGCTGTTGGTCGTCAATGTTTGATAATAAGCCCGTACCTTGCCCTCGAGCTGCTCGTATTCATAAATCACCATCACCGTGTCATACCACTCATGCGTGCGTCTGTCGTAATAATCCGTGCCGCCGCTGGCAATGACGGAGATCGGCGGCCCGCCCAGAAACCAATTGAAAATATCGATCTGATGCGAGCCCAAGTCGACGATAGGACCGCCCCCGAGGCGACGATACCACCGCCAGTTGCGGAATTGATGCATGGATTCAAAACCGTAGCGCGTGAGCACGGCCGGTGGAATCGATTCTTTCTTCGGCCAACCCAGATCTGGCTGTACGGCGCGATTCCACTGGCCTTTGACCGTGGTGAGACGCCCGAGAATTTTCGCCTCTTGCAACAGCTTGTGATAGCAGTGGAGGTAACGCGGATTGCTGCGTCGCTGATGGCCGATCTGCATCAGCTTGCCCGTACGCCGCGCGGCCAGCACCATCCTGCGCGCATCCTGCAGATTGTTGGACATCTCTTTCTCACAATAAACATGCAAGCCCGCTTCCAGGCAGGCAATCGCGTGCCGCGCGTGCCAGAAATCGGGCGTTGCAATCAACACGGCGTCGAGGTCCTTCTCGCTTGCCAGCATGTCTTGGTAATCGACATAGGCACTGGGCGAGTGCCCGTATTTTTGCAATAGATTTACGACGCGCTTTTGGTTGTATGCCGTCCAGATATCGCATACGGCTTGGAAACGAACGTTGGGAATCTTGAGGCAGGCGTTGACCAGCACTTGTCCCTGCGCACCTGCCCCCAACAATGCGATATTCAAATCATTTGAGTTTTGCGGTGCGGTTTGTCCGGTAAGAATGTTGGGCGCAAGCACGAGCCCTGCGCCGGCTGCGGCGGTCGCGCGCAGAAACGTGCGGCGATCGATGCCGGTTTTGACGCTCTGTTCAGACATGGCAAGCTCCACCTAATCTGCTCACAGTAAGCTGTTAAACTCCTCGAAATTCCTATTCGGGATTGGGGGTCCTGGCGCTCGACTTGAGAACGACCTTATCACCATGCTGCATGAGTACTGTCCATTCTCGTCGTCGGCTCGTCTATATTAAGGAAGGAAAACTGATCGCGCCGAAGAAGCGATGTCCTGACCGCAAGATTGCAAGGGAGAACGAAGGCCAGAAGGAACGTAACGAAGATAATCAAAAATGAAAAGGATTTCAACTTCTTTTATTATTTGGAAATGGAATGCCTCGATACGAGCCGTGGCATGTTAACTCACAAGGAGGCAGGCTTTTCTCAAACATTTTCCGACGATCCCATTCTGCCTAAAAAAATCTTGACAATTTGGATTTTGTTTTGTATAACGCCGGCAAGGTCTTACCGCCAAAAGAAGACCGGAATACTCATCTCAACTATCTTGCCGCCTCTGCGAGCTTGCTATCAAGCAGCCGACACACTCTCTTGTTAATGACTCAAAACTCCAACCGAAAAACGTAATAAAAAAGTTATTCAGATCGTATCTTTATTGAAAACTCAATTTCATGAAAACACGCCCATCCTTCATTCTGCTCGCCGTCTCTTGTCTTCCTTTGTATGCGCAAACCACCAGCTCACCGCGCGCCACAGCAACCGGCGGTTACATCGCCGCAGCCACGGACGTTTACAGCGTCGAGTGGAACATGGCAGCAACCGCGCTTGGCACGGCGAAAATCGAGGCGGCTTTCGGCATCATCGAAAGAACTGGCTTTATGTGTGAGAACAGTTTAGACAATTATCATCTTTTGCTGCGACTTGCAGATCGTCACGCGGCGGCGATATTCCGCACAGGCGCCTATGGCATTGATCATCATGCCTTCCCAAGAAGTTTCTTCACAAACAGGGGAGAGCGAACGCCGCTGGATAATCCCCATGCTTTGTTTCACGAATGGGGCTGGGGACTCGGTTATGCGTACCAGGTGAGACCGCAAATCGCATTCGGTTTGGACGTGCGCCAGCATACTTATTCCAACACTTTTACCAGCAATGAATTTTGGAGTCTGAGCCTAAGCTTTGCTCATCGCCCGAACGATTGGCTGAGTCTCGGTGCAGTGTTCAGGAATATCGCCAACCACAATTACGACAAACCGGAAAACAGTCTGAGATACGGCACACGAAATGGTGAAACACGAACAATCGGGATTTCGCTTCCCAGCTACCAGACTATTCGTACCAGCCCGGAGCGCGGCATGGAAGCCGGCATTGCGCTCAAACCGGTGGAGGAATTATTACTCACTTTCGATTATTACTCGAATAAAGAATATGCCACCGGATTTGAATGGCGTCCGTCCGGCTGGCTGGCTTTGCGCATGTCCGCGAGTAATAAAGAGGACCAATTGTTGCAACGCGACGGATTCTTATTTGATAGCCGCGTGTTTGGGTTGGCTTGGGGAACGGGCATCAAGTTCAAATCTGTGGCCGTGGATTTCGCTTACTACAAGCCTTATGGCAACAAGGATTCTGTTATCGATACTCCCTCGACTGGTGAAATTTGGATTAGTCCGATCAGGAACGATTTAGTGATGCTGTCTTTTGGGTTGGGGTTTTGATATATGGCGTGCGATGAGTATGTTTGCATTCAAAAACGCGAAGCCTGGATTTCTATCCGGGCTTTTTTGTTTTTGACACAGATTTTAAACTATTCATTTGCATTTTTATGAAGGATATATTATCTATTCCACATTCATTATGACTGAGTGCTTGGCGCTAATTCCTTATCTTGATTGGAAGGAGTATGATGAAGCACACCCTTGGATTTTTCCTTCTCATTTTTCTTGCCTGCAGCGCTGGCACAATCCCCACACTTTCTCTGGAAGATCAAAACGCCGGCTGGAAATTGTTGTTCGATGGCAAGACCTTCGAGGGCTGGCGCGGCTTCAAGATGGAAGGTGTGCCCAAAGGCTGGCAGATCACGAAAAACGGCGAATTGTATTTCAAGCCCAAAGGCGGCGGCGACCTGATGACCGTGGCGGAATTTCAGAATTTTGAATTGCAGCTCGAATGGAAAATCTCCAAAGGCGGCAACAGCGGCATCTTCTTCTGGGTCACCGAGGATGACGAATATTCCTGGAAAACCGGGCCGGAAATGCAAGTACTCGACAACACGCACCACAAAGATGGGCTCGATCCAAAAACTGCTGCCGGCGCCAACTATGCGTTACACGCGCCGAGCCGAGAGGTGACGCGCCAGGCCGGCGAATTTAATGAAGCGCGCATCCTGGTAAAGGGAACGCATATCGAGCATTGGCTCAACGGCGCCAAGATCGTAGAGTATGAGATCGGCAGCACGGAATGGGAGACGCTGGTGGCCGCCAGCAAGTTCGGTGAGTTGCCCAAATACGGCCGTAATCGCAAAGGCCACATCGTGCTGCAGGATCATGGTGACAAGGTCTGGTATCGGAATATTAAAATTCGATTGCTCTGATTCTCAACGCGAATGAGTGGCAATTCTCCAAATAAGGTAAAAGCGCACGCAAAGGTTGCGCGAAGATTATGCAAGGGTTCTCTGTGCCATACCGTTTGCCCGAACTGTACCGGCCCAAAGATGAACCGATAGTTTTCTTTGCGTAATCTCTGCGCAAACTCTGCGTGAGTATAAGAGGCTGATTCTTGAATAATGCATATCGAGAGGAGGAACCGCCGTGAATCGCAGAGAAGCCCTGCAACGCGTCGCATTGTTGTTGGGCGGCGCGATCTCCACTCCTGTGGTGCAAGCGGTCTTGAGCGGCTGCAAACCCTCGCCGAATTATAAGCCTCGCACACTCAAACCAGAGCAGTTTGAAGTGATTACGAGCATTGCCGACTTGATCATCCCCGCGACCGAAACGCCGGGCGCAAAGGGTACCGGCGTGCCTGAATTCATCGATCTCATTCTCACCGAATGCTATCCTCCCAAAGACCGAGATCGTTTTCTGACCGGCCTCACTGCTTTTGAGGCGCTGTTTCAGCAAAATCAAGGCAAGCCCTATCTGCAAGCCAAACCGGAAGAACAAGCGGAAATTCTAATTGAGTTGGATCGTGAAGCCGTTGCCGCGCGCCGATCGGGCACTAGCGACTTGCCGTTCTTCGGCATGATGAAGGAGCTGACGTTGATCGGCTATTATACTTCCACCGTGGGCGCGAACGACGAGCTGCAATTTCAGCCCGCCACCAACCGCTTCGATGGATGTATTCCTCTGGAGCGCGTGGATGGCAGAGCTTGGGCAGAATTGGGGTAGTGTTCAGAGAGTCGAATCTTTGAAACGAATGGCGATTTTCGATTAGCGATTTACGATATACGACTGACGCCTTGCGATTTCAGATGTCGATGCATCCCTCGTAAATCGACAACCCGAAAGGGCCGTTTCCCGGTCGTAAATCGGCAATCGCCAATTGGAAACCAGGATACGACAATGAAAAACTTCTACCTCTCACAAAAGCAGGAATACGACGCCATCGTGATTGGCTCCGGCATTTCCGGCGGGTGGGCGGCGAAAGAGCTGACCGAGCGTGGCCTCAAGACGCTGGTGCTCGAACGCGGTCGCCACGTCGAGCATGGCAAGGATTACGTCACAGAAGACAAAGGCGATTGGGAATTTCGCTTTCGCGGCATGGGCGAGCGCAAGCTGTTCGAAGCGGAATATCCCGTGCAGAGCCAGTGCTATGCTTTTGGCGAAGCGACACGCCAATTCTTCGTGAATGATAAAGAGAATCCCTACACGCACGATGCCGACAAGCCCTTCTCATGGATTCGCGGTTATCATCTCGGCGGCCGTTCGCTGTTATGGGGCCGGCAATGCTATCGCTGGAGCGATCTCGATTTCGAGGCCAATAGCCGCGACGGCTTTGGCGTAGACTGGCCGATTCGTTACAAAGATCTTGCACCCTGGTACGACTACGTCGAATCATTTGCCGGCATCAGCGGCAGCGCCGAAGGCATTCCGCATCTGCCGGATGGAAAATTTCTGCCGCCGATGGAAATGAATTGCGTCGAGCTGCATGTCAAAGAACATATTGAAAAAAATTTCTCCGGACGCAAAATGATCATCGGCCGGGTGGCCGTGCTGACCGTGCCGCACCTTGACCGCGCCGCATGTCATTACTGTGGTCCCTGCCATCGCGGCTGCTCCAACGGCTCTTATTTCAGCAGCCTCAGTGCCACGCTGCCCGCGGCACAGGCGACCAGCAATCTCACCATTCGCAGCAACAGCGTGGTGCACAGCATCATTTATGACGAAAACAAGGACAAGGCCACTGGTGTGCGGGTGATCGATGCACAAACGAAAGAAGCATTGGAATTCTTTGGTCGCGTTGTCTTCCTTTGCGCTTCGACACTCGCGAGCACGCAGATATTGCTGAACTCTTCCACACCGCGCTTTTCCACTGGTCTGGCCAACTCCAGCGGCGCTTTAGGACACTATTTAATGGACCACCCCTACATGGCCGGGGCAGCCGGCGAAATCGAAGGCTTCGAGGACAAATACTACTCTGGCAATCGTCCCAACGGAACTTACATCCCGCGCTTTCGCAATGTGGACAAGAACTCTAGACATCCGGATTTTCTGCGCGGCTATGGTTGCCAGGCTGGCGCGAGCAGGCTCGGTTGGAATCGCGGCCTGTACGAGCCGGGATTGGGCGTTGATTTCAAACGTATGCTGCGCAAGCCCGGCGGGTGGCGGATGTGGATCGGCGGCTGGGGCGAGCACCTGCCGCGATATGAGAATTACATGGAGCTTGATCCGGTACAGAAAGATGGGTGGGGCATACCGGTGCTCAAAATTCATTGTGCTTGGAGCGACAACGAGGACAAGATGCGCCAGGATATGGCTACTTCAGCGGCAGAAATGCTGGAAGCGTGCGGTGCGAAGAACATCGGACCTTTTGTAGCACCGAGCCCGCCGGGACTTTGCATTCACGAGATGGGTACAGCGCGCATGGGCCGCGACCCAAAGACCTCCGTGTTGAATGGCTACAACCAATGCCACGACGTGCCGAATCTATTTGTGACCGACGGCGCGGCCATGGCCTCCTCCGCGTGCCAGAATCCTTCGATCACCTACATGGCGCTCACGGCGCGCGCGTGTGAATATGCCGTGAGGCAGATGAAGCAGGGCAAGCTCTGATTTCGAAACCTATAACGTGACTTCAATTCACTATTCACCAGTGACCATTCACCATTCACAATTATCAATTGATAGTTGTGAATGGTCCATGGCCAATTTCACCAGAGGCGCGGAATGAATCACTCCTCAGCAAGCGTTTTTGAGTATAAAGACCGAAATTTCGGCGATGCGCAAGGGGTGGTCGTAACGACCAGCCCGGAAGTTTTTTATCCCACCAGCACGACCAACCTGCTGTTGGCGTCGGTGCGCAAGCATGCCAGCCCGGCTTCGACCTCGGCGTTGGATTTGGGTTGCGGCTGCGGCATCGTCGCGGTGGCTTTGGCGAAGTCCATTTTGCCGCAAGCCAAGATCTATGCTTCGGATATCAGCATAGAAGCTGTGAAATTGACCAGGCGCAATGCCGAGGAGAATCAATGCTCCATTGATTGCCGATGTGGCAGCACTTTTGAGCCCTGGAGCGGGATAGAATTTGATCTGATTGTGGATGACGTCGCTGGCATGGCCGAACCCATTGCACGGCGTTCGTCCTGGTACCCTCCGCATATTCACAGCGATGCCGGAGAAGACGGGGCCCGTTGGATCCTGAGCATTCTGTCACAAGCGCCCAAGTTTCTCACGCCGCGAGGGCAAATGTTCTTTCCGGTGCTGACCCTCTCCCACGAAGCGAGGATCATGGACGCCGCCCAAAGCCATTTCGCCAAAGTGGATCTGGTGACGGAGCAATGGTATCCGCTGGGAAATGATTTATTGGCGCATTTGGATTTGATCGAAGACCTCGCGGCCAGAGGTCTCATTGAGATAAGAAAGAAGGGAAGTCGCTTGCTGTGGGCAACGAAGGTGTATTGTGCCAGCAACCAATAGAACTTCGAAACAAGTGCAACGCAACGCAGCCATATCAATCCGGCAACTAACCTCAATACGGGATCACACTGTATGATGAATCGCAGAGACTTTCTCAAAGCTTCCGCAAGCGCGGCCCTGGGTGGCTTGTTGATCGACAAAGTGCCGGCGGGTGAACTACTGCCAAGTCAAAACTCGCTTGAGAAGATCGGGGTGCAGCTTTACTCCGTGCGGGACTTGATGAAAAAAGACTTCGCGGGCACCCTGGACAAAGTCGCGAAGATCGGGTACAAAGAGGTGGAGTTCGCCGGCTATTTTGATAACAAACCCGAAGAAGTGAGAAAGTTGCTGGATCGCCTCGGCCTGAAAGCACCGGCGGTGCACGTTTCGATAGACGTCTTGCGTGACAAACTCGATGACACGCTTGCAGCCTCGCAGATTATCGGGCATCAGTACATTGTATGCCCGTGGCTGTCACCGGAGGATCGTACGCTGGAAAAATACCAAGAGCATGCGGCATTGTTCAACAAAGTCGGAGAAGCCTGCCAGAAGGCCGGCATGCAATTCGCCTACCACAATCACGACTTTGAATTTGAGGCGCAAGATGGAAAGCTCCCGTATGACCTGTTGCTTGCCGCGACCGATCCCAAGCTCGTGCAAATGGAGCTTGATCTTTTCTGGATCCGAAAGGGCGGGCAGGATGCGCTGGCTTATTTCAAGAAATACCCGAGCCGGTTTCCACTTTGTCACGTCAAGGATATGTCCGCAGACCAAAAAATGGTAGAGGTTGGCGCCGGCACGATCGATTTTGCTGAAATTTTCAGCCACGCCAAGCAAGCGGGTTTGAAACACTTTTTCGTCGAACATGATCAACCCGAGGATCCGTATAAAAGCATCACCACGAGTTTCCAGTATTTGAAGAAGTTGCGCTTCTGAGGCGCCTACGAATTCAGCCTCAGCATAAATAGAGCCGAGTAGACGCCACTGCTCGTTTCATGGCGCAAAATCACCCTTCGAGTTGCCGGTACAAGCAAACGACGTGATCTCTACACGATCACTCTCATGACATACTCTTTCAAGTTGATGATCTGAATCTTAAAGGAGGCATCATGAAACCGGAACAGCTCAACTCGGCCGGATTGCTGATTGCCCGTCTGGCGCTCGGCCTCGTTATGTTTGCACATGGCGCGCAGAAATTATTGGGATGGTTTGGCGGAAAGGGCTGGTCCCACTCGCTGGAATTCATGACCGGCGATTTGGGCATACCGGCGGTCTTTGCCGTGCTCGCCATTTTGGCTGAATTCTTTGGCGGCCTGATGATTATCATTGGTGCAGTAACCCGGCTTGCGGCTCTGGTCTTGATCATCGAACAAGTCGTGGCGGCGCTGATGGTGCAATTGCCCAGCGGTTTCTTCATGAATTGGTCACCGACGATGTCAACCGCCGGACACGGGGTCGAAATGAATTTGGTTTTAATCGGCCTCGCTGCAACGCTGTTTTGCACCGGCGCGGGCGCATATGCTTTGGACGCCAGGCTCAATTTGGATTTCGTCGGCCGTCTGCTCGGCATGAGAAAATCCAGGCCCGCCATCGCGGGTTAGTTCTTCGGGGGTAGAATGGGCTTCGTCACAATGCCGGCGGGCACTCATGGCAGGATCAATATAGGCAAAATGCTTATCCTTCAGTTGCGCTGCAGCAGAATCGGCGTGAGGAATCTTCGCGCGGCAGTGCTCGCGACAAGTTGCGTTTTTCTTGTCCGCATGCCCCAAACACACTTGGAAAGCGTCTCACAAAGAGTACGATCTCCGGCACCGCAGAGCTTGTCTCCATTTGTCGAAACCATTCCAGGAACGCCGGTGAAATTTGAGATGATCCCCATTCCAACCGGCGCCAGTGCCAACGTGGCCGCGGATACTGCTGCCAACAACGCCGTGGCAATCAAACCGATCTGGATGGGCAAGACGGAAGTGACGTGGGACGAATATGATCTCTGGGCTTTTCGTTTGGATTTGCGCGCCGACCAGAGAACCGAAGAAATGGATGCCATTACCCGGCCGAGCAAGCCTTACGGCGCGCCCGATCGTGGCTTCGGACATAACGGCTTTCCCGCTTTGGGTATGACTTTTCATGCGGCGCAAGAATATTGTCGCTGGCTTTCCATGAAAACCGGCAGACGCTATCGTCTACCCGCCGAGGCGGAATGGGAGTACGCGTGTTGCGCAAATTCTGCCGCAGAGCCTTCCAAGGAGAAGCTCGATCAGCAAGCGTGGTATTGGGATAATGCTGAGGACCAAACGCATCGCGCTGGCAGCAAGGAGCCCAATGCCTGGAGTTTACATGATATGCTTGGGAACGTCGCAGAATGGGTGATCGGTAGTGATGGCACGCCGATGACAGCCGGCGGCTCTTTTCGCGAGCGCGCCGGCCAGGTTCACGGCGGCACGCGTTCGCAACAAGCGCCGTCCTGGAACGCTACGGATCCGCAGTTCCCCAAGAGCAAGTGGTGGTTATCAGATGCGCCGTTCGTGGGATTTCGCGTCGTGTGCGAGCCGTGACGTGAAGAGACGTGACGTGACGCAACATTCATGTTGCGTTCGTTCTTGAGCCTCAGTTGCACCGCAACATGAATGTTGCGCCACGGGTAACGTGCCAATTCAATTGCATGAGGCTGAGAGATGCGAGCCGCGACGAGAAGTGACGTGACGCAACATTCATGTTGCGTTCGTTCGTGAGCCTCGGTCGCGGCGCAACATGAATGTTGCGCCACGGGTAACATGCCAGTTCAATTGCACGCGGCCGAGAGAAGCGAGCCGTGACGTGACGCAACATTCATGTTGCGTTCGTTCTTGAGCCTCAGTTGCAGCGCAACATGAATGTTGCGTCACGGGTGATAGTGTGCCAGTTCAATTGCATCAGGCCGAGAGATGATTCAATCCCAACGACGTCTATTCCGTCGAGAATTCCGTTTGCCCATTGCGCTGGCATTGAGCGTGATTGTTTTACCCGTATTGGCGAGGGCTCAATCTACTTACCAACCCTCCCCCGCCAACTTGGAAGCGCGACGCTGGTTTCGGGATGCCAAATTTGGCTTGTTCATTCATTGGGGCGTCTACAGTGTTCTGGGAGAAGGCGAGTGGGTGATGAACAACCAAAAGATCCCCATAGCTGAATATGAAAAGTTACCGCCACGGTTCAATCCTACGGCGTTCAATCCTGCTGAGTGGGTGGCGCTAGCGAAAGCCGCTGGTATGCGATATATCACCATAACGAGCAAGCATCATGACGGTTTTGCGATGTTCGATTCAAGAGTCACGGATTGGGATCTGATCGATCGCACGGCCTACAAGAAAGACGTGTTGAAGCTGCTTGCTGACGAATGCCATAAACAAGGCCTCAGGCTTTTTTTCTACTACTCGCAGCTCGATTGGCATCACCCGGATTATTACCCGCGCGGCTTTACTGGCTTGACCGCCGGACGCGCCGAAGGCGGCGATTGGAACGGTTATCTGGACTTCATGGATGCTCAGCTCAAAGAGTTGCTGACCGGCTATGGCGAGATCGGCGGCATTTGGTTCGATGGCATGTGGGACAAGAAGGATGCTGCCTGGCGCTTGGAGCGTACTTACCAACTGATTCATGGCCTGCAACCGCAGGCGCTGGTCGGCTCAAATCATCATCTGCCGCCGTTTGCGGGTGAGGATTTTCAAATGTTCGAAAAAGATTTGCCTGGGCAAAAAACCACGGGCTTCAACGAAGAACAGGAAATTGGCAATCTGCCGCTGGAAACCTGCGAAACGATGAACAACTCTTGGGGCTACAACAAGAACGATAAGAGATTCAAAAGCCCGCGTGCACTGCTGCAATATCTCGCACGCGCCGCCGGGAACAACGCCAATTTTCTTTTGAACGTAGGGCCCATGCCCAGCGGCACTATTCAACCGGAATTCGTCGAGAGTTTGCAGGAGATAGGTCGATGGCTGCAGAAGTACGGCCAATCACTCTATGACACTCGTGGCGGCCCGCTCGCGCCGCGTCCCTGGGGCGTGACGACGCGTAAAGGCAACAAAGTCTATTTGCATGTTCTAGATTGGCCGGACGAAACGCTTGCTTTGCCACACCTGCCGCAGAAAATCAAAACCGCTCGTTTTCTCAAGGATGGGAGCCCAGCGCAAATCGTCGACCATGAGTTGGGCCTGATCTTACAGATACCGCCACGCGTGGTTGACGAATATGATACAGTGGTGGAGCTTGAGCTGGGGCAGAACTAGCGCACTGTAAATCAGAGAGCAAGGTTAAGGATAAAGCTCTGCTCCAGCTTTTCAAGAAAATCCGAAAACCGGGCCGTGCTGGCTACTTTATGCTAAATAATTGCCCAACGGATCGAGAGACGACCAACGGATTCTGCTTGCCGTTGGTCGCTTTTCCATCCGGTGGCAATGTGAAAGTTGTAGAATCTATTGCTAACTTTTGCGACCACATGACCTATTGCCTTCCGTCAGCGCTCATCTATCCGTGTGGAGTCACCGGCAGATCTCAAAATTCAATTGGCCTGCAATCCCGAGCATTTTGCATGACATTTTTCACAATGTTTAGCCTCCTCGTCCTCTCAAACTTACTTCTTGGTGGATGCCGTTTTTCAGGGTCTTCGACGAATAATATTAATGGAAAGGAATGGCGTCTCGTCTGGTCCGACGAGTTCAATTATACCGGGTTGCCCGATCCCTCAAAATGGAGTTACGACGTCGGGTACATTGCCAACAACGAGAAGCAGTACTACACCAAAGCGAGACGCGAGAACGCACGCGTCGAAGGAGGCGTGCTCCTGATCGAAAGCCGCAAAGAAACTTATCAAGGCTACGACTACACCTCCGCCCGGCTCATCACCAAGGGAATCGCGAGTTGGAGATATGGCCGCATCGAGGTGCGGGCCAAATTGCCGGCCGGCCGTGGCATGTGGCCGGCCATTTGGATGCTGGGGGCCAACATTGATCAAGTGGACTGGCCGGGTTGTGGCGAGATCGATATCATGGAGAACGTCGGCTTTGATCCGCACACGATTCACGCCAACGTTCATACCAAAGCTTACAATCACGTCCTGGGCACGAACAAAGGTGCGCGCCTGAACGTTCCCAATCCCCACGCCGATTTTCACGTTTACGCCGTGGAGTGGTTCGCGGATCATATGGATTTTTATGTGGACGACCAGAAGTATTTTACTTTCAACAACGAAGACAAGGGCTGGGAAACCTGGCCTTTTGATCAACCGCATTTTCTGATTCTCAATGCCGCCGTGGGCGGGGATTGGGGCGGACAGCAGGGCATCGATGACGCCATCTTCCCGCAATTGTTTTACATTGACTATGTGAGAATCTTTCAAACGGCGGGATGACGGCTGAGTTTAGTAAATCTATCGTGAGGCGTCCATTGCAAATGGTCCATCGTAAATCGACGATCGCAAATGGGCAATCTCAAATCTTCAAGGAGACGCAAATGGAAAATCCCGCGAACGAACAACGGCGCAGCATGGCGCTGACCCGCAGAGACTTTATGAAGACGACCGCCGCCGTAACTGCGGGCTGGATGGCATCGCGCAATTTTGCTTTCGCCTATCCGGCCTCTGAAACCATTCGCGTCGGGCTCATCGGCTGTGGGGGCCGCGGCACGGGCGCGGCCAAAGATTGCGTCGAATCTTCGCCCGGTGTCGAGATTGTGGCATTGGGCGATCTCTTTCAGGACCGGTTAGATCAATGCAAGGAACGACTGCGCGCTGCCCTCGGCGAGCGCTACAAAGTCACGGAGGAAAGTTGTTTTGTTGGATTTGACGCCTTCAAAAACGTGATTGCCAGCAACGCCGATCTCGTTTTACTGGCGACGCCGCCAGCATTCCGCCCCCTGCATTTGCGGGCCGCCATCGAAGCCGGCAAGCATGTGTTCATGGAAAAGCCGGTGGCTGTTGACCCGCTCGGCGTGCGTGCGGTCATGGAATCTTCCGACCTGGCCAAACAGAAAGGCCTCGCCATTGTTGCCGGCACGCAGCGTCGCCATCATTCCGGATACGTTGAAACCATGAAACGCATTCATGCGGGCGCCATCGGCGATCTGGTGACCGCGCAGGTTTATTGGAACCAAGGCGGCCTGTGGATGCACCCGCGGCAACCGGGATGGACCGACATGGAGTGGCAGGCGCGCAATTGGCTGTATTTCACCTGGCTCTCCGGCGATCACATTGTGGAGCAGCACATTCACAATCTCGACGTCGCCAACTGGGCGCTGCAATCACATCCCATGAAAGCCGTGGGCGTGGGCGGCAGACAAGTCCGTGTCGACCCGGCTTATGGTCACATCTTCGATCATTTCGCCATCGAGTTCGAGTATCCCAATGGGGCTCGTGTGCTGAGCATGTGCCGGCAGATCGATGGCACAGCCACGCAAGTCAGTGAGCATTTGGTGGGCACAAAAGGCACGTCAAATGCGGCTTCATGGATCAAAGGAGCAAAGGCATGGCGCATGGAGACGGAAGCGCCCAATCCGTACGTGCAGGAGCACAAAGATTTGATCGACAGCATCCGCAAAGGCCAGCCGCTCAATGAAGGCCGGCAAGTTGCTGAAAGCACGCTCACGGCCATCATGGGTCGCGAGGCGGCATACACCGGCCAGACCATCGCGTGGGAGGAGATCCTCAACGCAGAGCTCGATATTATGCCTAAGAGTTTCGCCTTCGGGCCATTATCTGTGCCCCCCGTGCCCACGCCCGGGGTCACGAAGTTGAATCGAACCACGTGAGCGTTTCGCCTCGCGCGGAGGGCATTGCGTGTTTCGTAGTCGCGCCTTCAGGCGCACACGGTCCGGGAAGCTCGAGCCCGCAAAGGGGCTTCTATGGAGTTAAATGATGACCATCCAGATTTGCTTTGGCAGTATGTCGTCTTCAAGCGCATGCTACTCTGTGCGCCTGGCTCCTGAAGGAGCTACTACGAACCTGAAGGAGCTAATACGGAACTGACTCAATCGGAGCATCGTGAATGAGACGAAGGGAGTTCATGACAACTGGATTGGCTGCGGGGGTGACGGCATTGGCGACCTCCTCTGCCAGTGCCTTGACAATGCCCACGGCAGCCACCTTGCCTGCCGGCAAAAACAGCTTCAAGCAGAAGTATGCGCCGCACTTCGGCATGTTCAAAAATCACGCCGGAGAGGATTTGATCGCGCAACTGCGCTTTATGGCGGAGCAGGGTTTTACTGCTCTTGAAGACAATGGCATGCGCACACGGCCCAAAGAAGAGCAGGAAAAAATCGGTGCTGAAATGGCGCGTCTCGGCATGATGATGGGCGTGTTCGTCGCCAACAGCAACGGTTTCGGCCAGCCGAGTTTCACCAGCGGCGACAAAGAGATGCGAGAAAAATTTCTGAGCGATTGCCGCGATTCGGTGGAAGTGGCGAAGCGCGTGAACGCCAAATGGATGACCGTGGTGATGGGCGATCTGCATCACAAGCTGGAGATGGGCTATCAAACCGCCAATGCCATCGAAAGCCTGAAACGCGCCGCGGAGATTTTTGAACCCCACGGCTTTATCATGGTCATCGAGCCGCTCAATCCGTATCGCGACCACCCCAATATGTTTTTGGCGAAAATTCCGCAAGCGTACATGATTTGCAAAGCCGTCGATAGCACGGCGTGCAAAATTCTATTTGATCTTTACCACCAGCAGATCACGGAAGGCAATCTCATTCCGAACATGGATCTTGCCTGGGACGAGGTCGCCTATTTTCAAATCGGCGACAATCCCGGTCGCAAAGAGCCAACCACTGGTGAAATCAATTATCGCAATGTCTTTCAGCATATTTACGCCAAGGGCTATCGCGGCGTGCTGGGCATGGAACATGGCAACTCGAAGCCCGGCAAAGAGGGTGAGGTGGGGGTGATTGAAGCATACGTTGCTTGCGATGGGTTTTAAATTCACTATTCACAATTGACCATTCACCATTCACAATTGTGAATGGTGAACGGTGATTGGTGAATGGTCAATCTTAATCTGGCAAAGAGGGTGAGATCGTGGTGATTCAGGCGTATCTTGCTTGGGATGGTTTTTGAATTCACCATTCACCATTCATCGTTCTCAATTATGAATCGTGAACGATGAACGGTGAATTGTCAATTCTAGCAAGGAAATCCAATGGCACTCAATCGAAAATTACGCTATGGCATGGTCGGCGGCGGGCCGGCTGCCTTCATCGGAGCGGTGCATCGCAAAGCTGCGGCGCTCGATGGCGAGATGGATCTTGTCGCCGGCGCTTTTTCGGCATCTCCGGAGAAATCAAAACAACAGGGCGCCGAGCTTTTTCTGCAAACAAACCGGGTGTACGGATCATATCAGGAGATGGCGGAGAAGGAGAGTCGTTTGTCAAAGGAGGAGCGGCTCGATTTTGTTTCGGTCGTCACGCCGAATCATAATCACTTCGAGATTGCCAAAACGTTCATCACCGCCGGGTTTCACGTGGTGTGCGACAAGCCCATGACCACGACCTTGGCAGACGCGGAAGAGTTATGCCGGTTGGTTAAGAAACATAAGATCGTCTTTGCGCTGACGCACAATTACACCGGTTATCCGATGGTCAAGCAGGCGCGCGCACTGGTGCAGCTAGGCTTGCTGGGCACGATTCGCAAAATTGTAGTCGAATATCCGCAAGGCTGGCTCACAACATTGCTCGAAGGCCAGGGTGCAAAGCAGGCAGTCTGGCGCACCGATCCGGTGCAAGCTGGCGTGGCCGGATGCTTTGGCGATATTGGCTCGCATGCGGAGAATCTCGCGCACTATATCACCGGCTTGGAAATTGAAGAGATCTGCGCCGATCTCACCACGTTCGTCCCCGGCCGCAAGCTGGATGACGACGCCAACACACTGGTGCACTACGAAGGCGGTGCACGCGGAATTATGTATGCCTCTCAGATTTCAGTAGGGGAGGAGAACAACTTACGCATACGCGTGTACGGCACCGAGGCCTCTTTGGAATGGCGGCAGGAAGAGCCCAACTTTTTGTACGTTCGTTCTGCCAACGGCCCGGAGCACATCTACAAACGTGGCAATGGTTATCTCGCGCCGATTGCGGCACATAATTCACGTCTGCCTTCCGGTCATCCCGAGTCCTTTATTGAGGCCTTCGCGAACATTTATCGCAATGCGGGCCGTACGGTCGCAGCAAAGATCTCCGGCGTAGCGCCGGGTGAATTCGACACGGATTTCCCCACGGTGCAGGACGGCGCACGCGGTGTACATTTCATTCATGCGGTCGTGCGTGGCAGCCAACAGCGGGGGTGGATCAAAGCACGATATACGCCGCCCGAAGGGTAAAACTGAATTGATGGATTATTGGATTGATGGAGTTTTTGGAGTAATAGAGTGGTGGAGTGATGAATTTAATGCCATTTAACCTTCCTACTTACAGTACTTCAATGCTCCATCACTCCAATACTCCAGTAATCCAACAATCCATCAATAAATAAGGAGGTATATCTATGAACGATTCCAATTCGCTCCCAAAGGCAATCTCACGCCGGCGATTCCTGGGCACCGCCGCCACCACGCTTGCCGCTTTTACAATTGTTCCGCGCCATGTGTTAGGCGGGCCGGGTTATGTGCCGCCAAGCGACAAGCTTAATATCGCTTGTGTCGGCGTTGGGGGACAAGGAAGAAGCGATGTTGCCAACGTCAGCACGCAGAATATCGTGGCGCTGTGCGATGTCGATGATGAGCAGATCGTAAGGACGATTAAACACGCCCAGGGAGACCCCGCCAATCCGGCCTACGCCGAGATGCTGGCGCGCGCCACCAGGTATCGTGACTTTCGCGTCCTGTTGAAGACAGAAACGACCATAGACGCAGTCACGGTGACCACACCGGATCATACGCATACGGTTATCGCTCTGGCGGCCATGCGCCAGGGCAAGCACGTCTTTGTGCAGAAGCCCTTAACGCATACGGTGCACGAAGCGCGCGCACTGGCCAAAGCGGCACGGGAAATGAAACTCGTGACGCAAATGGGTAACCAGGGTCATGCGAGCGAAGAAGCGCGCTTGATCAACGAATGGATCGCGGCGGGCGCGATCGGTGAGGTCACGGAGGTGCATTGCTGGACAAATCGCCCGATCTGGCCGCAAGGTGTCAGATATCCGCAAGAAATCCCCTCCGTACCCTCGACGCTCAATTGGGATGTGTGGGTCGGGCCGGCGCCATTCCGGCCTTATCATCCGGATCTTGCGCCGTTTAGTTGGCGCGGATGGTGTGATTTCGGCACCGGCGCGTTGGGCGACATGGGTGCGCATATCATCGATCATCCGTACTGGGCGTTGCAGCTCGGACTTCCAGAGACGATTCAAGCGAGCTCGACCGAATTCAACGGCGAATCCTATCCGCTCGCTTCGATGGTGCGATTTCATTTTCCAGCGCGCGGCAAGATGCTGCCCGTTGACCTCACGTGGTACGACGGTGGCCTCATGCCGAGGCGCCCCGACGAGCTTGAAGAGGGCCGCCTGATGGGTGATAGCAACGGTGGCGTGCTCTATGTCGGTACTAAAGGCAAGCTCATGCACGGATGTTATGGCAAGAGCCCGCGGCTGATTCCCGAGACCCGCATGAAGGCTTTTAAGATTCCGCCGAAAACGATTCCGCGCTCACCGGGCATTCATGAAGAGTGGATAGCTGCGATCAAGAGCGGCAACGGCGTGCAAACGACCTCCAATTTTGAATACGCGGCCAAGCTGACCGAAACCATGTTACTTGGCAATATCGCCGTCCGCATGGCGCAGAAGAACGTTATTCTGAAATACGACGCCGAAAAAATGAGCTTTCCCAATATGCCGGAAGCGGATCAGTATTTAACCAAAGAGTATCGGCCGGGCTGGAGCTTGGAAGGTTGAGTGCAATTGGTCAAATGAGCAGGCGACATCATGCCGAAAGTGTCGCCAGTGCCTTAAGAGTCAAATCTTTGCAAAAAAAAGCAAAAACTTTCACGCAAAGACGCAAAGATTTCGCAAAGAAAAACTTTGCGTATTCTTTGCGTCTCTGCGTCTTTGCGTGTGCTTTTCTTTTTGGCTGCGGTTTATCCGCATTATGTAATTAGAAAAACGAACACAGAATAGTATCTGAAAGTTTTTCTCGGCGACTTCGGTGAATTTCGACGGAAAACCATTTCCGCCGATTGACGCCGAAAGCACCGAATTTCGCCGAATGGCTTTCTTGCCGCTTTGCAGAAGCTTTGATTTGCAGCTCGAAAGTGCCCTTCAGCGGCTTGCCTGAAAACCTGGCGCAGTCTCTTTTCGGGAGAGAAATACAATGAGCATTCGTGATGCTCAACGCGAGGTTCGTTCGGTCTTCCTGGGCGGCTTCGCAGGGCAACTTGTTTCGAGTGGCGTGTGGTTCCTGTCTGCGGCTCTGGCCACGTGGAACTCGGAGGTGCGTGGGATTTACGCTCTGGTCTTTGGCGGTTTTTTCATCTTCCCGCTCACGCAGTTGTTGTTGCGGATAATGGGCCGGCGCTCTGCACTCGACCCTGGAAATCCAATGCGCCAGCTCGCCATGCAAGTGGCGTTTACGCTTCCGCTTAACCTCCTACTCGTTGCCGCAGCAACGGTGCATCGTCTCAACTGGTTCTACCCGGCCTTCATGATCGCCCTCGGCGCTCACTACTTGCCGTTCATGTTCTTGTATGGCATGTGGCAATTTGGTGCTCTTGCTGCTGTGCTGGTCGGAGCCGGCCTGACGATTGGACTTTACCTGCGAGATACATTTGTCCTGGGAGGATGGTTCACTGCATTCGCGTTACTGCTGTTCGCCTTCATCGGCCGAAGTGTCGCATTGCGAGAACTCAAGTAGCCAGAGCCAGAATTCAAGAGAAGATACAACATGAAACCAGCTCTCAGTCTGTCCATTGCGTCAGTGTTTTTTATCTTGATGATCGGCGCCGAAGAACGTGTGGTCGCAACACAACTGGGTGATGCCAGCCAATGGCCCTCATTCCGGGGCCAGCATGCGGCAGGCATTGCCGAAGGGCAAAACCTGCCCGATTCTTGGGATGGCGGGATGGGCACGAATATCAAATGGAAAATCAGAATCCCGGGTTTGGCTCATTCGAGCCCCATCGTTTGGAGGGATCGTATTTTCGTCACTACAGCCATCAGTAGTCTCGGGGATGGAACGTTTCGACACGGCCTGTACGGTGATGGCGATGCTTCCGAGGATAAATCCGTTCATCAGTGGAAAGTTTACGCCTTTGATAAGAATAGTGGAAGAACTCTTTGGGAACAAACCGCATATGAGGGCATTCCGGTCGAGAAACGACACATCAAGGCCAGCTATGCCAATTCCACGCCGGCCAGCGATGGCCGATACGTCATCGCCTTCTTCGGCTCGCAAGGTTTGTATGCTTTCACCCTCGACGGCCGCCTGGTTTGGAAAAAAGATCTGGGCGTGCTTGATGCCGGCGCATACGATGCACCTGATTACGAGTGGGGAACGGCGAGCTCTCCTATCATTTATCAAGATTTGGTCATCGTTCAGTGTGATACACAAAACGATGACTTTCTTTTAGCGGTTGATATCAAGACCGGCGAGACGAGGTGGAAGACGACACGCGAAGAACTTCCATCGTGGGGAACGCCGACGATTTACCC
>JBOHQX010000310.1:0-31401 GCA_050732395.1 bacterium
AGCCAAAGCCGAAACCATTCTGCAAAAGTATCGCCGCGCTAAGGCCGTACTCGATAAGATCAAAACAGCTTGAGACACTACACTAGCTTTCATACAACCTTGCTTCAAGCTGCTCAACGGCTCGGCTCGTTCGTTCCCAGCAAACCGGAAAGCTCCAGTAGTTTTTGCGACCATTTTTCGCAGGCGGCATTGACTGCTGTGCGCCAGGGTTCTTCATTCTTCTCGCCTTCAAGATCTTTCCCCCAGTTGTCGAGAGCGATTTGCAAATCCGCAAGGGCAAGCTGTGTTTCGAAATCCGCGTCTGGAAAGGTCCAGCCGGCGAAAGACCGGCATTCCTGCAGAAGCTGCCGGACGGATTTTTCAGATTTGTGCGTATGGATCAAGAAACCCAGTCGCTTGACGCTCGAAGCCAAATTGCCCAGTTGAATTGGAATAGGGTCGCGAGTATGCAACGCCTGTAGCTTCGCTGCATCGATCACGGGTCCTCCAATAGATTTCTGACAATTTTTTCTATACGCCCGATCAAACCAGCGTCCAAAACCATCATCGAAGGGTTATTCTGGTGCGGGCGAATATTGATCAAGGCTTCAAAACGCACTTCCTTCTGCGCCGGATACCAATCCGCGCCCCAGAGGTCCTTTGGCAGGCTGCCATCCTGGAGCAAGAGCTTCTCACTATCGGAATGCCGATATCCACCACCCGCCAGAATCTCTCTTTCGACGTCCACTGCCAATTTAATGAATTCGTCGAAAGCCTCCAACATATCGTTGATTTGGTCCGGCGTGGCCTTGGTGCGAATGAGACGAATCATACTCCCCCTCTCGAGTTTTCATTGCGAAGCTTAAGTGCATTTGAAATTATGACTATGATAAACCACGCTAATATTACGCCAATCGTCTATATCCTGCCATCTTCCCCTGTATAAAGGTCACCAGTTTGTCCGCCGCTACGCGCTCCTGCGCCAGCGAATCCCGGTCGCGCACGGTCACGCTATGATCTTGCAGCGATTGCCCATCGATGGTGACGCCATACGGCGTGCCGGCCTCATCTATGCGCCGGTATCGCCGGCCGATGGCGCCGCCGTCGTCGTAGAACACTTTGAAGTGCTTCTTGAGGTCGTGGTAAATTTTTTCCGCCATCTCGGGCATGCCTTCTTTCTTCACCAGCGGGAAGACGCCGGCCTTGATGGGGGCAAGCACCGGCGCCAGATGCAGCACGGTACGCGCTTCGCCTTCTATGGTATCTTCATCATAAGCATCGATCAGCGCCGTGAGCACGGTGCGATCGCAACCGGCTGAAGTCTCGATAATATACGGAATGTACTTTTCGCGCGTCGCATCGTCGAAGTATTGCAGATCTTTGCCGCTGTATTCGGAATGGCGCTTGAGGTCGAAATCCGTGCGGTTGTGAATGCCCTCGAGCTCCTTCCAGCCGAAGGGGAATTCGTATTCGATGTCGAATGCGGCCGCGGCGTAGTGCGCCAACTCCGTGGGGCCGTGCTGGTGAAATTGCAGTCTAGCCTGGCGAATGCCCAGGCCGTCGTACCACGCGATGCGCTGTGCCTTCCAGTATTCAAACCATTCCATGTCGGTGCCCGGTTTGACGAAGAACTGCATCTCCATCTGCTCGAACTCGCGCGTGCGGAAGGTGAAATTGCCGGGCGTGATCTCGTTGCGAAACGCTTTGCCGATTTGCGCGATGCCGAATGGAATTCTCTGGCGCGCGGCTTGCATCACGTTGTAAACGTTGACGTAGATGCCCTGTGCGGTTTCAGGCCGCATGTAAACGATATTCGCCGCGTCTTCCAGCGGCCCCATGAAAGTTTTGAACATGAGATTGAACTGTCGCGCTTCGGTGAATTTGCCCTCGTCCATGCATTTGCTTGCTTTGCGGCCTTTGTACGCGGGCGAAGCGCACTGTGCGCCTTCAATCTGATCGGCGCGGAAACGGGCTTTGCATTCCTTGCAATCCACCATGGGATCGGTGAAGTTGGCGACGTGCCCGCTGGCTTCCCACACGCGCGGGTGCATGAGAATCGAAGCGTCGAGGCCTTCGATGTCGTCGCGCGATTGCACCATCGCCTTCCACCAAAAGTCTTTGACATTGCGCTTGAGCTCGACGCCCAGCGGGCCGTAATCGTAACAACTGTTCAAGCCGCCGTAAATTTCGCTGGAGGGAAAAACGAAACCGCGACGCTTGCACAGCGACACCAGTTTATCCATGAGATTTTTGATTTCGGGCATGAGGGCTCCTGTTAATACTATTGGCAAACTTTAAGGATCAAATTTCCAATTTGACTCTTTTAAGCAACGAAAAGCGGCGCAAGTTCTTGCTGTGTGAACGGCGGCAAACTCAAGCCGGCGACAATCTGATTGAGGGCTTCCAGTGAGAATTGCTTGGGAGCTGTGATTTCAACGCCGATTGGGCGCCCCTCTTTGCCGTAATCCACCAAAATTCCTTCTGTAAGTCTCGAAGTTTTTTTGACCTTTTCGCGGGGTTGCCGAGGCAAGTAAAGATAAGCTGCTATCATTCTTCCTTTTCGATAGGTGATTTCAAGATAACGATCATTCATGGTACTAACCTTCAACTTTATAAGCTGTTACGATCACGATTCTGCGGTCCTCCAAATCCGGCTCAATTATAATTTCCCAGGACTGACGACGGCGCTTTGTTTCTATGATCCACCGTCCCGGAACATGGTCTTGACGGTAATTCTTCGCTTTGTCATACATTATACGTAGATCGATTTCAGTGAAATCTCGATCGATCATACGTTTGATCACGTGTGCACTCAACTCAAGCTCCCAGTCCCACCACTCAGGCCACATAATAACTCCCTTTGGAGCAAAAATCAATCTTTCACTTTTACTTACTGATCGTCGGTTCGCAACGATCGGTCAACTGGGTTTCCAGCGTTCTTGAGCTCATGCACGAACTTGAGCGAAGCCAGGCGTCCGATTTCCCCCGCGTAGTGCTCGAAATAGACGCGGAAAAACTGCTCGATTTCACGTCGAGCCAAAGGCGAACTTTTGTAGCGAGAGAGCTTGTTTGCCGGCAGGGCCTGAAAATTGGCCAACAAACGATGCGTTTCACCTGAGATCAACATTGCGGTCGCCAATCGCGAGCAATTACCGCACAGCACGCCGCCCCGGGCCATATCGAAAGCAAAATGAAATTCATGCTGTTCGTGCACTACGGCAAGATCTTTGGTGCCACAGCGCTGGCATTGCCGCAGATTCGGTGCGACACCCAGAATTCCGAGCAGCTTCATTTGAAAACCCCAAAAGCAGGTGCGCGCATCGGCATCAGGCTCATTCATGGCGCGCAAAGCTTCCAGAAAAATCGGGTACAAAGCGGGCTTGACTTCAATGTCGGCTTGCGAGCGGATAATCAGCTCGCTACAGGCATTGGCGAGACCCCATTTTTCAAGATCAACGGGAAGATTAGGGAAACGTTCAGCAATATCGGCCTGGCTCAAGAACTGCAGCTCGCGGGTTTCCTTTTCATAATAGACAATTCTTGCCACGGTCAGCAATTCCAACGCTGCTCCAAAGCGGCTTTTGCTGGCGCGCGAGCCCTTGGCTACGACTTTCAATACGCCCAGCTCGCGTGTAAAAAAAGTCACCAGCTTGCTGGTCTCGCCCATTTTCATGGAACGAATGACGATACCTTCGGCCTTCACCAGAGACATGAGGCGATCCTCGAGACGAAGGGAGGGAGTGGTCGAGTATTGGAGTGCTGGAGTATTGGAGTAGTGGATTGTTGGATTAATGGGTAGTTGGAGTAATGGATCCATCTATCCATCAAATTCTTCAATACTCCAACACTCCAATACTCCAAAAATCCAACAATCCAACAATCCAACCCCCAATACCCCTCACTCCATCCCTCCAGCTTTCAATTCATTGGCAAGCTGAATCAGTTCACAAACGGTGAGCGTCTCCGGCCGGCGCTGGAGATCGAGAAAGGCAATTGTGGCAAGAGCCTCGGCGCTTGCCAGCTTAGTCAAGCTGCGGCGCAAAGTTTTGCGGCGCTGGCCGAAAACTGTCTTAATCATCTCTATATAAAAACTTTCGTCACCAATGGGACGCGGCGGCGATTGAAAGCGCCAGTGCACGACGGCTGATTCTACTTCGGGCTTGGGGCGAAATACGTGCGGGGAAATCATGAACAGAATTTCCACTTGTGCAAAAGTCTGGCTGACGACGGACAAGATGCTGTAGTCTTTTCCACCCGGCCCGGCAACGATGCGCTCTGCCACTTCGCGCTGCACGGTCAAAGTCATATCCTGCAGAACTTCGCGCTGCTGAAAGGCCGTGAACACCATGTGGCTGGTGATGTGGTAAGGAATGTTGCCAACGAGCCGAAGTTTTCTTTCTTTTACAAGCTGTTTCAGGTCGATCTCGCGAAAATCCGCGCGCAACAACGCAAAATTGGAATGATTGCCGAATTCCTGCTGTAAGTGTGGAATCAACCGTTGATCAATCTCAATCGCGACGCATCGGCTGCCCGCTTGCAATACGTACTTGGTCAAGGCGCCCAAACCCGGTCCGATTTCCACGAAGTGATCGTCCGGCTGCGGTGCGAGGGCGCGTACGATCTTGCGGAGGACGTTTTCGTCGAGGAGAAAATTCTGCCCCAAAGATTTCCGGGGCTGAAAATCGTGCGGCCAATTCACGACAGCAATCCGTCGGGCAATGCGAAGAGCTGGGCGGCGTTGGCAGAGGTGAGACGGCAGACTTCAGCAACGTCGACATTTTTGATCGAGGCCAGCTTTTCAGCGATCGCAATCGTGAAAGCCGGCTCGTTGCGCTTGCCGCGGAATGGCACCGGCGACATAAAGGGGCAGTCGGTTTCTAGTAACAGTCTTTCCAGGGGAATTCTTTCCGCAACCGCGGGCAAAATAGATTTCTTATAAGTGAGATTGCCAGTGAAGGAAATGTGGCAGCCCAATGCCAGCACGCGCTCGGCATAGTCGGTGTTTTCGGAGAAGCAATGGAAAACGCCGCGCAGTTGTGTGAGGCCGGCTTCCTGCAGGGTTTTTAAAATATCTTCACTGGCTTCACGATTGTGAATGATCACCGGTTTGTCGAGCTGTTGCGCCAATTCCAATTGCTTCACGAAAGTGCGCCCCTGCGTCTTGGGATCGACATTTTTCCAGTAATAGTCCAGCCCAACTTCGCCGATCGCCACGACTTTGGCGTGGCGCGAGAGCTCGGCGACCTCGAGGAAGTCTTTGTCGCCTGCCGTGCCGCAGTCATTGGGATGAATGCCGACCGCTGCGAATACATTAGCGTGTTTTTCAGCCAGAGCTATCGCCTGTCGGCTCGACGGCAAGTCGGTTGAGACGCAGATGATGGAGGCCACCCCCGCTTCTGCCGCGCGGCGAACGACCTCATCGCGATCGTCTTCAAAATGTTCGAGTTGCAGATGGGCGTGGGTGTCAATCAACAGTGACTTCATATGCCTTTTGACTGATGGAAAATTGGATTGATGGATTAATGGGAAAACATCGATCCATCAATCCAATCTACTTGACCACCGCCCCGCTCGCAATCTCCCGTTCCGGCCCAATAATACTCAACGTACCCTCCTCCGTCGAGGCGGCGAGAATCATGCCCTGCGATTCGATGCCGCGAATTTTGGCTGGCTCGAGATTGGCGACAATGACGACTTGCTTTCCCACCAATGCCTCTGGCGCATAGTGCTTCGCAATGCCTGCCACGAGCTGCCGTTCTTCGCCGCCCACGCGGATTCTAAGCTTCAGCAGCTTATCCGCCTTTTCCACTTTTTCAGCAGATAAAATGTCCGCCACGCGAAAATCAAATTGTTGAAACGTCTCATAACTGATCAACGGTTTCTGCGTGACAGCCGCTGTCTTCACCTCCGCTACGGGCGCGGCAGGTGCAAGTGTCGTCTCGGGATTCATAGCTTGCAAGGCTTCCTCTAGTTTTTTCAGTTCAGGGGCGACGTGCTCGTCTTCAATTTTAGTGAAGAGAATTTCCGGCTCGCCCAGCTTGTGATGGGCTTGGAACGGCTCCGCCGGCGTTTGCAGCCAATTGATCTGTTTGTTCTCACTCAATAGATTGAGCATTTTGATGAAGCGTTCGGCGGCGAATGGCAATGTCGGGCTCATCAATACCGCCAGCGCCCTGCACACGCGGAGACAAACGTTCATCGTCGTCGCGCAACGGCTGCGGTCGCTTTTCAACGTGCGCCAGGGTTGTTCGTCATTGAAATACTTGTTGGCGTCGCGCGCCAGATCCATCAAGAGCTTGGTCGCGCGCCGGAATTCATAGCGATCGTAAGCATCTGCAATTTTTTGCGGCCAGGCGTGCAACGCTGCCAGCATGGTGCGATCGGCGTCATTCAACTCACCGGCTTCGGGCACGGCGTTGTTGAAATTCTTCTGGACGAAGGTGAGCGTGCGATTGGCGAAATTGCCCAAAATGTCCGCCAGCTCGCTGTTGTTGCGCACCTGGAATTCTTTCCAGGAAAAATCCGCATCCTTGGTTTCCGGCATGTTGGCGGCCAGCGCGTAGCGCAATGGGTCGGGTGGAAAGCGCTCCAGGTAATCGTGCAGCCATACGGCAAAATTGCGGCTGGTGGAGAACTTTTTTCCTTCCAAATTCAAGAATTCGTTAGCGGGGATATCGCTCGGCAGCACGTAGGTGTCCTGTGCCATCAGCATGGCCGGCCAGACGATGGCATGGAATACGATATTGTCCTTGCCGATGAAGTGCACCAGCTTGGTAGCGGCGTTCATCCAATAGTCTTTCCACATCTCGGGCCGGCCGACTTGCAGCGCCAGCGCGCGCGTTGCGGAAATATAGCCGATGGGCGCGTCGAACCACACGTACAAGACTTTGTGCTCATACCCCGGCAGCGGCACGGGCACGCCCCAGGTTAAGTCACGCGTGATGGCGCGGTCTTCCAGGCCCTCTTTGATCCAGCCATAACAAAAGTTGCGCACGTTGTCGCGCCAGTGCGTCTTGGTATCGAGCCAGGCTTTGATCTGGTCTTGAAAACGGCCTAGAGGAATGAACATGTGCTTGGTCTCGCGAATCTCCGGCCGTGTCCCACAAATCATGCACTTCGGATCGAGCAGCGTGATCTGGTCGATCCATTTACCGCAGTTCTCGCACTGATCACCACGGGCTCCCGGCGCACCGCAATGCGGGCAGGTGCCCTCGACGTAACGATCGGCTAAAAAGCGTTGATCGTTCACGCAATAAAATTGTTTGATCGTCTTCTCGACCAGCAGCCCTTTCTTGTACATGGTCAGAAAGAATTCCTGCGACTGCGGATAATGGATGGACTCGGTCGTGCGCGAGAAAATATCGAAATGTATGCCGGCGGCTGCAAAGGACTTACGAATCACTTCATGATAATGATCCGCGAATGCCTTCGGGGTTTTACCTTGTTTTTCTGCAGCTATGGTGATGGCCACGCCGTGCTCATCCGTACCGCACACAAAGAGCACGTCACGCTGTTGCAAACGTTGGTAGCGCACATAAATATCCGCCGGCAAATACGCGCCGGCCAAATGGCCGAGATGCACCGGGCCATTGGCGTAGGGCAAAGCACTGGTGACCAGGATTTTTTCGGAGGAAGCCAAGCTGATTGTTGTCCTTTGCTATTACGTAAAAAGTGAGCTCATCGCCTGGAAGATTTACAGCGCCGGCTCGGGCGGTGGTTGATCATACTTCACCCCCCGCTTGCGCTTGGCTCAAATCATCCAAATTCCCATGCCCGTGCCCGCAATCATTCTCACATTTGTAGATCTTCTCCTTCACCGCAGCGAGCATCAGTACTTCGATTTCATTGCTTGGATATTTCACCGTGAGCGTGTCGCGAAAGATGTCGATTTTGATGATCGTGCCCTCACCTTTTTCGGTCTTGATGGGCTTGGCCAGATGCGGAAACTGTGCGATGGCCTGATTGTAAAAATCGCGCTCGTACATCAAGCAGCATTTCAAGCGGCCGCACACCCCCGCGAGCTTGTTGGGGTTGAGCGGCAGATTCTGCTCTTTGGCGGCCTGCGTGGTGATGGGCGCGAAATCGCCGATCCAGCTCGAACAGCACAATTCACGGCCGCACACACCGTAACCGCCCAGGCGCTTGGCCTCGTCACGCACGCCGATTTGCCGGAGCTCGATGCGGGTGTGGTATTCCGAGGCCAGATCCTTCACCAACTCGCGAAAATCGACCCGCTTTTCCGCGGTGAAATAGAAGGTGATTTTGTTGCCATCGAATTGGTATTCGCAATCCACCAGCTTCATGTCCAGATTGTGCACGACGATTTTTTGCCGGCAAGCATCGCGTGCGCGCAGCTCGGACGCTTTATTGGCCTGATGTCTGGTCAAATCCGCGTCCGTGGGCTTGCGCAAGATCTTGCGCAACGGCTCGTTCGGGTCGAGCTTTGCGGTCTGGGCGAGAACGTCGCTCAAATTTACGACGCCCAAATCTTCTCCCTTTTCCGCCTCGACGATGGCGAAGTCTTTTACGCGAAAGGGAAATTGCAGCGGGTTGGCATAATAAGCCTTACGCTCGCCTTTGAACTTGACTTGTATGAGATTTTGCACCTTGTCTCCTCGTCCGGACGAGCCCGGAAGGGCTCTGTAGTGACCGGAAATTCAAAATTCGAAGCGGAAAATCCGAGAACCTCAACACGAACGGATTCGGATTTCAGATGAAGGTGCCCTCGCATTTTAGCTCTTGCTGCGCGAAGGCTTGGCCAGATGTTGAATGCGCTGGAGCAAAACCATCAGCACCAGCCACGGTTGTACGTAGCGCTCCAGGCAGTGCATTGCATATTCGATTTCTTCCAGCACCCCGTCAAATTCGAATTGCGGCAGATTCTTGACCAATTCCAGTAGAGCGGTGCGAAAATCGACGTTGATGATGTTTTGTTCACTCGCCGCATTGCTCGCTTTCAAAACGTAGGCATCGCGAATCCACAGCAAGCAGAATTGCAGAATCTGCTGCAGCTCGCGGCGGTCATACTCATGGGTCAGTCGATTGAGAAACTCGACCTGCTCCACCGGTTTGTTGAATTTGAATGCCATGCGCAAATATTCCACTGCGAGCTTGCGCTTGGCTTCGATTTCTTCCGCGAGCAACGCGAAAGCCTGGCGCAAATTGCCGTTGGCCATCAGCGCGACGGCATCGGCGCGCTCGGCGGGCAAATTATGCTGCTGCTGCAAAAATCCTGCGATCTCCGCCCGCGACAAGGGTGACTGTGCAATCGGCTGGCAGCGTGACACGATCGTCGGCAGCACGCTCTCCAAGGACGTAGCGGTCAAAATGAAATACTTGTCCGCCGGCGGCTCTTCCAGAATCTTGAGCAGCGCGTTTGCAGACTCCATTTTTAAACGCTCCGCTTCGAGAATCAAGGCCACCGCGCCGCGGCCTTCGTAGCTCGAGACCGAGAAGTTTTTTTTGAGTTCGCGAATGTCTTCGATCAGAATAAAAGGATTTTCCCACTGGCGCAAGCGATTGAACGGTTGCGCCGCCAGGCTTTGCAATACCTCCAAGCGATCCTGCTCGGAAGCCGAGGCCGGCCGCGGTAAAATCACGTGCAAATCCGGATGCGCCACCTCCGCCACCCGCTTGCATGCGCTGCACGTGTTGCACGCCCAATCGCGTTGGGGCTCTGCGGCGGGCGCGCCGAACAAATCCACGGCCGGTGATGATGAAGCTTGAGTGCGTTTCGAACAGAGTAAGGTTTGCGCAAAGGCCAAGGCCAGCGCTTCTTTTCCGCTGCCTTCCGGTCCGAACAATAAAAAGGCGTGCGCGAGGCGCTGGTGGCGAATGGCACGTTGCAAGACTTCACGGGCGCGGGATTGTTGGATGATTTTCAATTCGCCTAGCTTCATTGCAGCCATTCTTGCGGATTGAGATTCTGCGAGCGCCGGTCTTTGGTGCGCTGCCAGATTTGGAAATGCAAAACCACCTGCTCGGTGGCGGCGTCTTCAGAGATTTTGCCGATCACTTCGCCGCCGGCCACCTCCTGATTCGGCGCAACTAAAATGTCGCCGAGATGCGTGTACACGGTGTAATAACCGTCAGCATGATTGACGATCGCCAAATTGCCATAGCCGCGCTGCCACGTGATCGTCATCACTTGCCCCGGTGCGACCGAACGCACCGCAGCGCCCGGCGCTGTCGCGATGTCGATACCGAGATTCGTCGTGATCGTTTTCAAGACGGGATGGTGATACGTACCATATTGCGCGACCACATTTCCCGTTACCGGCCACGGCAGCCGCCGCCTGAGGCTGGTAAAAGAACCATCGTAGCTGGGCAAGCGTGGCGACACGACGTCGGGCGGCGGACTGGCATTCGAGGCCACGGCGACATTGGGGCGCGCGCTTGCACCGGGCTCGCGATGTGAATTTTCCTGGGTGCCGTCCGAGGCCGGCGCTGGTGCGCTCGCGCGGCGCGGGCTGCCCGCATTGTCCCGTCCGGCATCCGCGGCGATCAACCGCGCGATGACGTCTGCCGCCTGTTTTTTTTCCGCGAGCTGGGCTTGATAAAAAGACTTGTCTTTGCGAATCGATTTGAGAACCTGCTGCCGCTCCTTCTTGCGGTTACGCAGCGACTCTTCCTGGTTCAGCTTTTCCACCAGCAGCTTCGCTTGATTTTCCAGCTCGGGAATCAGTTTATCCTTCTGTACGCGAATCTGTTCCTGCTTGGCGCTGAGGCCGGCCATCAAGCGGCGATCGTTTTCCGACATGCGGCGCTGGTATTCCGCCCACAACATTACTTGATTGAGCGAGCGCGAAGTCAGCAACATTTCGACGTCAGGAATGCGGCCGTACTTGTAGAAGAAAACGGCGCGGCGCTGCGCAATTTCCTGCAAACGCGCCAATTCCACTTCCGATTGCCGCAAGCCTTTGGAAATTTTGTCAACCTCGGCGCGCTTTTGCGTTTCCTGTTTGCGCAGTTTACCGATCAAACGGCTGGTGAGATCGACCTCGTGCTCCAGACTGCGCAAGTAATCCAGTGTGGCCTTTTCGCTCTTTTCGTAATTGGCAATTTCCGATTGCATGCGCTCGATGTTGCGCCGCAGCTCGTCCAATTGCTGCTCTTGCGCGCCCACCGCTCCCGCGCCAAAAATGAGCAAAGCACATATGATAAAAAAAGGAAACAAAAGCGTAGTGACTCCACCCTCGTCTTGTGGTTGCATGGGAAAAAGTAAAGCATTCGTCATAGAAAATCAACAGGAAACTCGGAGGCAGAGCGCAGAAACTATACCGGAAAGCCAATCTGGCGGAATAAGGAAAATCTTGACACCGGCAGCGCCGATCTGTATATTGCCGCCATGACCAACGATCATTCCACGGCAAAAACGCAAACGCCCGACACACTGTGGGGCAACATCTTCGGCAAAAAAAACGGCACGGCCGAAGACGTCCGGCAGGTGCTGCGCCAGGTGCCGCTGTTCACCAATATGAACAGCGGCGAGCTGCGCGAGTTCGAGAAAATCATTCACCGCCGCAGCTTCAAGACCGGCGAAACCATTTTCTGGGAAGGCGAGCCTGGCGTGGGCATGTACATCATCCAGCACGGCAGCGTCACCATCAGCAAATACTTCTCGACGGAAGAACGTAAAGTATTGGCCATGCTGAAAGCAGGAGAATTTTTCGGTGAGCTGGCGCTGCTTGACGAGTCGCCGCGTTCGGCCACCGCCATCGCCAAAGAGGAAACCAAGATTCTCGGCTTGTTTCGACCTGATTTGTTCAGCCTGCTGGATCGCAAGCCGCGTCTGGGCAGCAAATTCTTGTTCCAGCTCGCCCTGATCATCGGCGAGCGCCTCAAATACACCAACTCTGAAATGCAAAAACTGCGAGCACAAGTCGATCGGGCGGATCTGGTCGTATGACTCCAAAGCGAGCCTATTTTAAGGTCAAGGATCGACGCACCGCTCGCAAATCAAACTCGCCACCTTCACCCGCCTCGCGGTCCACGCCACCGCCTGCCACGCGCTTGCGCCGCTCGTTTGCCTTTTTGCTGCTGGGTCTTTCTGCCTTGGCCGCAGTTCTGTGGATTTCTGCGCAATCAACCTTTGTTGCCGGCCTGATGGTCATCGCCGTGGCCCTGGCCTCCCTCCTGGAGCCGGTCGTTTGTTCCTTTGAGAAGCAAGGGTGGTCGCGCGTTACCGGCGTGATTGCGGCATTTCTGCCGGCAACACTGGTTTTCTTCTTTTTTTTTCAATTCTGCACCCCTCGCCTTTCGCAAGAAGCTGAAACCCTTTCCACTTTCTTCGCTTCACCAAGAGCGGAGCGGTTCAGCGAGCGCGCCCTGGACTGGCTGATCGGCATTTTTCCCTGGCTGCAAAATCTTACTGTGAAACAAAGATTGCTCCAGGATTATTACGGCCTGCAGCGTGCTCTCGAACAAGGCGCGTTGCACCTCACCTCGACGCTGTTGACGAGCTGGCCGGTGCTCATCGTATTGGCGATCTTGGTTTTCATTCTGTTGGCCGAGAGCCGCGCCCTGCGCCGGGCTATTATCGACGCCGTTCCCAACCACTACTGGGAAGAGTCCGTCCTGCTGCTGCATGAGACGCCCAAACGTGTCAATCGGTTTTTGCGCGTTCAAGTGCTCATCGCATTTTTTGTCGCCCTCGCCATGGTGCTCGCCTACTATTTGATGCGCCTGCCATGTTTCTTGACCTTTGGAGTGATTGCCGGACTCAGCAGCTTCCTACCGTATTTCGGCAGTCTCGTGGGTGCGACGATAACAGTCCTGCTGGGCGTCATTCAAACCGGCGCTTATCATTTGACTCTGCCGGTACTGCTGGCATTCGCGACCATCGATTTGATCAAAAACGCCGCGCTTTCGTTGCGGGCGTTCAAAGCAGGTTTGGTGCTGGGGCCGCTGGAGACGATTCTAGGTATGTTGCTCGGGGGCAGTTTGGCGGGCGTGTGGGGTGTATTCTTCGCCGCGCCGGCCCTGGCACTGATCAAAATTGTTTTGCAGGAAGGCGCGAAGATCATGCGTGATTTTCGCGGGCGATGATGAAGGGATGTGCGTTTGGGTCACACGATCAGTACGCGTCATTTTGTTGTAATTTTCTCAGGACGCGAGAGAGTCATATGCGTTTAAAGAATCAAACCTGGCAGAGAATTCTGAAACGATTTTGCAAATCTGGGTACGCCGTGATAAGCATTTTAGTCCATATACAGCCCCTGCAACTTGCTGGCAGCAGCGCGATCCACAATGACCGTGGCACGGCGATGCATCTGCACGATGGTCGAAGGGACGATTGCCGTGATCGGCCCTTCAATGGTCGCTTTGATGGCGTCGGCTTTGCCCTCGCCACTGGCCACGAGCAACAGTGTCGCCGCGTCCATAATCGTGCCTACGCCCATGGTGAGCGCGTAGACCGGGACTTCTCCTGGATTCTTGAAAAAACGGGCGTTGGCCTCGCGGGTGGTGCCGGTGAGAGTCTTAATGCGCGTTCGTGAACCGAGCGACGAGCCCGGCTCGTTGAACGCAATGTGCCCGTTCGCGCCGATGCCGAGAATCTGCAAATCGATCCCCCCGTATTTAGCGATTTGAGCTTCATACCACTCGCAGTGCGCCTCGATGTCTTGCGACATGCCCATGGGAATATGCACAAACCGGCGGTCGACATTGATGTGCCTAAAGAGATTCTCCCACATGAAATAATGATAGCTCTGGTCGTGCTCGGGCGGCAGGCCCACGTATTCGTCCAGGTTAAAAGTAGTGACTTTGGAAAAATCCAGGCCTTCTTTTTTGTGCATGCGAATCAATTCGCGATACAGCTCCAGCGGCGTACTGCCGGTGGCAAAGCCCAGGACGCAGTTCGGCTTTCTGCGAATCAGCTCGGCGACCAATTGCGCCGCCACTGTGCTCATTTCGTCAAAATTCTCTTTCACTACGACGAGCATGGCGAACCTCTGGTAAAAGTTAAGAACCACCTCCACACACGAACCATGCCGGCTGACGATGGCTTATGGATTTTCTAGCACCGGCTTCACATTTTTCACGTCATCGCTGCGCGGCGTTCGGGTGCCGTCAATTCAAACACATAGCGAAAAACGCTTTCTTGCACCTTTGTCAACTCCTTTTTACGGCGGCCCATGACACGCCGCGCCGCCTCCAAGGCTTTATCGCAAGCGTATGTTTCGGAGGATTCTGCACCGCCCCATGCGAAAGAAGGAACATACTTGTCAGGGTAGCCTGCACCAAATACGTTGCTCATCACGCCAACCACCGTGCCGGTGTTGAACATGGTGTTGATACCACACTTGGCGTGATCTCCCATGAACAACCCAACAAATAGCGATGCGCTGTCAATCATTTCTCCGTCGATTTGAACTCTCACCGCGCTGTAGTTGTTTTTGAGATCGCTATTATTGGTGTCCGCGCCGAGGTTCACCCATTCGCCCAAATACGCGTGGCCGAGAAAACCCTCATGCTGCTTGTTGCTGTACGCATGAAGGATGGATTCCTCCACCTCGCCGCCAACCTTGCACACTGGACCGATGGAAGTGCCTTCATAAATCTTCGCGCCCATTTTGATCGTGGATTTCGCACCGACATAAAGCGGGCCCTGCAAAGAGGCATTGGCCATGATGGTCACGCCTTCATCGATGAAAATGGGCCCGTCCTCGGCGTCGAGCACCGCCCCCGGCTTGATCTTCACGCCTGCGGCAATATAAATATTCTCTTTTTCAAGCAGCGTCACCTGCGGATAGATCTTGCCCAACATTTGCCCGCCGCGATTGAAAAAGGCAAAATCGTTTTTGATTTGGCTGGGATTGCGATGCACCAAGTCCCAAGGATAGCGTATGAATTTGCCATCGATTTCTGCGACCGGCAAACCCTCCAACCAGGAAGAACAGATGATACCATCTTTCGTGTGTGCCAGCGTGAGGACACGTGTGGGCTCGATCCAGGCAGCGGCGACTTCGCCTTCTTTCTTCCAAACCATTTCTTGCGTCCCGACCGCCGGCAGATCGTCGCCCAAAATGAAACGGCCATTGAGAAACAAGGCATTTTCAGAGAGCATTTCATTCACCGGCACTCCGGGCAGTGCCTCACGCAACATCTCTGCGAGATAGGCGCGGCAGAAAAAGTAAAGCCGGGAATGTGGAAAACGGCGTGCGATCTTCTCGCGCAAGAGTGAAATGCCGCAACGCAGCTCGAAGACCGGGCGCGTTAATGTGAGTGGATAGAGACGATTGCAATACTCGTCTTCGTAAATGCAAACATTCAGAGGCATGACCAACACTCTCAAAGCAATCGGCGAATGACTCTACAAAGGTTGATTCTGGGTAAAACGATTGAAGCGATGTAGCACTTACAGGCAGATTTTTCCCAGCACCGCCCCTTTTTTTGCCCCGGTCACCGACGGCACATTCCCGGCATGGCCTGAAATCGTTTCGTTCGCCAATATCGCCATCAATATGGCCTCCTTGGCATCGCTAGGAATACCGAAATCGTCCGTCTTCAGAATTCTTATCGAAAGAAATCTTTGTTGCAAGAAATTTATGAGCGTGCGATTGTGCGCGCCGCCGCCACTGACGATCAGCTCATCCATGTTGCCAAGGCGGGTCTGCAGGCGTTGCGCTTCCTGCCAAACGGTCGCCGCAGTCAATGCTGTCGCCGTCGCGATGATATCCTCATCCTTCAAATGAAATTGGCGCGCTTGTGCCAAGAAATCTTCCACAAAAGCCTCGCCGAACTCTTCCCGCCCCGTGCTCTTGGGAAATGTAAGCGCAAAATATGGATGCGCCAGCAGCCGGGACAAGAGCTCGTTTGAAACGATCCCGCGCGCAGCGACCCGGCCCTCTTCATCGTAATCACATCGATAGAGTTTTTGCATCAGCCCGTCCATCACCATGTTCGCCGGGCCGGTATCATAGGCAATCACCTCTTCTCTGTCAGCATTGCGTTTGAGAAAAGTGAGATTGGCAATGCCGCCGAGATTCAACACTCCGCGTGATTTTTCGGCCGAACGGAACAACAAATAATCCATCAGCGGCACCAGCGGCGCGCCTTGCCCACCCAGCGCCATGTCGGCCGGGCGAAAATCGGCAATGGTCACAATGCCGGTGCGTTTGGCGATCACACTCGGCTCTCCGATTTGTAAAGTGCCGCGTGTTGGCATTCCGGCAATCGGCTCGGCGGTCGGCAAATGATGGATTGTTTGGCCGTGAGAGCCAATCAAATCGATTTGGGCTGTCTCGAGATTGAGGGAGGCAATGACTTGCAGGGCCGCACTTGCAAAGCATTCGCCTACCGCAACATGCAGGCGGCAAATCTCGTCGACACTGCCCGCACCGGGCCGGGAAACCGCGAGCACTCGCGCGCGGATTTCGGGCGGGTAAGCATAGGTCGCGAACGCGAGCACGTCAATTTTCACGTCCAAACCGCGGTCCTTGACGCGCACCACGGCAGCATCGATGCCATCTGCCGAGGTGCCAGAGATCAGGCCAACGATCAGCTTTTCGGCTTTGAGCGCAATTTGTAAGGCTGGCGTCATGTCATGAAAGTTTGAAGACGGTTAGCTTTTCGACACAAATTAGAAAGGAATGACATACAATGAGCGCATGTTCAAAGCAAGCTTACATTGTCAAGCTCTTCAGATACCAAGAATACCGGTTGCAAGCAATTTTTGAGCTGAGGCACGCAGTTTTGCCAGAAATTCCTCGTCCTTCTCAACCCCGCTTCTTTCCAGCGCCAGCAAGACCGCACCGATGCACGCTTCAAATTGCGGTTCGATGACGCGCAGGCGCTGCTTTGCCTCGCCCAAGGCCTCCCAAAAAGACGGCAGCAGGACCTCTTTGCGCCGAAAAAGGTTGCCGAGCAGCGCAATTTCAACGACCTCTTGATGGTTGAATTTTTCCAATACCGCGCCCGCCAGGCGCCCGAGCTCAAAACCGGTTTCTGCAACAATGCGTTGCGCGACCACGTCGCCATGCGCGGCCTGCTCGAACACGATCGGCGCCAGCGCAGCCATCTGGCCCCGGTCAAATTGCGGATCATAAATATGGCTAAGGACCAGCTCGATGCTGTGCACGCCAAAGCGCTGTTCGAAAACCTGGCGTAGCGACGTTTGCGCTCCGCGTCCGTCCCAGGCCTGCAGGGCGGCGTTGAGCGCCTGGCGCGCCAGGTGGAATCCGCTGCCTTCATCGCCGATCAAATAACCCCAACCACCGGCGCGTATAAAGTTGCCGTCCGGCGCGCGCGCGTACGCCACCGCCCCGGTGCCCGCGATGACGATGATTCCCGGACCGCCCGCAAAGGCGCCGGCCAAAGCGCTCATGGCGTCGCTGTCCACGCAGATTTTCTCGGCAAGGCCGGCGCGCTGCAAGGCTTCAGTCAAGAGCTGGCGATCGCTGGGGCGGCCCACGCCGGTGGAACAAATGCCGGCGAGCGCGACCCGGGCCTTCGGCAACCGTGCCTGTTCTTGCAAGGCGCCCAAGAACTGCACCAACGGTTGCGCGATTTTGCCACGAAGCTTGCTGTAGTTCGCGGGCGGCGCTTGCCCCATGGTCAAGAGCTCGCCGTCGGAACGCAATAAGCAGCCGGTCATTTTCGTACCGCCGCCATCTACGCCGAAAACATGAAAAGCTTGTGCTGCTGTCTTCATAACGCTGCGAGTAAGATTTCCCGGACTATTCGCCTGGCTTTTCTCCGTGCAACTTTCTGTCCTTCTTGGAGTCTATATTTTTGTGTTGACGGGTGATTTTAAATGTGACATTGTCAAGTTGAGTATCCGGCCTGAGAAGGCAGGTGCGACAAACGCGGTTGCAGCGCCCGATAGAGATAGCTGACCGCAAAAATCTTCAAAAGATCCGTGGGTAAAAAACTCAACGCCCCGATCCACAGCGCGCGAGCCAAGGACAGGTCGGTTCCGATCAACGTGTTGGTACTCCACCACAAATACAGGGTGCCGGGAATGAGAATAGCCGCAGTCGCGAGGCCATTGATCAAAAGCAATTTTGAGAATTTGATTTCCGGCAAGAGCTGCACACGTGCTTGCTTGCCATGAATCAAAGCACCGGCAATGAGGCTCGCAACCGGAAAGCCGAGCAAATATCCGAAGGTGGGTTGAAAAACGTACGCCAAGCCACCACCCCTGGTGAAGACCGGCAGGCCCGCCAATCCCATCAGCAGGTACAACACCTGGCTGCCCGCTCCATAAACCGGGCCGAGCATGCTGCCGGCGAGCAGGACGAATAATGTTTGCAGGCTGAACGGCACAAATGGCAACGGCACACGAATCTGCGCACCGAGCACCGTGAGCGCTGCAAACACACCTGCCAGAATCATCAAGCGCGTTTGGCGCATCGTGGGTGGGCTGGAAGAGGTTGTGCGTGAAAACGATGAAGTGGCAGACATGACACACTGGTGCTGAAGTTAATACTGTGAGCATGAGCCAATGCGGACGATCCGCGACCTCAATATACAAATGCCTCGCCGGAAAGTCAATCCGGCGCCCTTGCATCTCGTGCACGGGAATCATATATTGAGCCCTGGCTTTTGTTGTTGAATATCGCAACTTCGAACTTCGCCATGTTGAGATTTCTGGCTGTGCCGGGCGTCACGCCCTTGTCCTCTTTGTTCCTGCTGCACGCCCTTTTGCTGGCCGCCGCCTTTTCCCAACCCAGTTCTGCCCCGGTCTGTGCACGGGTAGACGGTTTGCAAGGAGCCCGGGATTCCGTTTTCATCTTTGTGCCTCGGCTCGGCGAGCCGGTGGGCAATCCGCATTATTTCATTCCTTATCGCAAGCCCATGCACGCGCGGGTAGGCCTGGCCTTCAGCGGCGGTGGCGCACGCAGCCTGACCCAGATCGGCGTGTTGCAGGCGCTGGAAGAAAACAATATTCCGATCGATTTCATCGTCGGCACGAGCATGGGGAGCGTGGTGGGCGGACTGTATGCCGCGGGCTACAACGCACAACAGTTGCGCGATATCATGAAAACGATCGACTGGGGCAATCTTCTCACCGACGCGCCGCCGCGCCAGAATTTGCTCGTGAGCCAGAAGCTCGAGAACGAGCCGTTTTTGCTGCAACTGCGCTTCCGCGGCCTTTCCCCGCAAATTCCCCGCGCGCTCACCGGCGGACAGAAACTGCACTCGATTTTGACCGAGCTCACCTGGCGCGCAAATTATTGGGCGAGCTCGAGCTTCGACATCTTGCGTATCCCGTTTCGTGCCGTGGCGACGGATTTGTACTCGGGCCGGGAAATCGTCATCGACAGCGGTGACCTCAGCGAGGCCATGTGCGCCTCGTCTGCGCTGCCGCTCTTGCTGGCCCCCGTACTCCGGCAAAACACGCTTTTGATCGACGGCGGCGTGAAAAACAACATTCCCGTCGACGTCGCGCGCCGGCAAGGCATGGATATTGTGATCGGCGTGGACGCCACCTCCAATCTGCTTCCCGGGGATCAGCTCGTATTGCCGTGGCAGGTCGCAGATCAGGTCACCACGATCATGCAGCAGGAAAGCAACGAGCAACAAAGGCAAATCGCCGACGTCGTGATTTCTTTCAAAGACCTCGAGCGCACCTCGCTGGAGTTTGGCGCTCTCGATTCACTGATTGTGCTCGGCCATCAACGCACGATGGAGAAAATGCCCGTCATCCAGCGCCTGCTGGCACACGGTTCCGCACACAAAACTTCCCAGACCGTCTTCGTTGTTCGTCACATTGCTGACCCTCGTTCCACCACCCCGTTCAGGGAGGCGGACTTTTTTGCCAAAATCAATGGCGCGACCGTACGGCGTTTCACCGCCGGCGAAATTCAAAGTGGGGTCGAGGCGCTCTATGCCACGGGCCGCTACCATTCGGTGCGTGCCTCTTTGCTCGGCGATACCTTAGCTTTAGTCCTGCAAGAAAATCCGCGCTTGCAGAGCTTCGAGATTATCGGTAATACGGTCTATCCGGATTCCGTTCTGCTGGGTTGCATGCACAGCCGGTGCGGTGAAGCTATCAATCATCAACAAGGCCATGATGATTTGCGCGCACTGGTCGAGCATTATCGCCGTGACGGCTACGCGTTGGCGCAAATTCGCAGCGTCACGTTCGATTCCGCCAACGGCAACCTGCGCATCACGATTGACGAAGGCCGGATTGGGGCCGTCGAGCTGGAAGGTCTGCGCCATACCCAGCCTTTCGTCGTCCAGCGCGAATTTGCCCTGAAATCAGGAGAGATTTTTAATTCCAAACACGCACTCCAGGGCCTGGACAACATTCACAGCACGGGCTTGTTTGAAAAAGTGAGCTTAACGCCGGTACGGCAGGACACCGGCGGCACGCGACTGAAAATCAAGCTCGAAGAAAGGCCGTCCGGGATTTTGCGCATGGGAGGGTACTACCAGAGCGAGCGCGGTACCTACGGCCTGCTGGAAATCGGCAATGAAAACATGTTCGGTAGCGCCAGCAAGCTTTACTTGCATGGCACGGCGGGCAGCCGCGGCTTTCTCACCAAGGCCACCTGGCGCACCGACCGCGTATTCAGCACGTTTTTGACTTTTTCCGCGAATGCATATTTGCAATCCTGGGACAATTTCGTTTATCCCGAAGCGGCCGCCCAGGCCATTGGGGAATATCAAGACCGGCGCCTGGGCATCAAATGGACGTTGGGCCAGCAAGTGGGGCGTTTCGCCTCACTCGCCGCCGAAATGCGCTGGGAAAACCTCCGTCTCAGCACGATCTCCGGCACAGGATACCCCACCGGCGAGTCGGATATCTTTTTCATTGCCGCGCGCTCGGTGGTGGACACGCGCGACCGGCTGCCCTTCCCGCGCACCGGACGATACGCCAACATTTCATACGAATACGCCAAGCCCTCAGATCCCAAGGCCGATTCCTTCATCAAATTCCTGGGGCAATTGGAATCGTTTCACGCGCTGGGCCCGCACGTCATCCATCCAAAATTCATCGGCGGGATTGCGGATGCCACGACGCCATTCAGCGAGCAATTTCGCCTGAGCGGACCCACGCCGGTATTCGGCCTGCGCGATCAGGAATTGATCGGCCGCAATCTCGTGGTGGCCAGCCTGGAGTATCGTTACCAATTGCGCAAGCGGCCGCTGTTCGACATCTATTTCGGCCTGCGCTATGATTTGAGCGGCATTTGGCAGGATCGCAACGAAGCCACCGTGCATGAATTCCGCCACGCGCTGGGATTGTCCGTTACAGCCGATACGCCGTTGTTTCCTATCGGAATTGCTTTCGGCTGGCTGGAGCGGTGGCAGAAGAGGGTGTATTTCAATGTTGGAATTCCGTTTTGAGGTTAGCGCGGTCAGATCACAAATCTTGCACAGATTGGCGGCCTCGGCGGCGCCGATCAGCACCGTGGTGTTGCCGGGGATGCCCGTGAGGTCGAACTCGATGATCGTCCGGCGTTTGTTGAAGCCCGCGGGTTTGCCGATGGCGAGCGTTGTTCCTGTGCCATAGTTGCTCCCCTCCTGCAGGCGCGTGTCGTGGTTACTGGCGGCGGTGGTGGTAGGATCGATAATCAAACTGCCCGGCGGCGCAGCGTTCACCCAATCCCAAGGCACGCCCACCAGCAAGTAATCCTTGCCCCGGTCCGTACTACAGATTCTTTGTTCGATAACGCTTCCTCAAGAGTTGGCACAGTGTCAGGGGTTAGTGAATTGCCATCTGCGTCCTTATTTGCAGCATCATAATATTCAATATACAATTCACTAAAATTTGAGTGGGAATAGAAATCTTGCACGGAATGGAGGCTTATCCCGATCCAATCGGTAGGAGAATTGTCAATATTTCTATTGAGGTTTCTCGTTCCCACACTATTCGCCCCGCAGAATCAATAGTTCACTCCTTGCTAAGTAGCCGCAATATCATGCTCGCAGGCGCCAGAATCTGATCCAAGTTTGTCAAAGAACGATCGCGCTCGTCGGAGCCAGACCAGTCTTAGATGTCATCAAATGGGTTTTTCAGCAGACCCTAAATAGTGATGGTGGTTCAACAAAGTTACTTTCCAGGCCACACCACGCCACTTTGCTATTCTAACGTCTTTCAGGCTTTTAATAAAGTGATCCGTAGCCTTCCATCCTGTTCTGATAATAGCATTGTACAATTGATTACCTGTTAACTGTTTGAGAGGGAGATTCTTAACCAATCCGACAAATCTTGCAGGAAAAATTGTGAGAGCTGCGGAAATACCAGAGAAGACGGGTTCAGAACTAGAGAGTTGTTGGCCACTAAACGGATCTAAACCAGTTCTCACGCGAAGAAAATTATTAAGATTAGAAACCTCTCCGGCAGCTAAGAAACCAAGTCCAAACAATCTCCCATATCTTGGCCTGATGATCGCTTCCTCATTTTGTGGCTGTTCTGCTTCGGCTACAATTGGGTGCTCAACGACCCACGTATCCGCTATGCCATCCCTATTGGTATCAACCCAATACAATCCCTCGGAATCAGTTCTAACAATGGGATTTCTACCTACATAAAGATAAGGTGATTCCCAAGGCCTAGCTCCATCCAAAGGATCAACGCTTAACCAACGTGCACTTTGTGAATCATAAGACCTCACCGGAAAGTATGACCAATTTATCCCGTAATCATCGTCGTATTCTATACCAGTAAATCTATTCTTCGACGCTCCTTGCAAATACGCATTGGGTATCGCCTTCGTTCGCCCCACTAGCGGATACCCCCACGGATCATAATCCTCATACCCAATCACCGGCGCAGTCGCAGAATCCAACACCGTTGCGCGAACGCTGCCCAAATGATCTTTGAGAAAATAAACCGTCTTGGGCGTATTCGACCAAATGATCTCCAAGTACGGCTGGTTCGAGGCGGCTTCGGAAGAGTTGAACTGCATGGTATGGCCATCGGTGTCTTCATCAGTGGCCCAGAGCATCACGCCATAGTTCGGTGCAGAGCCCGACCCAGAAACCTTCACCCATTTCTGCATCAACGCGCTCAGATCCCAGGTCTTCCATTGCAAAACCGGCTCGTTTTGCGAGAACAACAACGTGCTCTCGTAAGCGGCATTGGCGTCCGTGCCGTCTAGCGCGCCGTATTGCGCTGCCCATGGTGTGGCCGTGAGGCGATTATCACGTGTCGCCTGTAATTCGTCCCAGTTCACCAAGAGTTGATGCGCCTGCACCCAGCGATTATTCGCCGGCGTGCCGTTATTGCTGTAGTACCATAGTTTAAATTGGGCATTCAAGACGGTGGCATTGGTTGGCACGCCGGTAATGTTGAACTTGATAATCGTTCGGCGTTTAGTGAAACCGGCGGGTTTGCCCACTGCGAGCGTGGCTCCGGAGCCATAGTTGTTCGTATCCTGCAGGCGTACATCGTCGCTGCTGGTTATAGTCGTGGTGGGGTCAATGATCAGATTCCCCTTGGGCGCGGCATTCACCCAGTCCCACGGCGCGCCCACCAGCATGTAATCTTTGCCCCGGTCCGTGTACATATAGCGCCTGATCTTGATCCGTTCGGAAAAATCATTGGCACTGTCGGCCTCGGCCCAGGCATAATCTTCGGGGAAAAAGAAGCGGAGATTGGTGTCTTCATCTTCTATTTCGATCAAGCTCTCGCCATTGAACGCAAATCTCCCCCTCTTTAACCGGCACCCTCCCGGACCAAGTGCGCGCAAATACTTGCAAGTTGGCGGGTGTCAGCTTGAATTCGAACGCGAGCATGAAATAAGTCTGCTCTGGCACAAAGTCAATTTGCGCGGGATTAGGCAGCCGATCACGGCTCTTTTGGGAAAGAACGAATTCTTCTTTGGCTGCAAAATTTTTCCTGCACCGGATGACGCGTACCGATGGCCGCATCGTAATCCTGGCGAGCAGTCCACAATTCGACACTCATCCATTGATTTATGGATACGGCCATTCTTAACAACGAGATTGCCATGAAGGATTCTGCTTTGGTTAATCTTCGGTCACAGTTGCCATCGGATCTCCTGTGTAAATTCTTCAAAAACCGACTAACACGTCCTTGGGTGTTTACTGAGTTTTTTTGGACTTAACAAATTCACTCATTATGAATTCAAGGTCGACTATCTGATCTCCTTTCTTTAGCTGATAACCCTGTTTGTACAGAAAATAAATCACTGCTCGCCAGCTATCTCTTGCAAATTCACGTTTGGGTTGGGTCAATTCATATTCTTCCGCAAGGATTTCGTTCTTGTAGAAATTATCATGCAGACGATCGTAAATTTGTCCTAACTCATAAGTTGATACGCTCGAAAAAAGGGCGAATATCTCTTTCAGGTCGTGTTCATTCAACGTTATCATTTTGGCTCCTTTCAGAATTTTCAGAAAACTCCCACCGGCCAGCCTGTTTTAATTGTCCGATCGACAGTTTCGACGACCTGGACATTAATACTCTTGCCTCCGACTTCAACTATTGCTGAATACAATTTATTTCCATTCGATTGCGTTACTGGATTCTTATCGATCATTCTGACATACTCGAGAATTCTTGCGACGTCAGCCTCCGCTATAAGAGGATCAATCTTTTGAAATTGCCTAAAGTGTTTGAAGGCATGACCCATTTTTCGAAGTGGCCTGCCGAAGGTAATAGATTTCCAGCCTGTTGGAGCAACAGCAGCCGCCGCAAGAATTCCAGATATTACACGTTCAGTCTTGGAAATTTGTTGAGTACTGAACGGATCGGTCCCCGTCCACGCACGAAAGAAATCATTATGCCCTGCGACTTCTCCAACAGCCAAAAATCCAAGCCCGAACAGTCTTCCATACCTTGGCCTAATCATTGCCTCATCATCTTGTGGCTCTGATTTGGCATAAATGGGTTCCTCAAGCACCCAGGTATCTGCAATGTCATCTCCATTGGTATCGATCCAGTATAATCCATCGATATCGATTCTTACAACGAGATTACCACCTACATACAGATAAGGAGATTCCCCTGGCATGGCTCCTCCCAAAGGATCGACGCTCAACCAACGTGCGCTCTGTGAATCATATGATCTCTCCGGGAAATGTGGTTAATTCACACGGTATTCATCATCCCATTCGAAAGAAGTGATAACGAATTCTCATGGGCGTACTTTTTTGAGAAAACAAATCTTGTCAAGAAACCATAAACACCAACTGCTGCTACTGAGGGAGCTCCATTTCAGAAAATACAATATCTATACGTCTTTCGTTTTCCCATAGAATTGCGATATGATGAAACGGAATGTCAAACTCTCTAAAGGGATAAATTAAGCGTGAATCATTTTCAAGTCTTGTGAGTGCAATCTCATTGAATCCCCAGTTTAGGCGCTCAGGCTCGTTACACATCGCTTGTTTTAATGCGTTTGAAATTCTCAACTCTTGAACAAGATTGAAGCGTAAGACAAGGATTTGCCAGTCATCCATCGATTTGAGAATCCGTCCGTAATTGTCATATATGTATCTGATCGTGAACTCAACTGTGATTCCAAAGTTTTTCCAAATAATGTCTTCTAGAATACACTCGGAAAAACCTCTATGCACTTCGATTATTTCACGAATCTCGACGATGTTTGACGTCTTCATCTTGAGAATACCTCAATGTTGTGAGTAGCAGAAGGGCCAGCAACATTGCCAAATTCATTCAAGTAGTTTCCAAATTGATTCTGAACTCGAATATCCCACTTTCCGCCCCGTGACATTATTCTAATATTTTCTCCTGCAGAGTTTTTGAACAAATACCCTTGGCCATTTCGGGTAACGGTTTGCTTGAACCCATTGTTGATTAACGTAGTTCTTATTTCAATTATTGACATTCCCCTGATTGACCCATTCGAGAACAGGTGTTTGAGGCCTTGGCTTGCATTTTTGAGCCCCAGCGGTAAGCGTAGAGGTGCAACAGTAGTTGCCGCCAAGATACCAGATACTACACGTTCAGTGTTGGAAATTTGTTGAGTACTGAATGGATCGGTCCCCGTCCACGCGCGAAAGAAATCATTATGACCTATGGCCTCTCCAACGGCTAGGAATCCAAGGCCAAACAGCCTTCCATACCTTGGCCTAATTATCGCTTCCTCATTTTGTGGCTCTGATATGGCATAAGTGGGTTCCTCAATCACCCAGGTATCTGGTATGCGATCCCCATTGGTATCTATCCAATATAATCCTTCAAGATCAACTCTAACGATGGGGTTCCCTCCTACATAAAGATAGGGGGACTCCCATGGCCTAGCTTTTGCAAACGGATCAGCGCTTAACCACCGTGCACTTTGCGATTCATATGATCTCTCTGGGAAATATAACCAATTCACACTATGTTCATCATCCCATTCCTGTCCAGTAAACTTATTCTTCGACGCCCCCTGCAAATAGGCATTGGGAATTGCCTTCGTCCTCCCCGCCAAAGGATACCCCCACGGATCATAATCATCATACCCAATCACCGGCGCCGTGGCGCTGTCCAACACCGTCGCACGAACACTTCCCAAATGGTCTTTCAGAAAGTAAACCGTCTTGGGCGTGTTTGACCAAATGATCTCCAAGTACGGCTGGTTCGAGGCGGCTTCGGAAGAGTTGAACTGCATGGCATGGCCATCGGTGTCTTCGTTGGTGGCCCACAGTACCACGCCGTAGCTTGGCGCGAAGCCCGGCGTGGGCGGCGCCGAAGAGCATCGTGCTCTTAAAAGGCGATTTCGCATCAATGTCATTTAGTCCCACATATGAAACGCTCCATGGCGATCCGGTCAAGCGATTATCTCTGGTCGCTTGCAATTCATCCCAGTCCACCAAAAGTTGGTGGGCCCACACTCAGCCATCGATAGTGCTACAGTCAACGGTCCACCGCAACAAGTTAATCTGAAAAACAATGAATTTCGAGGCCCAAACTTTGCGCCAATTCACAGAGTTTTTCGAAGTCTTTTAAAAACTTGATTACATTGTTTTTCGCTTCACGGGAAAGTGAGCTTGCACTTTCTAAGGCTGATCGAAACTGGGCCAACTCACGCATCAGATTATCTATCTCAGTAGATTCAAATTTTGCATCTTTGTAGAAATCCTGTAGTCTATGTATGTGAGAGAATTTAGCGGGAGGATTCGCCATTCGAATTAAATCTTGATGCGTCCGACTGTCAAGGGAGACGGAAAATATTTCATTCTTCTTGTCATCTAAGATTACAATGTCGAGAAAAGCCATACATGCCTCCATAAGTTTATGGCAGCCCTGGAAAAGCTGTTACCAATTCACCGGTACTTTCTGTGATCACCGTGTAAACTTGTACGGGTTGCTTGGTAACCCTGTCAACGCCAATGTTTGTACCAGCATCGACGATCCAAGCCAGTCTGCCTTTCGGCTGCGATATAGGATTGACTTCATTTGCCTTTTGTATCAATGTTGGGATATTTACATTTTCAAGAAATTTGCTCTTCTTAACAAACTGGGAGAGCTCATTGAGAGTATGACGTTCTATGACGTGTGCGAGGCCATCTTGAGTTATTTTAATCAGGGGTTTGGTCTCCCTGATTGCTTGCTTCATCACAGTAGCAGCTATAACAACGCTACCTGCTTTGGCGAATCCTTTTGCAATAGCTTTTGAACCCAGTAAATCATCGATCTCAATCATAGGTGATCTGATTGCATCGGCTCCTGGGTCGCTCGTCGGATAAAACGGAAGCACCTCGACAACGATTGGTTCTTCAAGCACCCATGTATCCGCTATACCATCTCCATTAGTATCTACCCAGTATAACCCCAAAGGATCAATTCTAACAACAGGATTTCCTCCTACATAAAGATAAGGCGATTCCCAAGGCCTAGCCGCTCCCAAGGGATCGGCGCTCAACTAACGTGCGCTCTGTGAATCATATGATCTCTCCGGGAAATATAACCAATTCATACCATATTCATCATCCCATTCCTGTCCCGTAAACTTATTCTTCGACGCCCCCTGCAAATAGGCATTTGGTATCGCCTTCGTCCGCCCCGCCAGCGGATACCCCCACGGATCATAATCATCATACCCAATCACCGGAGCCGTGGCACTGTCCAAGACAGTTACACGAATCGAACCGAGATGGTCTTTCAAAAAGTAAACCGTCTTGGGCGTGTTCGACCAGGTGACTACCAACTCCGGTGGATGGTTCTCCACCTCCGAGGAATTGAAACGCAAATCGTAGGCATTCACGTCCTCATTTGTGGCCCACAGAATAACGCCGTGATTTGGCGCGGAGCCCGGGCCTGTCCCTTTTACCCACTTCTGTGTGAGCGCGGTTAAGTCCCAGCTTTTCCATTTCGGCAACTCGGAAAGCTCGTTCTGCCAAAACAATAATGTGCTTTCATATTGCCCGTTGGCATCTTCGGATGCCTGATTGCTTCCCGGTCCGATCTTGGCGCGCGGTGCCAGCCAGTTCACGCCCGTCAAGCGCCGCAAGCTGTCGGCCTGAGCTTCGTTCCAATCGTTCAACAACTGATGCGCCCACACCCAGCGATCGACCCATGCATCCGAACCGGTTCGTTGTGCATCAACATAGTAAAGCTGCAGCTGCGAATTCAAAATCGTGGCGTTGGCCGGAATGCCGGAATACTGCAAATCGAATTTGATAATCGTGCGCTTCTTGACCACACCGGCTTTCTTGCCCACGATCAGCTCCAGATCCGACCCATATTTGGTGGCATTTTGCAGGCGGGTGTCGGAGGCGTAATCGACGTAAGCCGTGGGGTCGATGATCAAATCGCCTGCGGGTGCGGTATTCACCCAGCTCCACGGCACACCCACCAGCATGTAATCCTTGCCCGGTCCGTATAAATATACCGCCTGATCTTCGACCGTCCGGAAAAATCATCCAGACTGTCCGCCGCAGCCCAGGCGTAATCCTCGGGAAGAACGAAACGGAGATTAGTGTCCTCATCTTCGACTTCGACCTGGCCTTCGCCGTTGAACGCAAACCGGCCCCCTTCTTTGGCCGGCACCCTGCCCGAGGAAGTGCGCGCAAATACTTGCAGATTGGCCGGCGCCAGCTTGAATTCGAAATAGAACATCAAATACGTGCGCTCACGTACAAAACCGATTTGTTCGGGCTCCGGTAATCCGTCTCGGGCTTTTTGAGAAAGAACGAATTCTTCTTTGAAACCGGTGGGATTGCAAGTGTAGTGCAGGTCGATGCTGTAGGAATATCTAGATATTCGCGAGTGGCGTTGTCCGTAATCCTGCGACATGAAATTGGGAGTTTCAAGTGGAAAAATTGTTAAAACAGATATGGATCAAAGCCAGGGTAATGATCAAAGCCTGATTTGTACCAAAGGTAATAGTATCTAAGATACCAAAGTAGAAACCCACCCAACACAATGTAATAGAAAAACCTTATTGAGCTTCCGGGATTTCTGATGATTAAGATTGACATTCCGATCAACGCTATGTGCAAGCAAGAAACAAATACTTGCCATATCACAAAATTTCCATGTGATTTAAATTGCCAGTGCAATGAATTCTCATTCAAACCATAAATGGCGACATATGAATCAGGCGCAGTTGAGATTAAATATATATCGTAAACAGTTCCAAACAGGCTAAAAACAACAAAACACAAAAGTATCACGGCGATTGTTTTCTTCATCATACGTTACCTTCCACCATTAGTTTTATAATCAACAATAACTGGTACGCTCGAGGATCTTAGTTTAGAAATAAAGCCGAAAAACTTAGGGGCGTTTGAATAACAGTCAATGCAACCTCCACTCCCAGGTGTATTGCCTCCATGTATTGAAAAGCTGCTTCTTAGTATTTCTTGGCCAGTTCTTGGATCTATGAGTTTAATTGAGTTGGGCTGAAGCCACACTCGGGATTCTCCCCAAGAGGACAAGCCTCCTGGCCAAGGACCTTGACCTATTAATGCATAGAATTTGTCTAACCAACTTAAGTTTCGCCAATATTGTGTCTTTTGAGGATTTATGTAATACACTCCTTCGGGAAGTGGGCCTTCATTAAGCAGTAGTTGTCTTTCAATTGAATAATCAAATTCACCTCCGTCCAAAGGCCTTCCTGAGACAGCTTCAACCTGAAGCTTATCAAAATTATAACCATCAATGACATTGCCCTCTTGCACAATCGCGGTTAAGTCAACCCCATTAAAGTAAATAGCTTCAGTACCAACGTTCTGCCATGAATTACGATCCTGGTCAGAAAATCCTTCTGCACTTGTTTCAAACCAATCAACCTCCCCTGTTCCTTTATTCCTAAACCAATCCATACCGTTGGGGTCAACTCTATTAATTGGTTCGTTCCCCGTGTAACTGTAGTGAGAATCTTCAGGATGGATAGCTCCTAACGGATCTACACTTATCCACCGCCCGACTAGATGATCATAATATCTCGCTCCAAAATAATCCAAATTCAACCCAAACTCGTCATCACGTCCCTTGCCAGTAAACTTATTCTTCGACGCTCCCTGCAAATAAGCATTGGGAATCGCCTTCGTCCTCCCCGCCAAAGGATACCCCCACGGATCATAATCCTCATACCCAATCACCGGCGCCGTGGCACTGTCCAACACTGTGGCACGAATGGAGCCGAGATGGTCCTTGAGAAAGTAAACCGTCTTGGGCGTGTTTGACCAAATGATCTCCAAGTACGGCTGGTTCGAGGCGGCTTCGGAAGAGTTGAACTGCATGGCATGGCCATCGGTGTCTTCGTTTGTTGCCCACAGAACCACCCCATAATTCGGCGCAGAGCCCGGCCCTGAAACCTTCACCCATTTCTGCGTCAACGCACTCAGATCCCAAGTCTTCCATTGCAAAAGCTGCTCGGTTTGCGAGAACAACAACGTGCTCTCATAAGAAGCATTGGCGTCCGTGCCGTCTAGCGCGCCGTATTGCGCTGCCCACGGTGTGGCAGTGAGGCGATTATCACGTGTCGCCTGTAATTCATCCCAGTTCACCAACAATTGATGCGCCTGCACCCAGCGATTATTCGCCGGGGTGCCGTTGTTGCTGTAGTACCACAGTTTCAGTTGTGCATTCAGCACCGTGGCATTGGTAGGGATGCCTGTGAGGTCGAGCTTGATGATCGTCCGGCGTTTGATGAAGCCCGTGGGTTTGCCAATGGCAAGTACAGCGCCTGTGCCATAATTGCCACCATCTTGCAAGCGCGTGTCGTGGTTGCTGACCGCGGTGGTGGTCGGATCAATAATCAAATTGCCCTTGGGTGCGGCGTTTACCCAATCCCACGGCACACCAACCAGCATGTAGTCTTTGCCGCGGTCCGTGTAAATAAAGCGCCTGATCTTCGACCGTCCGGAAAAATCGTTCAGGCTGTCCGCGACGGCCCAAGCGTAATCTTCGGGAAGAAAGAAGCGGAGATTAGTATCCTCGTCTTCGACTTCAACTTGACCCTCGCCGTTGAACGCAAAACGCCCGCCCTCCTTAACCGGCACGCGGCCCGAGGAAGTGCGCGCAAATACTTGCAGATTGGCCGG
>JBOHQX010000311.1:0-24569 GCA_050732395.1 bacterium
CTCGAGCGCACGGAACTGCTCGAAGAAGCCGGAGATGGTGAACGGCACGAGCTGGAAGCGTCACAGGCGCGAAGCGATTACCTGAACGGCATGGCGCAGTTGCTCCCGAAGCTGGCCGGCCCTAAACGCTTGTTGCTTGGAGTGGTAGGGAGATCGACCGAGATTATGGTGCGGCAATTTCTCGAAAAGTTTGGCCTGCAGGCCAGTCTCCTCGTCTTACCGCAGGAAGCTGGAATTGGTTTCTCGCAAAAAATCAGGGCTTTTCAGGAACACCTGGCGCAGCAATATTCCGCTGGTTTCGATTTTGTTTTTTGGATGGACTCCGTGGGCGAGCGTACACGCCTCGTTCTGCCTGAGCGTGCAGCCGCGCATTTCGGCATCAGCGACGTCGTGTGCGCACGGTTATTGTCAAAACGCTGGATGAACTCCTGGTCAATGGTCAACGGCTGGCTCATGCCGGAAATCAAGCCGCGCGCCAGATCAAGCCGGCCGGCAGAACCGGGCATTCCCATGCTTACGGGCATGAACTCCAGCATGGCCAGGATGGCACAAAAATTCGGCTATACCAAATGGTATGGTTTCGATGGCAACGACGGCATCACCATTTCACCATGGCTGCCTTATCATGACGCCTTGATGGCGCTGGCGCAAATTCTGCCGTTGCTCGAGGACAAAAAAGTGCACAAGCTCGCACACAGCGTGAGAGACCTTTCGGCCCAACACGAGGTGCTCGCCTGCCCCGAGGAAGCCAAGGCAAACGTAATGCGAAGCTTGATCGAAAGCCTCGACCATCATGAGTACGAAGTTCATGATGGCGTCAAAATCAAAGGCGCTTCGGGGTGGGTCGTGGTGCGACTGTGCGCCGGCCGTCCCGCACTCGAGATTTTCAAATTTTGGCGGCGGAGCGAGAGGGCTGCAGAAGAAGAAACTGAAGCTTTGGTTGCGCGCGTGCGGCGGAATATCAATGATTGGATTGTTGTTCAAAAATCATCATAAAAGACGATTTCGGCGATCTTCACCTTTTTGGTCTTGCGCGGCAGCTGGATCTCGACCTCGTCGCCAATACGGTGCTTCATCAATGCCTGCGCCAGTGGCGACTGATAACTGATAATGCCTCTGTCGAGATCGGTTTCGCCGTCTCCCAAAATCGTGTATTTTTCCCTTTCGCCGCTCGCTTTGTCCACGATTGTCACCACTTTTCCCAACGTCACAATACCGTCCGGCAAATCGCTTTTGCGGATGATGCGCGCGTTCTGGAATCGTTCTTGCAGCAAGCCGAGCTTGGCCATATAATTCGCCTGCTTGGTCTTGGCGGATTCATATTCCGCATTTTCACGCAAATCACCGTGTTCGCGTGCGGTGGCTATTTCTTTCGCGATGTTGTTTTTGAGATACCTTTCCAAATCTTCGATTTCTTTGCGAAGCTTTTCGTATCCGGCTTCCGTGAAATAGTATTGCTTCATACACCAACTCCTGCAAGAATAAAATTTTCCCGTATCATCAAAACTCAACAGGATTGACAAGATGAACAGGATAGGCGCGTGCATTGTAAAATGGCGTCCAATAAAACCCGATGCCAGTATCCCGTCGGTCTTGTCAATCCTGTCAAAAAGCCTTCAGAATCTTTCACTACGGTAACACTATCAATATACAAAATTCGGGTCAGGCTTTCAACCGATTTTCCAGTGAATTTTGGGTTGCGAAATTCATCGAAGGCTTATAAATTCAATTTAATTCAAGGCTCGTCCTTTGCCTATTCTCAAGAAACCAAGCTCCGGCCCCAAAGCGGTGAAAGCGATAAGATTGTCGTCACGCCGCAGGAGCAATCTGCAACACAAGCTCCTGCGCTGGTATTTATCCGCGCATCGCCACCTGCCTTGGCGCAAAACCCGAGACCCTTACGCGATCTGGATTTCAGAAATTATGCTGCAGCAAACCCAGACGGTGAAGGTGCTGGAGTATTATGAAAAATTCCTGCAAAGATTCCCGGACTTTCAAGCTTTGGCGGCTGCCAAATTGGATGACGTGCTGAAAGCATGGGAAGGCATGGGGTATTACGCACGGGCGCGCAATCTGCACCGGGCCGCGCGACACGTCGCCGATCGTCTACAGGGAATTTTTCCGGCGGATTATGATCAGCTTTTGAAAATTCCCGGTATCGGACCATACACGGCGGCGGCGGTGGCGAGCATTGCATTCAATCGCGATCACGCCGTCGTCGACGGCAACGTGGAACGCGTGCTCAGCCGTATTTTTCTGATAGATTTGCCTCCCAAAAGCTCTGCGGCCAGACCGGTGTTTCGCCTGCTGGCACAAGATTTTCTGCGGCGCGGTCAGGCGCGCAATTGGAATCAAGCCCTCATGGAATTGGGCGCAATAATATGTACCCCAAAAAGTCCGCGCTGCGAAGAATGTCCGGCGCAAAATTATTGCGGCGCACGTCTGCAATTGGTCGATCCCGCGCGGTTGCCGCGCCGGCTCGTCAAGGCACCACGGCCGCATCGTCACGTTGCCGTGGGATTGATCTGGAAATATCGCCGGCTTTTAATCGACCAACGGCCCGAAAACGGCTTGCTCGGCGGACTATGGGAGTTTCCCGGCGGCAACCTCGAGCCAGGCGAATCGCCACAGGAAGCCCTGCGGCGAGAGGTTCGTAAGAACCTTTCGGTTGAGGTCGCTGTCGGAAATAAATTCATGGAAATCGCACACGCCTTTACGCATTTTAGCATTACTTTGCATGTATATAATTGCCGGCATGTACGCGGCCGGCCTCATGCCCGCGGCTGCCGGGCGTGGAAGTGGGTGCCTCCAGAGGATCTGAGGCAGTATGCTTTTCCCACTGCCAATCGCAAAATCATCGCTGCCATTTTGCAGGAAGCAGGAGATAATGAAACGCATTGAATTTGAAGCTTTGACATTGGACCAGGAACAGCAGGCGCGTCCCGCCAGGGTGGCATCGTTGCGCGCCATTTTTGATATTGAAATGGGAATCGCCACGCCCTACGAGGATGAAGAAGTGTTAGTCGAGGATGACATTAGCTCGCGGCTGGGCGAGCCGTGGAAAGTCATTCTGTATAATGATGACGTGCACACCTTCGACGAAGTGATCGTGCAATTGCAGAAAGCGCTCGGCTGCGGACAGTCACGCGCGGAAAAAATCGCGTTTGAGGCGCACTCGCGCGGCAAGGCCATAGCGTACGATGGCGCGTTCGAAGAATGTTTTCGGGTGATGGGAATCTTGAGGGAAATTCAATTGCTCGTGGAGATTGAAGGGTAGCTGAACTAAAAATGAGCGTGGCGACACCGTCTCATCAAAGCGCCGGTAATCATCATATGCCTCAGGTACGTTTCGAAAAATACCGGCCGAATATCAAATCGCTCAACCGAATCACTTCCTTGGAATACGGGTTGATCCTGCGGCGATTCAATTCCTGATCCAGCAATTGCTTCGCCTCCTTCCAGGTTTGCACCACTTCCAGGCGCTGGATGAATTCGGCATACGCGTCCGGATCACGCTCAAAAATCTTGCGGACAAAGAGCTTGCGGTTCTTCTCATCAATCAACTGCGTCAAGGCGGGGAATGGGCCGGGAGGCTGTTGCTCCAATTTCGAGCGATAGATGACCGGTTCTTCTTCATCGAACCGGATGAATGGTTGGCGTGAGACTTCCTTTTGCCGCGCGGCAGGCGGGGGCGAATTCATTTCATCGACGAGCGCATCCCCTTTTTGTCTATCTGCCGCACCAGAGTGATCACTTTCTTTCAAGGACACGGCTACGGCCTCGGACGCACGCAATTCGCGCACCGCGGTCCCCACGAGCTGGCTTTCCATCTCATCGGCAGCCTGGTCGAGAAATTCACCGAAATCGATTTCCGACGAAAGCTCGAGCCCATCGGTGCTGGCGGGCTGCGCGGTCCAATCCGTGCGATTCCAATGCCGGCGCACGAGCTTCTCGATTTCGTGCATCATCCAAAATTCCTGTTGCGTGAATTCCGGCAACAGGCTTTCCGCGAGCTCCGTGAGATTGCGCTCGTACAACATCGCCAATATCATTTGGTTCGCGTGGGAGGCCTCGGTGGTACCATTGCCCAGCAATGCGCAACGGTAATTTTGATAAGCGTCAAAATCCTGCAGCAACGGCGCTGCGGAATTGCCACGATACACCTGGCGCTCTATTTGGCGGCAGAGAGCGTTGAATGCTTCCTTGGTGACGCTGCTGTCCGGATAGTTCGAAAGACGTTCCAACAGGGCGACCAGAAAGGGGCGCTGGTCCTCAAAGCCGACGAGTATGACGCCGATATCTCCGCGCGTCCTCTCAACGTCGTGATGGTACAGCAATTTCTCCAAAAATCGCCGCGGCTTGACGATCAAATCGAACTGCAGGCGCACGCCGAAGCTCAACACCGGCTTGAGCTCAGCGAAATCAAAAATCATGCGTTCGCAAAACATGTCGCGCAGCTGGCGCAACTCCCGGCGAATGTCCGGATCATCCAATTCATACTGCCGCTGCGATTGCAGCACGAAGGGCCTTTCCTTGCGCACCACATTTTTTGCATGATTGCGCAACACCACTTTCAATATCTCAGGCAAATCGTGAGAGAGCAGCTCGCGCAGTGCAATCGCTTCTTTGCCGCCGGCGAGGCGTTGTATCAGCGCTGCGACCAGCTTTTCCCGCTCCGAATCCCAATAATCGGGTCTCGTTCGGCGTAGCGTACCGGTTGAAACAGTTGGCGTAATCGCTTCCACGAGCCACGGCTCCCAAAAAAGCGAAAAAAAACAACCTATTCTTCCTGTCCGTTTTCTTCATCCTCCGCCACAACGCGAGCTATCGCCGCGATGCGGTCGCCCTCGGCCAGCTTGATCAAACGCACGCCGGAGGTATTGCGGCTGATGACATTAATGTCCCTCACCTGCTGGCGGATGACCACGCCTTTGGCTGTAATGATCATGAGATCATCTTCGTCGACCACTTCTTTGATGGACACCATCTTGCCGATCTTATCCGTCACCTTCAGTGTAATCAGCCCCGAGCCGCCGCGGTGCTGCACTTTGTAGTCTTTAGACTCGCTGCGCTTGCCATAGCCGTTTTCGCTCACGACCAGAATCGTGCCTTCGCGCCGCAGCTCGATCATTCCCACGACGTAGTCGCCCTTTTCCAGATCGATGCCGCGCACCCCGGCGGCGGCGCGTCCCATCTCGCGCACTTCATTCTCGTGGAAGCGAATCGCTTTGCCGTTATGCGTGCCCAACATCAAATCCATCGAGCCATCGGTGATCATTGCTGCGATCAATTCATCGGATTTATCGATTCCGATAGCGGCAATGCCGGCCTTACGCGGATTCGAAAAAGCCGTAAGCGAGGTTTTTTTCACCAAGCCCTGCCGGGTGGCGAAGGCGATGTATTGATTTTCAGTGAATTCTTTCACGGTTACAAACGCGGCGATCTTCTCCTCCTTGTCCAGGGAGAGCAAATTGACAATGGCGCGGCCCTTCGCGTCCTTTGCCGCCGAAGGAATGTCATAAACTTTGAGCCAGTGGCATTGCCCGCGATCGGTGAAGAATAAAACATAATGATGGGTCGAGGAGATGAACAAATGTTCAACCCAATCCTGTTCGCTCGTGCGGGCGCCAGTAACGCCGCGTCCGCCGCGCCCCTGTCGCCGGTAACGCGACACGGGAAAGCGCTTGATGAAGCCGCCGTGCGAGATCGTGATCACCACCTCTTCATCTGCAATCATGTCTTCGATGGTGAATTCGGTTTTTTCGCTGATAATCTCGGTGCGCCGCTGGTCGCCGTATTTTTGCTTTACTTCCAGCAGCTCTTTCGAAATGAGCTGCATGCGCTTGCCCTTGTCCGCCAGCAGGGCTTTGAGCTCTTTAATGAGCTTGAGCAATTCGCGATATTCGGCTTCGATCTTTTCTCTTTCCAAGCCGGTGAGGCGTTGCAAACGCATATCCAAAATCGCCTGAGCCTGCACTTCACTGAGCTTGAAACGCTTCATTAAAGCTGCTTTGGCCGTTGCCGGGTCTTTAGATTTCTTGATGAGCGCGACAATTTCATCGATGTTGTCGATGCAGATGCGCAAACCTTCCAAAATATGCGCACGCTTTTCCGCCTTATCCAGCTCGAATTTCGTGCGGCGCACGACGATCTCGTGGCGGAAACTGATGAAGTGCTGCAGAATCTGCTTGAGATTCAGCACCATCGGCACGCCGTCCACCAACGCCAGCATGATGGTGCCGAAGGTGACTTGCATCTGCGTGTGCTTGAACAAGTTGTTCAAGATGATTTCGGGCACAGCTTCGCCTTTGAGCTCGAGCACCAGGCGCATGCCGTCGCGGTCGCTTTCGTCACGCGAGTCGCGAATGCCTTCGACTTTCTTGTCGCGAATCAGCTCGTCGATCTTCGTGTGCAGCGCGGCCTTGTTGACTTGATACGGCAATTCGGTCACGATGATATTCTGCCGGCCGCCGCGCACTTCCTCCAGCACCGTGCGTGCGCGCACGACAAGACGGCCGCGGCCGGTGCGATAGGCCTCGTCGATACCCTCGACGCCGTAAATGATGCCACCCGTCGGAAAATCCGGTCCCTTGACGTGCTTCATCAGCTTTTCGATCTTGATCTCGGGATCGTTGATCATGGCGACGAGAGCGTCAACGATTTCACCGAGATTGTGCGGCGGGATGTTCGTGGCCATGCCGACCGCGATGCCGGAAGCGCCATTGACCAGCAAATTCGGCAAAACCGTCGGCAGCACCGAAGGTTCTTTCAGGGTATCGTCAAAATTCGAAGTCCAGTTGACCGTGTCTTTTTCCAGGTCGCGGAGAACTTCTTCCGTGATGGCGGCCATACGCACCTCGGTGTAACGCATCGCCGCAGGCGCGTCGCCGTCGACCGAGCCGAAGTTGCCCTGGCCGTCGACGAGCGGATAGCGCAGGGAGAAATCCTGTGCCATGCGCACGATGGTGTCATACACCGACATGTCGCCGTGCGGATGGTATTTGCCCAGCACTTCGCCGACGAGGCGTGCAGACTTTTTGTATGCAGTATTCGGGCGCAAGCTCAATTCGTGCATACCGTACAGCACGCGCCGATGCACGGGTTTCATGCCATCGCGCACGTCCGGCAGCGCGCGCGCGACGATAACCGACATGGAATAGTCGAGATATGACTCTTTGATTTCTTCTTCGAGATAAACGGGGACGATGCGATCGCGTTTGGAGTCCATAATCCTTCAGCTGCTTATTTAATCTGAGTACTTGCAGATCCACTTTTCGAATCTGATGCCACGAAACCCTCTTTGAAGCTTGAATTCCAATGCAATTTGAAGAAATCTGCTGAATCTACTTTCGAACTCGTGAGACGCTCTTTTTGCGTTTTGCTGGTGCAGTGCGACGTCTGCTGAATCGTCGTTTGACTTGTTCAAGTGAGATCCCACCCCGAGCATCATATCGCGCGCGTACTTTGTCTAACATCCCCATAAACTCGTGATTTTGGGAAAGAGACAAAGCTTCCAAGTCTCCTTCATCGAGGCGGATCAAAGCAAAGAGAGTCTCGTCCGTATGGCGAAGAATAACAAAATCGTGGCGAGCGAGTTCTATGAGTTCAGCCAAATTCATCGGCGAGCTTTGTACTGCAACGGTCCTCATAATCTGTACTCCCTGCGCCCTACAATGAGGCGGTTTCCAGTCTTTCTACCAATCGCAAGAATCACCACTTCATTCTGAATCTCATCGACATCGTAGAATACACGAAGATCGTCCACACTTATACATCCAAATTCCGCACGTACTTCGCATTTTCCTCAATAAACTTGCGCCGCGGCTCGACCTTGTCGCCCATGAGCGTGGAAAACAACAAATCGGCTTCGAACGCTTCTTCAATCGTAACCTGCCGCATCGTGCGTTGGTCCGGATCCATCGTGGTTTTCCATAATTGCTCGGGGTTCATCTCACCGAGACCTTTGTAGCGTTGCACGTTGATGTTGTCTTTGTTTTCGAACCGCTTCAGCACCACTTCCTTTTCGTCGTCGTCGTAACAGTAGAATTCTTCCTTGCCTTTCCAGACGCGGTACAGCGGCGGTTGCGCAATGTAAATCTTGTGTTGCTCGAGCAACGCCTTCATATAGCGGAAAAAAAACGTCAGCAGTAGCGTACGAATGTGCGAACCGTCGACGTCGGCGTCGGTCATGATGATGACGCGGCCGTAGCGCAGATTTTCAACATTAAAATCATCACTGCCGATACCCGTACCGAGCGCAGTGACAATGGTGCGGATTTCTTCATTAGAAAGAATCTTATCCAGCCGCGCTTTTTCCACGTTCAAGATCTTACCTTTAATCGGCAAAATAGCCTGAAACTTGCGGTCGCGACCTTGCTTCGCCGAGCCGCCGGCGGAATCGCCTTCAACAATGTATATTTCACAGTGCTCGGGATCGGTAATCGAGCAATCCGCGAGCTTGCCCGGTAGGCCACTGCCGTCCAGCCCGCCCTTCTTGCGCGTGAGCTCACGCGCTTTGCGCGCCGCCTCTCGTGAGCGGGCCGCCAGCAAGCATTTCTCGATGATTTTGCGCGCCACCGAAGGATTGTTTTCAAAAAAAGTCGAAAAACCTTCGTTGCAGAAAGATTCGACGGTGCCGCGAATCTCGCTGTTGCCCAGCTTGGTCTTGGTTTGCCCTTCGAATTGCGGCTCGGCGACTTTAATGCTCACGATCGCGGTCAAGCCCTCGCGTGCGTCATCGCCGGTCAACTGAATGTTGTCCTTCTCTTTGATGAGATTATTCTTCGCCGCATAGGTGTTGATGGTCTTGGTCAACGCCGCTTTGAAGCCGACCATGTGCGAGCCGCCTTCAATCGTGTGAATATTGTTGACGTAGGTGAAAATGTTCTCATTGTAGCCGTCGTTATATTGCAAGGCGACTTCGATGGGTACGCCTTCGCGCTCGCCTTCGAGATAGATCGGCTTATTCATAATGGTCTCGCGCGCTTCGTCGATGTATTGCACGAATTGCGCGATGCCGCCTTTGTATTGAAACTTGTGCGACTTGCCGCTGCGCTCATCTTCTATCGACAGCTTCAGATTCTTATTGAGAAACGCCAGCTCGCGCATGCGCTCGGTCAGAATATCAAAATTGAATTTGGTCTTGCCAAAAATCTCGGCATCCGGCAAAAAGGTCACTTTGGTGCCCGTGGTCTTGCGCTTGCCCACGATTTTGACGTCCGTCACAGGCGCGCCGCGTTCATACTTTTGATAGTACAAATTGCCATCGCGCGCGACGTGTACCTCGAGCCATTCCGCCAGGGCATTGACCACCGATACTCCGACGCCGTGCAAACCGCCGGAAACTTTGTAGGATTTTTTATCGAACTTGCCGCCGGCGTGCAGCACGGTCATCACGACTTCCAATGCCGGGCGCTTCATTTCCTTGTGCATATCCACGGGAATGCCGCGGCCATTGTCTTCGACCGTGCAACTGCCATCCTTATTGAGGCGGACTTCTATGGTATCGCAGTGTCCCGCCAGCGCTTCATCGACAGCATTGTCTACCACCTCATACACCAAATGATGAAAGCCCTTAACCGAAGTATCGCCGATGTACATCGCCGGCCGGCGTTGCACTGCCTCCAGGCCCTTCAGTACGGTGATAGCATCGGCATCGTATTGTTCCGCGCCCGCAGTGATATCCTCGTCTGCCGGCTTCGGCTCGATGCGCTTGTCGACGGGTTTCACGTCCTTGTGATCTTGAGTCATGGTTTTCTTCTCTTTGTCATTGTCCTTTTTTGCGGCAGAAGCTTCGGTTATCGTAACTGGCCTGGCTGTTTTCGCTGCAGCACTGCTCGCCGCCTTGCCATTTTGATTCTTCGCCGGCTTCTTTGCGAGTGCTTTGCTTTTGCCTTTGGTTTTTGCAGACATATATTCCTCACACAAACACAATGTCATATAAAATGCTTTGCCCGAGACGGAGATTGAGCGCTTGAATGAAATCCTGCTTGAGGTAGTAAAGCTCGTTTCGCCACACGCTGTTCTGGACTCTCACGAATAACCGTCCTTCACGCACGTCTTTGGCTTCCGTGACACTGGCAATTTTCTCTCCCACCACCTCCGGCCACAAATTGAGCGCTTCAATTTCCTTGGCACGTTGGGCCAGCCCGTACCGTTCAAGCAACTGATTGAGAATGCTTCCTAACAATTGGGCCATGGCATTGCTTTCGTCGTAGTCCCTCGAGGGCCGGGGGCGGCAGATCCGCGCCTGAAGGCGCAACTACAAACCAATCAATTCACGCGCCGTACCTCGCCCTCCGCGACTTCAAAATGATACCCCAGTTTCATTCTCGGGTGCAGCGGCAATATCGAGGTGATGAACAATTGCCCGTTACCTGTAAAGCGGTCAATCGCATGCTGCAAACGGTCGGTATCCAGCTCCGAGGGCAGATCGTCAATCAAGATCATCGGCGCGATGCCGGTCTTGGTTTTCAGATACTCGGCCTCGGCCCATTTCAACGCCATCAACGCGGTCTTTTGCTCTCCGCGCGAACCGAATTGGCGCAACTCTTTGCCGCCGATGGCAAACTCGAAATCATCCACGTGCGGCCCTATCAGCGTTCTCCTGCGCCGCTCTTCATACTGCCGTGCGTCTTGCAACCTTTGCAAGAATACCTCGGGTGTTGTTTGCGTGGGTTCAAATCGCGTGCGATAAAAAACCCGGAAGGGCGAAGGTGAGCCGGCTATTTTAGCGTAGGCTTGATGCAAGGTTTGGGCGTATTCATCAATCAGTTGAAACCGTGCTGCCACGACACGACATCCGTACGCCGCCAGTGCTTGGCTCCAAACCGTAAAATCTTTACTGGCGGTCGCGGAAACAGCTAGTAATGTATTACGCTGACGCAAGACGCGATTGTATTCGATCAAATCCGCCAAATAAGCCGGCGAGCTTTGACACAAGAGCATGTCTACAAAACGGCGTCTTTCGGCCGGCGGGCCGCTGGTGATTTTGTGGCTTTCGGGCGAAAACAAAACTACCGGAAACGCGCCCACCCACTGTCTGCTCGTCAGGCGTTTGCGGTCAATACTGCTTTGTTTTCCGGCATGCGCATCGTTGCAAACCGTAGCGTAGTGCCTGACGCCGAGCTTGTCGATGAACTCTCCCGTTATTTCGTACCTTTCACCTCCCAGACGCATCAAATCCCTCTCATTGCTGGAGCGAAAGCTGCGGGTCATGGCCAGCGTGTGAATGGCCTCCAAAAGATTGCTCTTGCCCTGCGCATTTTTGCCCGCAAAAAAATTACTGTGCTCAGAAAATTCCAGCTCCAGCTCTGCATAATTCCGAAAATCCCGAAGGTGTAGCCTTCGCAAAATCATTCAGGTGCTAAGAAATGAACTCTAATAGAAATGCTTTACTCAGCGCTCACGCTCTACAAATTACGTTTTACCGATCACATACGCAGTAACTCGTGCAACGTAATTCTGCAACGGTTGGCGTTACTCATTCAACCGAATGGGCATGAGCAGCATCATGAAATTCAGCCCCTCGGGCGGCGTCAGCGGCTCGATGATGGCCGCGCTACCGCCGTCCTTCAATTTGAACATCGCATGCTCGGCGTCGAGATTGCGCAAAACTTCGAGAACGTAATTCGCGTTATAGCCGATCTCCATGCTTTCCCCATCATATTCTATCGGAATTGTCTCATGTGAGTTGCCACCGGCTTCGGCGTCTTCCGCGACGATGGTCAGCGCATTCGGCGTCAGGCTCCAGCGCATCTGATGCGTATGCTGGCTGGCAAAAATACTCGACCGCCGTACCGCTGCGCTGAGTAAATCCCGTTCGACGTGCATGATCAGGTTGTTGTCGCTTGGAATCACGCGCTCGTAAGCAGGATACTGTCCATTGATGACTTTTGAATAAATCGTGGTCGTGGCCAGCTTGAACGTAATGTGATCGCGACTAATGGCGATATCCATTTCCTTCGTCGCGCCAATATTGCGACTCAACAACTGCAAGGCCTTCACCGGCATGATCACCTGCATCTCGTCAGCGCTGTACGAGAATTGCCGGTCTTGTACCTTGGACAAGCGATGGCCGTCGGTCGCGACCATGCGCAATTCGTTCGGTCTAAAATCGAGCAGCACTCCCATCAAGGTCGTGCGCAATTCATCCGAGCTCACGGCAAAAATGGTTTTTTCGACCATTTTCAAAAAGAGCGCAGGCGAATAAGAAAAAGCGAGGGCATGCTCTTCTGCTGCGATATGCGGATAATCATCACTTGATTCACCGCTGATTTTGTACTGGCCCTTCTCAGTTCTGATCGTCAACCGGTTGCTGGTGTCGCTCTCAAAAGACAGCGGCATGTCCGGTAACTCCCGAATCAAGTCGAACACTTTCTTCGCTGGAAAAGCGGCCCTCCCGTCGCCTTCTCCTAAAACTTCTTGAGAGGTCAGGATAGAGACCTCTAAATCCGTTCCGGTCAAACTAAGTCTGGAATTCTCCAGTTCGAACAGAATATTGGTGAGAATTGGAATAGTCGTTTTCGTCGGAATGACGGAAATCATTCGCTGTAACGCCTCGTACAGTGCGCTTTTCGTCACAGTAAATTTCATCGTTCACTCGAATTCTGAATGGTTAACTTCTGTAGAAAGTAATTATAATAGAAGAGATATTCAAGAAGTAATTTATAGTAGGGGCTGTGGATATGTGGATATCGGCTGAAGCCATCGACACCGGATTTGTCTTTCTTACTGTTAGCGTTCAAATTATTGCGGGATTTCATCCAGTTGCTGTGAATGGCGTGGGGATAATATGTGGGCAGGGAACTTGGAGTTGTTGAAGTATGGTAAATCAGCGAGAAACCCACAAACAATCCACTATAATTCACACGTTATTAACATTTGGAAACGGCAACCGCTCTCCCGCTGTGATTGATTCCATACGGCGAAAAGACGGCATTGCAAACGCATCAAACGGCGGAAACGTCGAGTTTGCTTTTGAGCACCTCGAGGTCCGATTTGATTTGTATGTCCGCAATGAGGAGATTTGCAATGGACTCAATCGCGTGAATAACGGTAGTATGATCGCGGCCGCCGAAATGCAGGCCGATGGTTTTGAGAGAGTGTTTGGTCAGCTTTTTGGCGAGAAACATCGCAATCTGCCGGGCCAGCGCCACTTCTTTCTTTCGCGTCTTGGCACGCATCATGTCTGCCGGAATCTTGTAGTATTCGCATACCTGCTTTTGAATTTCATCGACCGTGATATTGCGATGCTTTTGCACGAACATGTCCTTCAGGACGTGCTTCGCCAAGGTCACGCTGATATCCAGCTTGTTCATGGATGCGTATGCCAGCAAGCGAATCAAGCAGCCCTCCAATTCGCGAATATTGCTGGTGACGTGATGCGCAATCAATTGCACCACTTCGCTGACGAGCTGAATGCCATTTTCCTCGGCCTTCCTCTGCAAGATGGCGATACGTGTTTCCAGATCCGGCGGCTGGATATCCACGACCAGGCCCCATTGAAAACGTGACAACAATCTTTCCTCGATCCCGTTGATTTCCTTTGGCGGCCGGTCCGAAGTCAAGATGATCTGCTTGCCCTTTTGGTACAGGGCATTAAAAGTATGAAAAAATTCTTCCTGCGTGCGTTCTTTATTGGTGAAAAATTGGATATCGTCCACCATCAGCAAATCGACGTTGCGATAATTCGAGCTGAACTCCGTGGTCTTGTTGTTCTGGATGGCATTGATGAAATCGTTGGTAAAGCGCTCGCTGGAGACGTACAACACCCTCCGAACTATCGCACGCTCCAGCGAGTGATTGCCTACTGCCTGAATGAGATGGGTCTTGCCCAATCCAACGCCACCATATACCACCAGCGGATTGAAAGAGGTCTTCCCCGGTGCTTCGCCCACGGCCTGCGCCGCTGCTTTGGCAAATTGATTGCTTCCGCCTTCCACGAAATTCCGAAAAGCATAGTGAGGATTGAGTGCGCTGAGGGAATCATGGGGTGCACGGAGCGCAGGCTCAGGCTTGGCCTCCTGCTCCGGCAGTTCTTCGGTCGGGGAAATGATGGAATACGTAACACGGTAGTTGTCGCCGAGCACCTGCATAACCGCTTGGTGCACGAGATCGCGATAATGCCCCTCGAGCCAGTTGTAAGCGAAACTGTTTGGGATGCGAACGGTTATGGTATGATCTTCAATGCGGTCGCCCTTGGTATGTTCGAACCAGGTTCCAAAGGTTTGGTCCGCAACGTTTTCTTTGATTACGGATAGACACTTTGTCCACGTTTGCTCTGCTGATAGTGCGGGCTGTAGCATACAGACGTCCTTGTGCTGAAGTCAGTATTCACAATTTATCCACAGGTGGTCGTTTGGGCGATGGTCAAAAGAAAGAGTTATGTCAGCTTTTCGCTTATTGTACCAGCGACTTCGATAGGATTTGAGTGCCACACAAATTGAGCAATTGTTTATTAAAATTTGGCTTAAGCCTGAAACAGAATTTGAATTTTGAGAGAAAATAAAGTCATGAACTTAGCAGGATTTCCCGTAAGTCAAAAATCATGTTTCTCGAAGTTATCCACATTTTTTCCACCCACCTGCTTTTCTTTCGGGCTGCGTGAATATAGAAATCGGCCTCTGAATGTCAAGAGAAAAGTATATGACGAAAAAAAAATTTCATAGAAATTTTTTGCATAGGCATTTTTTTCATCCAAAAGCTGCGCTTCCCCGGCGCCGGCCATGATTCAATTCTGAGAAAATCACCAGCAATACCTTGAAAAACATCTTGACTTTTCAGCCCTTGCGCCCTATTTTTAGTTTTGGCCAAATTGAGATGCGAGTTTGCTTTTAATCATCTGGAAAGAGCTCCGCAAAATGAAAAGAACTTTTCAACCCCATAATCGCAAACGCAAGGCGACTCATGGTTTCCGTGAGCGTATGAAGACCAGTGATGGACGCAAAGTGCTCAAAAGAAGGCGTGCTAAAGGACGCAGGCGTCTTACCGTCAGCGACGAATAAAAAGACCCGGCGCTTCGGCCTTGCCAAAGCAGAAACTCTCCGTGGCAGGGATCTTTTCAGCGAGGTATTTCAAAAAGGAAATTACTCGCGCGGGCAGTGGTTTGACACGGTCTCACTTCCCGTGGCGAATGGCAGTGGCAGGGTGGCTTTTGCGACGACAAGACGCTTACGCCGGGCCGTCGATCGCAATTTCGTCAAGCGACGCTTACGTGAGGCTTACCGCCTCGAACGGATTGGGCTGGCTCATATCGTCATTTTCATAGGCAGCGAGAAAATTCTAAGCACGGAGTGGGATGCACTTCGCCAGGAAATGCGCCGGGCTTTATTAAAGTTCCAAACTGCATGTTTTCCGACGTCATGAAACGACTGGTGGTATTCGGCATTCGCTTGTATCAAGTTGCTATTTCCCCGCTACTGCCTCCGTCTTGCCGATTTTACCCTTCTTGTTCCGAGTATGCTCGCCTAGCTGTGCTGAAACACGGTGCCGCCAGGGGACTTTATCTCGCTGCGAGGCGCGTGTTGCGCTGTCATCCATGGCACGTCGGCGGACATGACCCAGTGCCATGAGTACTTATCTTTAGCAGGGAAGTAAATGGAATTCGACAAGAAAACAATACTGGCATTCGTTTTAATCGGTTTGATTTTAGTTTTGGTCAACACCGATTTTTACCAACGCCTGGTTTACGGTGACCTGAAAAGCATTGCAAAAACCACGGCGACTGCCCAGGCAGCTCCCGACTCCTCGCGGCGGCTCGAGCATCATGGTTTATCTGAGCCGTCTGCTCTCGTTTCGACGCCCGGGAAGCCTGCAAACGATTCGCTTGCGGCGGAGAAAAGCAAGGAGCGAGAGATTGTCGTCGAAACTCCGCTCTATCGTGCAACCTTTTCCACTCTCGGCGGAAATCTCAGACAGTGGACCGTCAAAAAATACACCGAGCACAACAAGCGGCCCGTTGACTTGATTCATCCCGGCGCAGATAACTTAAGTATTTTGCTTCCGGCTGCGGAAGACACGCTTGACTTAGGGCTTCTGAATTTTGAATGTACGGGAAGCTCGGCCAATTTGCCCGCCGGCGGGCAGCAGGTCTTGACCTTTGAGCGGCAAGTTTCGTCAAACGTCCGGGTGCGCAAGAGTTATCGCCTTTCGGCTGATTCCTACGTCTTCGGCTTGAGTATCGAGGTGTCCAATATCAGGGAAGTGGTGGAGGGTTATCATTACGTTTTGACGTGGCCCGCGGGGCTCAACAGCTCGGAACGGCATCTGAAAGATGAGATGTCAGATACCAAAGCGTATGCATACGTCGGCGACGAGCTGATCGATCTGGATGTAGCCGAAGACCTTTATAAGGTGAAAGAAGAAAAAGACCGGGATATTTCGTGGGTGGCGTTGCGCACCAAGTATTTTGCCGCCGCGGTCATTCCCCGCACGGCGCCGGCGCGCGCGGCACACCTTTCCGGCATGACCACACCGGCCCAGGATTTTGACGGCACAGCGACGCGTTTGAAAACCTATGCGATGACGGTGAGCATGCCCCTGGCCGGGGAGGAAACGATCAAACACGATTTTGACGTGTATGTCGGCCCGTTGGTATACGACAACTTGAAAGCGCTGGGCACGAATCTGCAAGAGATGATGAATCTGGGTTGGGGGCCGATCAGGCCGTTCAGCAAGATTATTTTGTGGTCGCTCGTAGCGCTGCGCCAAATCATTCCCAATTATGGGTTGGTCATCATCATTTTTTCGATCCTGGTCAAGATCATCCTGCATCCGCTCACGAAAAAGAGCTACGAATCCATGAAGCAGATGCAAGTCCTGCAGCCCAAAATGGCGGAGTTGCGGGAAAAATATGGCAATGACCCGCAAAAGCTGAATACCGAGACGCTGAAGATGTATCAAGAGCACGGGGTCAATCCGCTCGGTGGTTGTTTGCCCATGGTTCTGCAAATGCCGCTGTTGTACGCGCTGTTCGTAGTGTTCCGCTCGACCATTGAATTTCGCCAGGCGCCGTTCTTCGGATGGATTCAAGACCTGTCCGCACCCGATACGATTTTTACCCTGCCCTTCACGGTTCCATTCTATGGCAACGGGGTCAATGTGCTGCCGATATTGATGGGCGTGACGATGTTCATTCAACAAAAGATGTCCGTCACCGATCCCAAGCAAAAGGCCCTAGTTTACCTGATGCCGGTGATGTTCACTCTCATCTTCAATAACTTGCCTTCCGGGTTGAATCTCTATTACGCGCTGTTTAACATCTTCAGTATCATCCAGCAAAGATGGGTTTCCAAGCAGCCGGTTGCGCCGGTCGTAAAAGATCCGAAAAAGAAATCTGCGCTCGCACAATTTCGGCGTTTCGGCGTCAATGCCGCGCTCTCGCGCAAGCGTATGTTGAAGAAGTAGAATTGGCTTTTGAGTGGTGAAAGTATCTGGATTGATGGATTACTGGATTGATGGATCATTGATCCATCAATCCAGTAATCCATCAATCCATTTTGTTTTATGAACCACCCGCCGAACGATACGATAGTCGCCCTCGCCACGCCTCCGGGTAAAGGCAGTCTCGCCTGTATTCGCATTTCCGGTCCACAGTCATTTACGACGATGGCGGCTTTGCTTCCTCCCGGCAAATCCATTCAGGATTTTCCCGCAAATCGACTCAGCGTGATTTGGCTGCAGGATGAGAAAAATGAAAAAGTCGACCAGGTCACCCTGGTGCGCTATCTCGCGCCGCATTCTTACACCGGCGAAGACGTGGTTGAGATTTTTTGCCACGGCGGCAAGATTATTCCAGGTTTGATTGTGGAGCTATTGTGCGCGCGCGGCGCACGCCAGGCTAAGCCGGGCGAATTCACGCAGCGCGCATTGCTCAATGGCAAGATGGATTTGATCCAGGCCGAAGCCGTGGCTGAGCTCGTCAATGCGGAATCGCCCGCGTATCTCGCGGGTGTCGTAACTCAGCTCGAAGGGGCATTTTCGAAAAGCCTGGCAAATTTGCGGCAGCAGTTGCTTCATGCCTGTGCGCTGTTGGAATTGGGATTGGATTTCAGCGAAGAAGACGTAGAGTTTGCCGATCGCGATCTGTTGCGACAAGAGTTAGAGCATTTGGATAACGTACTCTCTCATTTGCTCGCCGGCTTCAGCCGCGGCCAGGCCTGCAAAGAGGGCTGGCGGGTGGCGATCATTGGTAAGCCGAATGTCGGTAAATCGAGTTTGATGAATGCTTTGTTGAAGCACGATCGCGTGATTGTAAGTGCCCTCCCCGGCACCACGCGCGATACCATTGACGAACGTGTGCTCATCCACGGTTTACCGTTTCGTTTGATCGACACCGCGGGCATCCGTGCTCATGCGGACCACCTCGAAAAAATCGGCATCGAGCGTTCGCGGCGTGCGGCGCGGGAAGCGGAGGTGATTCTGTTTGTTTCCGATCAATCTGCGGTAGCGGATCGCGATGATTTCATGCTGGCCGAAGAATGCCTGGAGCTGCAGGCTGCACATGCCGCGCGGGAGCAAGGGCAGCTGGTGATCATTCACGCCCGCAACAAGGTCGATCAGACCGAAGCGCCGCGTGCATTTGCCTTTGAAGCTGACGGTGTCCGAGCCCTAAAGACCTCCGCGCTGACGGGCGAAGGATTGGAAGAATTGGAAAGGATGATGGTTGCGTCAGTTACACCCACACCCGCCCGCGCTTCAGAAGGAATTTATTTCATCAATCATCGCCAAAAGCTTTGCCTGGAAAGCGCCCGTGCATCACTAAGCGCAGCCCGCACTTCTCTTACAAAAGAGCTCTCGGCCGAATTCGTGGTTTTGGATCTGAAGGAAGTCATGCACCAGCTAGAAGCTTTGGTTGGCGAAGTGACCGCGGATGAAGTGCTCGGGGAGATTTTTGCGAATTTTTGTATCGGGAAATAGAATTTGTTTTTGTATTTTAGCGGGGCGCGCATTCTTGGGAGAGGTTGTTGACCTCATGCGGGGCAGGACTGTGATGTTTGCATTGTAGGCGAATTTGTTTAAATTTTAACTATATATATATTAATATTTATGCATGAAATTTTCGAGGTCATCGTCGTCGGTGCTGGTCATGCCGGTATCGAAGCGGCACTGGCGTCCGCCCGTATGGGAGTGCGGACAATGCTGCTTACCATGAATGTTTCTACTATCGGGCAAATGTCCTGCAATCCTGCGATCGGCGGTATTGCCAAGGGTCAGCTCGTGCGTGAGTTGGATGCACTCGGCGGCGAGATGGGATTGGCGACGGACGATGCCGGCATACAATTCCGGATGCTGAACAAGAGCAAGGGCCCGGCCGTGTGGTCACCGCGTGCGCAAGCTGATCGTGCACAGTATGCCGCGCGTGTTCGTCTCGCTTGCGAGCAGCAGGAGAATTTAGAAATTCGTCAGGACATGGCCAGCGGCATTATTGCCACCAATCGAAAAATCCAAGGTCTGAAGACTCGAACTGGCGGAACAATTTATTGCCGAAATCTCGTGATTACCGCGGGCACTTTTCTGAACGGCGTCATCCACATTGGTTTGATCAACTACGAGGCCGGCCGAGCCGGGGAGTTCGCGGCAAAAGGAATGACTGAAGCACTGCTCGAATTTGGAATCGAAACCGGTCGCTTGAAAACGGGAACACCCCCGCGTTTGAATGGGCGCACGATCGATTATTCGAAAATGGAAATCCAACCTGGCGATGAGCCACCGCCGCCGTTCTCATTTCGGCACGATGCATTACACGTCGAGCAGTTGCCTTGTTATCTCACCTACACCAATGAGAGGACTCATGATATCCTTCGTACCGGACTTGATCGCTCGCCGATGTACACGGGCCGGATTCAAGGTGTCGGTCCTCGGTATTGTCCTTCAATCGAAGACAAGATTACGCGCTTTGCCGAAAGAAATCGTCATCAGATTTTCATCGAGCCTGAGGGAAGGCAAACGACTGAAGTGTACGTAAATGGCTTTTCCACCAGTCTGCCGGAAGAAGTTCAATTGCAGGCCATCAAAACTGTTCCGGGATTGGAAAATGCGCAAGTGACGCGATTCGGCTATGCCGTCGAATATGATTACTTCCAACCAACACAGCTTTATCCCTGGTTGGAATCCAAGCACGTCGAAGGACTTTTCCTTGCAGGACAAGTAAATGGCACGACGGGATACGAGGAGGCAGCGGTTCAGGGTTTCGTCGCAGGTGTGAATGCAGGCCGCAAGAGTCGAGGGGAAGAGTACTTCGTGTTGAATCGAGGAGAAGCTTATATCGGCGTTTTGGTGGATGACCTGGTGACCAAAGGCACGATCGAGCCTTATCGCATGTTTACCTCGCGCGCCGAGTATCGTTTGTTGCTGCGGCAAGACAATGCCGATTTGCGTTTGAGTGCATATGGCCATCAACTCGGCTTGATTGATGATGCTACGTACGCGCGTACGATGAAAAAGAAGAATGAAATTGCGAAAGCGATCGAGGTGCTGCGTGCGACGGTAGTGAGCCCCGAGGACATCAATGCAAAGCTGTACGCACTGGCAACCACGCCAATAACTGAGCATGAGAGTCTGCTTAAAATACTCCGACGGCCGGAAGTCACATTGAGAGACCTGCGCGGATTCGGACGGCTCGAGCTCTGGGAGAATTGGAAGGATATTCTGTGGCAGCAGATCGCTGAACAAGTTGAGATTGAAATCAAATATGAAGGTTTCATCGCGCGACAAAAACAAGCAGTCGAGCGATTCGAAAATTTGGAAAACAGGCGATTGCCGGTTGATATCAATTATATGGCCCTGACTGCGCTTTCGAAAGAAGCGCGCGAAAAATTGCACCGGCTCAGACCGATTTCTTTCGGACAAGCGGAGCGAATTTCCGGCATTACACCGGCGGATCTTGGCGCTTTGTTGGTCTATGTAAGGAAAGGCTTCCCGACTGTTTCACGTGAAACAGTCGAGGAGACGGTTTAGGAGAAATGAGAAAGTCATTTGAGTCGCGTTCGCTATAGAGAGCCAACATCTCTTGAAACGGATGCTCTGTGTTTCACGTGAAACAGTGCTCTCAATATAAAACCTTCTCAGTAGCTTGAGCGGTTGAGACATTTAGTAGTTCAATCTTTCAAATCCCCGCTCTTAAGGAAACAATGTTCGAGTCGCTCAAACACGCCAAAGTCGGTTCTGAGCTTATCCCGGAACTGTTGCGCTCTCTGCCAGAGGATTTCAGACTGGATGATCATCAAGTCCATCAGTTCGGGGTGTATCTGGATTTGATTCTCCAGTGGAACTCGAAAGCAGGACTCATGTCCTCGGCGGACGAGGATAGATTGATCAAACGGCACATCGTCGAATCACTTGGAGTGTTGAGCCTTAAGTTGTTGTGGCCCTCCGCCGAGGTACTGGATCTGGGAACAGGTGGTGGTTTTCCCGGTATTCCAGTTAAGATCGCCATGCCCTCTTTGATGATGACGCTTCTGGATTCCAGGCGCATGAAGGGTCTCTTTCTGGAGGAAGTGGTTCGCACACTTGCTCTGGTTCATACTCAAGTCGTGAATGATCGTGCTGAAAGGGTGAAAGAAAGACTGGCTAGCAGGTACGATTTCGTTCTGGCACGGGCAGTGTCGGATTTAAAGACTCTCTGGTCTTGGTCCTCGCCACTCTTAAAAAGGGGAGGAAGTTTGCTCGCGCAAAAGGGCGGTGATTTGGAAACAGAACTTAATCAACTGCTGCATTCATATTCTAAGTTGCATCCACAGCAAATTCAGTATCCAAAGAACTGGGACATTGAGCCTTCGCGTTGTATCATCGTCCTTGAGAAAGAATAAAACGGAAGAACACAGAGTCATTCAATGCGAGGCATGATATAATGCTCATTCTCTTCTGTGTATTTCCGTTTGATTCTATGGCTAAGAGCTTTGCCAAGCAGTGAGGTTGCGGCCGAATGTTCTGGGCGAATACTTGAAAGGGTACGAATGAGCAAGCAAGTCTTCGATGAGATAGAAGGACTAATCACGGAAACGCGCAATCCGCGCTCAATGGAAATCGACGCCAAGGATACCCGCGAAATACTCCAAATTATTAATGAGGAAGATCAAAGCATTCCGGCGGTCGTCGCCCAGGAAATTCCATATATCGCTGCGGCTGTCGATCTGATCGTGGACGGTTTCAAAAAGGGAGGTAAGCTGTTTTACATCGGTGCCGGCACAAGTGGCCGCCTCGGGGTATTGGACGCTTCTGAATGTCCACCGACTTACGGTACTGCTCCGGAGATGATTCAAGGACTCATTGCCGGAGGCTATAAGGCTCTGGTCCGATCACAGGAAGGCGCGGAAGATGATGCCGAACAGGGTCCGATCGATCTGCAGGAAGCAGGCTTCTCGTCGCAGGATATCGCTTTCGGAATTGCCGCCAGCCGCAGAACGCCATATGTTCTAAGTGCATTGCAGTATGCCAATGCAATCGGCGCCAAAACGATCTACCTCATTTGTAATCCGAGAGCAGAGCTGACGCTCTCAGTGAATGTTTCAATCTGCCCGGTCGTGGGTCCTGAAGTGATCATGGGATCGACGCGCATGAAAGCCGGTACCGCGACGAAGTTGGTTCTGAACATGATTACCACGGCAGCAATGATCAAGCTGGGAAAAGTCTACGGCAACCTGATGGTCGACCTCCGTTTGACCTCCGAAAAGACCGCTGAACGATCCAAGCGCGTGGTCATGATGATGACGGGTCTGAATTATCAGGCGTCCGAGGAGCTGATCAACAGAGCAAACGGCCACGTTAAGACGGCTTTGGTCATGGCGCTGGCAAATGTGCCGGCTGAAGAAGCGCGTGCCAAGTTACAGAAAGCGGACGGCTTTATTCGCAGAGCGATTGAAAAAGTGTAGAGGTTCTGTAGTACATTACTTCTTATGACAGGTGTGTGGATATGCGAAATGTGCCCAAGCAATCGTCGAAACCAAAATCGGAGAATAAGAAGTTCCCGTTCCTATGTCAGGTACTTCGGGAGCATGCGTTGGTCGAAGTCAAGCGATTCTCGATTAACAACGAACTGATACGAAGATATGAGCCGCTGCGGGATGAGTTCGTTAATTGCAACTCTATACATAGATGCGGTCTCCAAACTACGAACGCGCAAGGTGAGACCGTCTTCGATCGTGATCGTTGCCCGGCATTCCTTAAAATAAAAGCCAAAGGCATATTGCAATAAGAGCTTCTTGATGCTTCGCTTCAAACTGGCGAGCAATGACGGAAAAATGAAAGACAGAAAAGTGAGATCTGAGTTCATCAAGATAACTGAGCCACGAGATGTGCAATCGGAAGTGACGAGAATTCGAAAGATCTTTCTCTCCTGCGTTTATTCGTCTGCAACACTTGCTTCTTTAGGATTTTGAGCATAAATACACTATTAATGTCAGTGCTTCTGAAGTTGTCGCGCTCCGTGGGCAAGTAACATTTGCGATCAAATCTCCATTACGATTGATTCGAATGCCGGGGTCGCATGAGACTCGAATTCCAGGAATATCAGCCGCGCAAAATTGTCAATGTGCATCGTCACGTTGACCCGTGGTTTTGGAATCGCTACAGTGCGCACCCTTATGTAGGCTGTCGCAGCGGCTGCGAATTCTGCTATTTGCGGGGAGGCCGTTATCTTGGCCGGCGCGACCCGAATACGTTCGACACGTTGATTCAGGTAAAAACCAATGCCGCCGAATTGCTTCGACGTGAATTGGCGCGATTGAATCCCGAGGTGATTTCTTGCGGCGACTGGCAGCAGCCGGCAGAAGATCGCTATCACCTATCACGCGCAATGCTCGAGGTGGTATACGATTGCAATTTTCCACTATTCATTGTCGAACGGTCGCCTCTGCTCATTCGTGATTTGGATTTGTTAGCCGCAATCAACCAACGCACATGGGTTGGTGTGGTTTTGAGTTACAGCAACGTCGATGCGAAGCTCAAACAGGCATTTGAGCCGCGCAGCCCGGGAATCAAGCGCCGCTTGCAGACGATGGAAAGATTGGCGCAAGCCGGCATTCTTGTGGGCGCTTCATTGATGCCAATCATCCCATTTGCTGGCGACGATGAAAGCCATTTACTTGATGCCGTGCGTGCAACAAAAGAATACGGAGGTAAGTTTGTTTTGGGAGGTGGTCTCACGATGGCAGGCGTGCAAGCCGAGCGTACGCTCGCTGCCGCCGAACGGCTTCATCCTTCGTCGTCTTCGCGCTGGCTCGAGCTATATGGCAGGAATGAGAATGGCGAGCTGAATTACGGCCCACCGCGCGCGTACAATGCGCGCATCGGAGTGCGGATTCGTGAATTGTGCACGCGTTTTAATTTGGCAGATCGCATGCCGCGTTTTGCCGGCGACGGAGCGTTGGCAATCAATAAACGCCTCGCTGAAAAACTGTTTCTTAAAATGTTCGATTTGGAATTAGCGCAGGCCAGTCCCCAGCGCATTTGGGCTTATCGCAAAGCTGCGTGGTCTGTTGACGAATTGCCAGAAAGCTTGGGTATGATTTATGAAGCGCAAGGCGAAGCAGGGTTGCGAAAGCTGCCGAGCGTGATCCCAGGCATTGCGG
>JBOHQX010000312.1:0-10798 GCA_050732395.1 bacterium
AGTAATGGCTGCTCTCTTGATCGCCCAGATATACGCGCCATTCTTTTTTTGCGGCCTCACTACGCAACCACGCGGGCTCGCGCGTCTGGCAGGAAAAGAATCCTCAGAATCTTATGCTATGTTTGAATAGTACTACAACGTTAAGTTCATTGCCTCATTTGTTTTGAAATTGCAAAACGGAGGACGCATTTACACGAGGACAAAGGTTCAGTCTAGACTTTTACATTATTTTTTCTAGCTTCTATGAGCATGAATCCCAAACATGCTCATAGAACTTGCAGTGCGACGCCTCCGCCATCGGGGCGTAAGCCTGAGCTGAATCTTTCGACGCGCCAAATTGACCAGATGCTTCAACCGTTGGAAGAGTTTCATCAGATTTTTATCTCGCTGTTCCAACGTAAAGAACAGCGCCATTGGTCACGTCAGTACATGCTTGGTCAAATGCTCAAGCTCGAACGCAAATCGATTGAGTCCATGGCTTCTAACCTAGAAGGGGGTAACGTACAAGCGATGCAACACTTCATCAGTGACAGTCCGTGGGACGATAAGGCCGTGCGCCGCGTTCATCAGCAAGAAGCCGCCAAAACTTTGGGCCACGCAGAAGGCGCTTTAATTGTGGATGGTTGTGACTTTCCCAAACAAGGTCATAACTCCGTTGGCGTAGCTTCCCAACATTGTGGCGCGTTAAGTAAAACTGCGAACTGTCAAGCCAGCGTTCTTCTTGTCTATGCAAGTAATAAGGGCCAAACACTGGTGGATGGGCGCTTATTTATGCCGGAACGGTGGTTCAGTCCCGAGCACGCAGACTTGCGAGACGAATGCGGTGTGCCTGAAGATCTAACGCCTCAGACTAAAAATGTCCTGGGTTGGTCAATGCTCACACCGTTGCTCGACAAAGAAACCCTACCCTTTCAATGGATTCTCGGCGATGAGGCTTTTGGCCGTGACACCAAATTACTCAACAAAATTGCGGGCAAAGGCAAATATTACTTTATGGAAATCCCGCGAAATACATTGATTTGGCAGCAGCGTGCTTCACGCGTATACATGTCAAAACGTGTTGATGAACTGGCTGCTACGCTTGATGCGCATCACTGGCGTCGCGTGATTGTCCATGAAGGCACCAAGGGACCGATCATCGCTGAGATTTCCATTCTGCGGCAAGTGTTTTCCGAAAAAGCTTTGCCCGCACGCGAAGAATGGTTGGTGGTTCGACGCTCGTGTGAAACCCAGTCACTGTCGCACTGGAAATTCTATCGCTGCAATGCACCCAAACAAACCTCGCACGACAAGCTCGCGGAATTAACCGCTTGGCGTTGGCCGATAGAAACTGTCATTGAAGAGTGCAAAGGCGAATTGGGCATGGATCACTATGAAGTCCGCAGCTGGCGCGGTTGGCATCATCACATGACCATGACAATGTTGTCGCATCATTTTCTGGTACGCACCCGCATCGGGCTAGGCAAGGATGCCCCCGCGTTGACCGTCTCCCAAGTCCGACAACTTCTGGACATCGTTCTGCCCAAACGCAAATTTAATGCCGAAACAATCCGCCAAGAGATTCAAAGAACACAACAACAAAACTATGCTGCTTATCGATCACATCGTAAACGGCGTCTGAAGCAAAAACTGACCAATTCAACTTAACGTTGTAGTAATAGGTAATCCGTCTATTCAGCCTCCGACTCCGGTTGGCAGAGTTAGTACTGCAAGTAACTTACGGTGTCATCCTGGAAGGATCCATTTGATATTTAGCACGGTGCTTGTGCTGAAAAAGATGCCTCCTGCATGACATGTTACGCTGATTTCATTGTGGCCTAAGCTTTCCTAAGCGGCCTTGATCACCGTCACTAGATACTGATTGATTATATTCTCGAGCTTTTCCTGCTGGCCGGAACGCATTTCCGGCTCGCCGCTTTCCAAAGCATGTTTTTCGAGTTCTGCGAATGAGATTTGTCGCTTCTCGATCTTTGCGCCGATGCCGGAATCATAGCCGGCGTATCGCTTGCTGATCTGGTTATGCAATATGCCATCTGCAGTGATGCGATGCGCGACTTTCAATGCCAGAGCAAAAGCATCCATGCCTCCGATATGCGCATGAAACAGATCCGCGAGATCCGTGCTGGTGCGCCGAACTTTGGCGTCGAAATTCAGGCCGCCGGGCGCCAGGCCACCTTGATTGAGAATGACGAGCATGGCAAAGGTGGTATCGTAAATATCCGTGGGAAACTGATCGGTGTCCCAGCCCAAGAGCAAGTCACCGCGATTGGCATCCACGCTGCCGAGCACGCCCTGTGCCGAAGCCAGCGCCAATTCATGCTGGAAACTATGGCCGGCGAGCGTGGCATGATTGGCCTCGATATTCAGCTTGAATGCCTCGGTCAGGCCGTAGGTTTTCAAGAAACCGATCACACTCGCGACGTCGAAATCATACTGGTGCTTGGTCGGTTCTTTGGGTTTCGGCTCAATCAGCATCTGCCCGGTAAAGCCGATTTCTTTGGCGTAATCCACCGCCAGGTGCAGGAACGCGGCCAAGTGCTCTTGTTCACGCTTCATGTCCGTATTGAGCAGCGTTTCGTAGCCTTCACGCCCGCCCCAGAAGACGTAATTTTCGCCGCCGAGCATGTGGGTCATTTCCAGCATTTTTTTGACCTGCGCGGCGGCGTAGGCAAAGACATGCGGATCCGGATTCGTCGCGGCGCCACACATGTAGCGTGGATGAGAAAAAAGATTGGCCGTGCCCCAGAGCAATTTGACGCCGGTATCTTTTTGCATTTGCAACGCCAGCTTGCACATTTTTTCCAGATACGCGTGGCTCTCTTGCAGCGTTTTGCCTTCCGGCGCAAGATCGCGATCATGAAAACAATAATACGTTACGCCAATCTTGGTGATGAATTCAAATGCCGCCTGTAACTTTTGCTCAGCCGATGCCAGCGGGGAGGCCGCGCGATTCCAGGGGCGAGGAAGGGTTGGCAATCCAAAGGGATCGAGACCCTCACCACAGAAGGAATGCCAGTAGGCGATGGAAAAACGCAAATGCTCCGCCATCGTGTTATCACCGATTTTTTCAGCGGCATTGTACTGCTTGAATGACAAAGCGTTTTTTGAATGGGGACCTTCGTATTGGATTTTGTTGATGTCCGGAAAATACTTGTTCATGGTGGCCTCTAGATGGTTCAAAAGTTATTTTGTCGTCGATCGTGTCTCAGTTGTGCGATGAACTGCTCGGAAATGTCATCCAGAAGGGATCTTGGTTGACTCAAGCACACCATGTATTTCAGGTCGGGATGCCGAATCTACCAAGATCCCTACTGGATGACATGCTGAGGTTCTCCGCTAGGTTCTTGATTGCTTAACTGTAAAGCCACCGCAGATGCTGATCCAGGCTCAAATACCTCGTATAGATTTCATCGTAGGCTTTCACATTCCGCGGATTGGGCTCGGCGGAGGTGGCAGAATCCAGAGACACAAATGCGTCGGTTATTTCCTTCAAACTGACTTTTTCGCCCTGTGCGCGCGCATAGCACCACAAGGCTTGTAAGGCCGCGCCGAGCGCTCCAGCCTCTTGTGTGATCGGACAGATCACGGGACAATTGAAAACATCTGCAACAATTTGCCGCCAAATCCTGCTCTTGGCGCCGCCGCCCACCAGCCTGATGTTGTTCTGGGTAATGCCGTGGCGATTGAGCACCTCAAGTCCGTAGCGCAAACCAAACGTCGCACCTTCCATTGCGGCCCGGCACAGGTTTTCCCGGGTGTAATTCGTGCTGCTCATGCCGAATAGAGTTGCGCGCGCCTGCGGTAACGCCGGCGTCCGCTCGCCGTTGAAATAAGGCAATAACAGCAAGCCTTCTGCGCCCACAGCAGCTTTTTCGACGTTTTGGTTCAGTGCTTGTATATCCATGTTGAGCAAAAGGCGAGTGAGCTCAGTGGCAACCGTGACGTTCATCGTGCAGACCAAAGGCAACCAATGCCCATCGCTCGAGCAAAAAGCGGCAAGCTCGCCTTGGGGATCAACCACCGGCGTTTCAGCGAAGGAGTAAATCGTTCCTGAAGTGCCAAGAGAAGCCGTAACCACGCCGGCTTTGACATTGCCGGTGCCAATTGCAGCCATCATATTGTCACCACCGCCGGAAGAAATCATGACGGCGTCATCAAAACCGAACTGTCTAGCAATGCCCGGACGAATCGTTCCCACCGGTTCATCTGCTTGCACCAAGTCCGGTAGGCATTCTTCCAGCTTGCCACTGGCATCGATCGCGCGCAAAACTTCCTTCGACCACTGGCGTTGACGCACATTAAAATAGGCAGTGCCGGAAGCATCGCCGTATTCGGCTTTTCTCTCACCAGTGAGCCAGAAATTAATGTAATCATGAGGCAACAGCATGGTGGCCAATCTTCCATAATTTGCGGGCTCATGCCGTTTTAGCCATTCGATCTTAGAAGCGGTGAATCCGACCGCGATGGCATTGCCGATCATTTCAATGACTTGGGATTCGCCTCCCAGGTGCTTGGTGAGCGTGCCGGCTTCCGGCGCAGTTGCCGTGTCGCACCACAGCTTGGCCGGACGAATGACCTCCCCGGACTTATCCAGCGGGACAAATCCGTGTTGTTGGGCGGACACGCCAATCGCACGCACGTGCTTTGGATTCAGATGATCATTCTTGAGAGCGGAAGTGAAGCCCGATGAGATTGCATCGATCCACCAGCGTGGATCCTGCTCGCGTTTGCCATGATTGTCTTCGATAAGCTCATGAGGAAAGTACGCCTCCGCCACAATCGCGCGTTTTTCACGATCGATGATCAGTACTTTAGAGCCCTGGGTGCCGCTGTCAATGCCGAGGAATAGTTCGCTCATGTTCGCTCCATAAAGTCTAATGAGTACAATTAAGATGGTAAAATCAGAGGCAGGGGTCAAGCAAAAAACTACGCGAAAGTATTTGAGCTTGAGATTGGCTACTCCGATCGCCTTCATGTCACTTCCGGAATGACACCTAGTCTCACGTAAATCGGACGAACCATTTCTCGCAATGCCGGCAACTTCCGTGCAAACACCCAGGCCCCCAGCACGCACGCGATGCCGCCAATCATGATCGTCATGGGCGCGCCGATCTTGCTCGCCAGGCTGCCGGCAAACAGGCTGCCAAATGGCGCCATCCCCAAAAGCGCCATCGTGTAAAAACTCATCACCCGCCCGCGTTTGTCATCGTCCACAATTGTTTGCAACACCGTATTGCTTGCGGCGATTTGTACCATCATGCCCAAGCCGGTCAAGAATAGTAAAAGCAAAGACAGCACAAATAGCCGTGACCAGGCAAATGCGATAAGCCCGAGGCCGAAGAGCGTGGCTGAGCTCGCCATGAGTTTGCCTAGGCCAAGTGCATTCTTTCGCATCGCCAGGAAAACAGCGCCGGCTAAAGCGCCCATACCCGAGGCCGCCGTCAAAAACCCGAGCGCATGTGCGCCGCCGTGCAAGATATCCGCGGCGAAAATGGGCATGAGCACGATATAGGGCATGCCCGTTAAGCTGATCAACGCCAGCAACAACAGCACGGCACGGATGGGTGCAAATCCAATAGCGTAGCGAATGCCTTCGCGCAATTCTTGCAAGACTTGAAGCCTTGATGCTCGCCCTGTTTTTGGAGAAACGCGCATGGCAAGCAACGAGGCTATCACCGCAAGATAACTGATACCATCCAAAAGAAAGCACAGCCCTTCACCGACGGCGGCAATCAGAATGCCTGCAACGGACGGACCTAAAAGTCGACCCGCGTTTACCATGGAGGAGTTCAGTGCAATGGCGTTGGGCAGGTCCTCTTTGTTTTCGACCATTTCCACCACAAATGATTGCCGCGCCGGCGTATCAAAAGCATTGATAGTCCCCTGAAAGATGCTCAAGAGCAGGACGTGCCAGACGGCGATCACTCCCGTCAATGCAAGCGCCGCCAGCATGAAGGACTGCAGCATGGCCGGTATTTGTGTAATCACCAATATGCGATGGCGATTCCAGCGATCCACCAAAACTCCCGCCAACGGCGCCAAAAGAAAAGTCGGGATTTGGCCGGCAAATCCGAGCACACCTAACAGCAGCGCGGATTTCGTCAAGCGATAGACCAGCCAGCTTATGGCGACGCGCGTCAACCACGTGCCTACCAGCGAGATGCTCTGGCCGCCAAAGAAAAGACGATAATTGCGATGCCGTAAGGCGCGGAGAATTCGCTTGGCGCCGTTTTCATTGTCAAGCCTAGCTGCATTCATTCTTATCGCACCTCGCTCAAAATCTCCTCCGCCACCGGCGCGTAATTGACGCCTAAGCGATGACCGCCTTTTCCGCCTTGCCCATCATCTTGCTGATCTCACTTCGAATAAAATGCAACGTCATGTCGCTGCGGACGAGGGCGAGCAAACCGAGCACCCACAGTGGAATGGTCAACACCATGAATACCACCACCGAAAAGCCGGCGGCCGGCGTTTTATCGATGCCAAAGAGCTGCAAGCCCAGCACACTAAAGAATTGATAGGTGCCGACGTTGGAAGGCGCATTCGGAATGGCAGTGCCGATATGAACGATGAGCAAAATCACGGCGCCCGCCCATAACGACAATGGGAGACCACAGGTGATCATCACCAGCCAAAACGCAATGATTTGAAAGACCAAAATCAAAACTGAAACGCCAAAGGAAATGTAGGCATATGGTGAAGTGCCGATGTTGCGCAGCTCACCGCGGAGATTCTCGAGAAACCTGATGATTACGCGCCGGGATTTCCAGCCAGGCGTTGCGGCGGACTGGCGCTCCTCGCGTGCCCGGTGCTTGCCGAAAACCAGGTAAACAAAAAGGCTAATGGCGATGAGAACCACGAGGCCCAGGATTTCCTCGGCTTCGAGTAAGTTTTTTGGCAGCGGCACGAAAGAAGCAGCAATGGCAATCGCCAGCGCCAACCAGACGCCGTCGAACATTCTTTCTACGGCCATCGAAGGAATGACTGTAACGAATCGCGCCGGCAGCCAGCGCGAAACCAAATAAGCGCGAACCAGCTCGCCCGGGCGCAACGGCACAATTTCGTTGGTGAAGAGCCCCGCATAAATAGCTTGCGTGGTTCGCAGCGAAGAAATTTTGCCCTGTGGCCGCAGCAAAAGCTCCCAGCGCAGGCCCTGGCAGTAGTAGCTCAAGATGTCAAAAAAAACGGCAGCGACAATCAGGCACCAGTTGATGCCGAGGAAGCTCTGCCACAGCCTTTCAACATGAATATCGTGGAAAACCCATGTAGCGTGAAGAAAAAGTTTCACAAACAAGTAGTCCATAATTCCGTTCGGCGCGCTTGTCCGCCGGCGCATCAGGTCGATGGTGGTTTCGCCCCGGAGATAGGATGGAACGGTATTGACGAACGCCAGAATTTTTCCATCTTTGTTGGCGGCCGTTAACACCGGCGTTGAACGAACGTAATGGGGTTCAAACAGACCCAATGTAAACCGGCGCTCGCGGCGACCAGGAATTCGGAGCCATTCATCGGAGAGTTCCCGCAATTGCGCGAGCACTTCGTCGGGAACCGGCGGCTCGTAGCGCACCGTCAGAATGCCAGACTTTTCCAGCCGATGAACTGTCTGGCGCATTTCCCTCCTGGTGTTTCCCGACAGTGAGAATGCGGTCAAATCCACGACGGCGTCATCGCCGATTTTGAGCTTGCGGAAACCGAGCTTTTTGTAAATCGGCAAAAAATCCGGCAAGGTTTGATGAAAGGCAATGCCCCAATCGTTCTCCCGACAGAAATCCATGAATTCTTCAATCGTTTGCTCCATTTCTGATTCCGGGCCAACCGGATCGCCCAGCGCCACGGCGAAATTCGCGCCGTGGCGATAGGCCACGAAACTGTTTTGCGCCTTCGCAAAAAAGATGGATTTGTCCGGCCAGGTCTTGAAAAAGTCGAGTGCCGAGCGCCCGTGGTGGCTCACAATCTTGGCAGCGCGAGCGTGCTCGTGCGGCGCGGTACGGAAACGATATATCACCGGGCGGAACAGCGCAAAGCCGACGAGCACAGTGATGAAGCGCGAGAGATGTAGAAATTCGAGGGGAAAAATTTTTTCCAAGATGGCCTTGCGCTCCGGCAGGGCGGGGCCAATGACCGAATAAAGATTCAATATGCCGCTACCGAGCGTCATGAGCGTTACCAGCCACAGCAAGACTGGGCGCAGCTTGGAGTTCATCGTGCGCTTTCCTGGCCTAGTCGTTTGCTTAAAACCCCGCCGTGAAATTGAATTGCCAAAACCAACCCTTCTGTGGCCGATCCACCGGATTGACGTAGTCGATTTCCAGAACGGCATAGCCCAATAAATTGACACGGGCAGTAGTGCCGTAGCTTCGCACCGGATCGCGATTGCCGCCCAGAAAGCTGGCTTTGTCATTTATTGTCCATGCCACGCCGGCGTCGTAGAACACACCCGTTTCAATGGGAAAAGCGCCGTAATATCCCGGACCCACATGCAGCACGCCGAACAGTGGAAAACGCAATTCGAAATTGGCCAGCGCCAGACGCGAGCCGATCAACCGATCAAACACCGGACTTTCAAAAGTAGTATCCGAGGTGGCAACGAACTCGTTCGCGCCGAAAGAATTGCTGTCATAGCCGCGCACCAGGCCGGGATAACCAAGAAACAACGGCGACAGTCGGGCGTCCTCCGCATCTCGGCCGTAGCGGCCATAATGCAGCAAGCGTGCAGCAAGTGTAAATGGCCTGATCGGCATGAAGTAGCGGCGATAATCTACCAGCATGGTGTTCATGCTGATCGTGCCGAGGGTTGGAGAGAGTTCGACGCGATAACCATGCCCGATCAGAGGGCCGGTAGCGCCGAAAACCGAGGTGTCATATACCAACGCCAGGCCAGCAGTAGCAAGATTGAGCGCGCTCGGCGCCGTCGATCTGCGCTTGGGCGGCTAAGCTGAGATTGCGATTGCCGAGCTTGTCGCTCCACATGAGCGAAATACCGCCGCCGAGATGCACGCCGTAACTGTCATATCCGCCGGCGAGAACCGGCTGGCCAATGTACGTGAGTGCCAATTTGGGTTTGTACTCGACGATGCGATGATGTGCAGCGTTGGATAATCCCATGGTCGAATTGTGTAGAACCGAATCGAGATTGGTGGAAACGCGCACGACTGGCGGCAGCGTCGCGGAGCTAACACCGTCGGAAAATTCCGCCACCGGTTTGCCTGCCAGCACCTCTGGCGTGTCCGTGGTGTAAATATTATATTTGCCATTTTCGTACACACTGAAGGAAAGGCAATTGATTTTTTGCGCCACCGAAAGAGCTGGGCTCGACGCCGTGATGCCGCTGACGCCAGTGTAGAGATTCGTCACTTGGAAAAGATTGGCGCTCGCCAGCTCGAGGCGGTAAATATTTGAAATGCCGTCACGATCCGAAATAAAATAAATGCTTTTGCCATCCGGCGACCAGGTCGGATTGAAAATCTCGCCGAGATGCGGCAAACGAATTTCACGCGTGATTTTGTGATTCTTCACTTCGAGTAGCGCGAGACCAGGCCGGCCTTTGGTGACGAGCGCGAAAGCGAGGCGTGCGCCACCCGCCTCCCATGCGCCGGCGGAGTTGATGAATTCGAGGCTCTCCAAATGCGGGTCCTTCTCGGCGCGCACGAGGTTATGTTTGATTTTGCCGGTTTTCGCATCGGCGAGAAAGAGATCGATGGAGAACAAATCTTTTTCCGAAAAGAAAATCACATTTTTGCCGTCGGGGCTCAACACCGGTCCGACGTTGAGGTCGCCCGCGCCGGTTTTTTTGCTGATCAGGAGCTTGCCGTATTTCTCCGGCGCCTCGGTGGTTTTCATCAGCGGAGCATAGGCCGCACGCAGCGCCTCATGCCAATCTTGCGCCAAAGTATCCGGCCCGACATGCAGGACTTTTCGAATGGCGCCATCGAGACTGGCGGTTCTGCCGGGCCCGCCGAACTCCTTTAGCAATTCTCCGATTGCGCCGTCGCCCCACCGGCCGGCTATATACGACAAGAGCGCCTGGCCGTAGCGAGAGGGAAAAAAACGGCCACCTTCGAGGTCGCGCAAATTGGGGAGCTTCTTTTGCGTTTTCACCGCATCACGCATCCACATCGCCGTGTTAGGGTCATTCGAGCCGAGCGAAAGAAACTCCGCCATGCCCTCGATGAACCACAGGGGCAATTGCAGCCCTGCCGGTGAGCGAAACCTGCCGCCGGTATTCACGCCGGTGAGGTCGTATTGAAACGCATGCACCAGCTCATGGCCAATGACGTGATCGGTTTCGGCAATGGGGCCGGCAAACGGCAAAACGATCCGGCGCTGCAATGCTTCCGTCACGCCACCTGTACCCTCGCCAATGTCCCCGCCGCCGAGTGCATTCGTTTGCTCGAATTGAGGATGGCTGGCGTAAAGCAGAATGGCTTGGCGGCCGTTCAGCTCGTGTTGTAGTATGAATTTATGCCGGCTATACCAGCGCTCGGCCATGCGCGCCGCTTGTTGCGCCGCTGCTTTTTCTTCGGGGTAAAAATAAATATCGAAATGGTCGGTGTGGAGCGGATTTGAAGATTTCCTAAGCGAAGTCAAGAGTTTTTTTCTGATTTTGAGCCAACTTACAAATCAGTCCGCTTGGGATTTGTGGCGATGTGATTTTCTTTTCCGGCGCCCGGGAGTGATCTTGTCTTGAATGCGTTTTTTGTTACGGCGCTCGCGCCGAATTTCTTCTGGTACCGTCAGATGTTCTTTGATAAACGCATGCGCTGCCATTGGGGTTATCGGTTGGCCTTGGAGATCGCGT
>JBOHQX010000313.1:0-28976 GCA_050732395.1 bacterium
CACTTCAATACTGTCGCTCGTGCCAAAGATCTGAATCCAGACTTTGCCGTCTGGATCAACAGCAAGACCATGACACGCACTTGGCCCTGTGAAGCTGTCGTTCGGAAAATTCTTGACAAATTGCCATTGAGCCGACGCTGAGCCAACACACAGCAGAATGGCAATGCAAAACGCAGTAAAAAACTTTGCCATTTTAATCTCCTTCCCTTTCAGGTTATTGTTTGATTGTAAATGAATTCCTCCTGCCTGGACAGGATAAAACTCGTAAGATTTGCTCCGAATGCCAGCCTCCTTTCTGCGAGAGGTTCTGCGTGGGTGATTTTGCTCCGAACTATACTCCTTTTCTCGTCATTCTATCAGAATCTTGATGAAATGAGGCGCTGTGCCGAGTTCCAAACAAGATTGCTCCGGAATAACAAAGTCGACGCGGCGCTCACTGATCTCCGCGCCCGTAATACGGCGCGCCTTTTTTGAGCATATTGACTTTCAATATCGTCTGTTGAATATCGTCGGCGATGCTACCCTGTTGCGTGAGATATAGAAAATCCGTCGTGCCCCATGCGAATGAGATGCCTGGGGCGACAAACAAGCCGGGATAAAGCGCCTCTGCACTTTTGTCAGGATGCACAACCACTATCGACTCCGGCGCATCCGTGCCAATGTACAAATCGCCGTCTGCGGCAAATGTGATCGCGAGCGCCGCACCATTGTATCTGGACGAAAAATCAAAATACACCTCTTCAGCACCCACTTCATCGGCGGAAACGATGGGCACACGCCAAATCTTTTCCGTGTTATCCCGGTTCCCGGCGAGATAAACCGCGCCGTTGAAAATGCGCACGCTGCGCACCACCCCTACGAACGGAAAGCTCCTCACGGTTTTGTCCGGTTTGACGCGGTGCAAGTCCACGTTGCCCGCGGTCCACAAATTGCCCTCACGATCAAAATCCAAATCATTCAAGCGCAACACGGTATTGGCAATCACTACCCAATTCACCGGCGCGCCGCCGCCGGCTGGAATTTGAAGGATGCGGCGCTCGAACGTGACCCCGTACAAAAAGCCGCCCGGTCCGAATTTCAAACCGTTGTAACGCGCTGCGGTGCCCGAGGGCTTGGGTGAATAATCCGATTTTTGTCCGTCAGGTGTAATCTTCTTGACGCCCTCTCCCAGGCTGTTGACGAGCACTGTCGGGTAAACGTTGTCCTGTGCATCGCAGGCGATGGTCCAAGGCTCTTCGATTTCAAGGAATTTGTAGAAGTTCTCCACTGCCGCTATCAGATCGTAGCTGATGGCGTTGCTAAACTTCGAGGCTTTGTGCACCGCTATTCTGAGATTGACCCCGCTTTTGATCAACACCGGGGCTTTGACGGCCAACTGCGCGGCCGAAGCGCTCTGCACCACGCCCAATTGATCGTCAAAATAGACGAAATTCTCCTCCGGCACGCTCGAGAAATTCTGGCCCGTGATCGTCACAATATCGATGCCGGCAAAGGCGCGATCGGAAGGCGTCACGCTGCTGATCACCGGATCGGGCCGGGAGGTGGCATTGGGATCGTAGAGGCTGGTGACGTTGTCCGCCTCGCAGCCCATCAATGCCAGCATGTTCAACGCCAGTAGCGTCACGCAGGCTGGCACGCACTTCATGCGAGTTTTCATATTTGTACCAAACTTTTTCGATCAGTTCTGCTGCAATGATTCCCAACTTCGCGGGATTGACACCGGGGAAGATCACAATGAAAAATGAAACGCGAAGCGATGCACGCTCTCAAACACACCGAAGGGCGTGTAGGCGTAGTCCACGCCCAGGCCGAAGCTTTTTGAAGATTTTTGAAATCCAGCGCCCGCGCTGAAGCCGTGCTCGTCGTTGGGATAAGAGTAGCCGGCACGCAGGGCCACGGTGTTTGCGAACCAGTATTCGCCGCCGACGTTCACTTGTTCGGAAAAATCCCGCGGATGCACGGCATCGACCGCAAGCACAAGCGCGTGTCTTTCCTTGTCCAGGGCAAACAACTCCGCAGCGTCCATGGACACTCCGATCCGGAACGTCAACGGCAGTTGGAAACCTTCTTCTTCGTATTTCACTTCACGCGAGAAGTTATTGACATTCATGCCGAAATTGAGGCTGCGAAAACCGGAGCGATACAGCAGGCCGAAATCGAAAGCCAGAACGTTTTCCTCGTAACCACGGGTGACGTAAGCGCCGCTTTGATCGTACCCGACGATCGCGCTGCCCAAATCTTGATTCACATATTTGACCCGGCCGCCGGCTGCAAATTTGTCGTTGAGCGCCTTGGCATAACCCAGGCCCACGGCCCAAGCGCCTGGACTAAATGTGCCAGTGTCGATATAGCCGCGCTCATTGGCGGAATTGTTGTCACGAATCGTACCGATAAAATCGCCGTAGTTCACCGAGACCACGGACAGTCCGAAGACACCATACGTGCCGCCGGCTGGGCGAAACGCGGCGCTGCCGTAAACATAATCGATGTCGGCGAGCCAGTTGACGCGACCTACGGCGACGTCTCCAAAAGTACTCAAGCGCGCCATGCCGGAGGGATTGAAAAACATCGCCGTGGAATTCACTTCCAAGGAGGTCACGGCATCGCCCAGGGCGGCGGCGCGGGGATCGGTGGTTACCGACAGGAACTTCATGCCGGTTTGCGCTCTCTTTTCCTGTTGCGCCCGACCCGCGGTATGCGTAAACGCGAGAACGGCGCAAACAACAACGAGACGAATCATACATTTAGTCATTGCCTTACCCATGCAATCGTGGATCGTGAATAACTCCGTGTGCTGCCGTGGCTATGCTTTTATTTCGGTTGCGGCGCTGCCGCAGTGGTTGAAGAGACTTACCGCACAACCACGAATTTGGCAATATGCCTCTGGCCGGTCGTTTTGTCCGTGATCACCGCGAGGTAAATGCCGCTGACGATGATTTGATTGGACGAGGTGACTGCATTCCAATACGCGTCGCCGGTGCCATCGGTGTGCTCGATAGTATTCACCAATTCCCCATTTTCCGTAAAGATTTGGATGCTGCATTGGCCGGGAATATCGAAGAAGGCGATACGATCGCGTTCATCCGGAAAACGCAGCCGGTCCTGATCGGCGCCGAGGCTGAAGGGATTGGGCACGACGCGGATTTGGCTCGGCGTTTCACCGGGCGGACGTTTGAGCGTAGTGGGAACGTAAGTTTGAGAATAATACCGGTTGCTGATCAAAGCGCCAGCGGGCGTCTGGCCGGCACCGTCGTTCTGTGCGGCATCGCCCACGGAAACGAGGTAGTAATAATAATTCACGCCGCGCTGCAGATTTTGCGTGTCATCGAAAGAACGCGCGCCCGCGTCCATTTCGCCAATGCGGGCGTAACTGCTGTCGCGTCGCCCGGTGGCGCGATAGATGCGAAAACCGCGTAGCGTGGGATCGTTTTCAATTTCCCACGCCAATTGCACGCGATCCGCTTTGCCGTCAACATAAAAAACGGTGGGCGGCGGTGGGGGTTGTGGAATATCGTAGTCCGATTGATAGTTTGCAATCGCGCGGCGAAACGTTTGGAACAGCGAATCGCGTCCGGTCAACACCGATTGATTCTTTTCGCGCGCGTTAATCTGCCCGCCTTTGTAGCGTCGCCCAATCTCAATGCATTGCTCGCGGCTCAGGCCGGCTGCGCCTTCGGCCATGACAATAGTAACACTCTCTCCGGGCCCCAGCGTGTACGGGCCATAGCCAATTGCGCTCGACCAGCCGCCTGTGGTTCCCAAGGAAGGATCGCCGGTCGGCTCGGCAAAATTGCCGCTCGGCTCGACCACGTCCGCGTGGCGCGGGCTGGTGTGCCCTTTGGCCATGAATGCATATTCCAGGGTCATTTTTACCGGATTGAACGGGCTGTTGCCTGAGGTCAGAGCATCATCCGAGCCAATGTAAGTGGTCGTGGAAGGCTGGCCGGGATCGTCGGATTTGTCCGTGGCGGACTTGTCGGCGTGCAGCGTGACCACGCCCACGAATTGTGCGCCCCCCAAACGCCCGACGGTGTCATTGGGTGCAACAAAGCCCGTACCCAGATCCGGCGCCCAAATCGGTGCGCCGATATTGTCGTAAGCCGTGAACACCGGATATTTGCCGTGCCAGGAGAACTGCGCCCGGAAATTTTCTTGCGGTGGATCCGCCTTCACGCCGTCGCCGCGCGTGTCATTCATGGTGTTGATGCCCCATCCCGTCGCATTGCCGATGACGAAACGGGTTTCACGGCTCACAGAGTAGCGATACTGGAAGAAGAGGTACACGCCTTCGAGCGTCTTGTTGGGCAGCTCGATTTGCGTATCAGCATCGGTGTTGCCGGTGTTGGTGAGCGTGTATTCATACACCATATAATTGTCATGATATTGCTGGCTGAATTGCATGATCTTGCGCGTCATGGTAATACCGGTTTGCGTGTTGGTGACGTTGATGATCATGCGGTCGGCCGGCATGGCAGGATCGACTTCTTCATTTTCCAGCGGCGGACCGAAGGATTGTGCACCATCGACGTACACCAGCGGCGGCGCAAAGCGGCTCACCATTTTGAATTCCATCGGAAAAAACTCACCGCTCCCCGAAACGCGCGGGCCCACGTGCACCACTTTGTGCGGATAGGTGGTGCCGAACTCGTCGGTGAAATTGGCGACGCCGAGCCACAAGCCTTTGGCGGCTTGCAGGTCTTGATATTCAAAAATTGCCGGCCAGCGCAAGCCGAATTGTTGCACTTTTTCCAACCCTTCCTCGATTTCGCAGCCGATTTCGGAAAACCAGTTGTGCAACGAACCGGCGGCCAGCCATTTGGTTTTGAATTGCGCATGCGCTGGCCGGGGCAACGCGCCACAGAGAAACAAGCACAATACGCCCGCCATCAGCCATTTTTGCGAATATTTCGTGCATGAATTCATTGTTTCCTCAGAGTTGCTTTCAGTTCTTCTTTATTGGATATTATTCCGAAAGAATCTTGCGACGCGTGAGCACGGTTCTCGGTTTTAACAAGATTCTTTCAGAATGACAAGAAGAGAGTTGCTTTCAATACACATCAAACGCAATCTTCAACCCCCAAAAAATTTCCCGCGGATTCAAAAACGTGAGAAACTCAAAATTGGGCATGTCAATATAAGATTTGTTTTTGCGCCACTCGTCCTTCGTCGCTTCATCGGCGTTTTGATCCCACGGAATATAAGGCCCTTTGCGGTAATCGCCCGGCCGGTCGTCGCCCGGGATGTTGCCGTAGCCTAGCTTGCCGGCAACTTCATCAGGCAAATGTAACGAGCGCATGTAGGCGTCAAAATCTCTACCATCCACGAAGCCATAGCCATAATCAAACACAGAAGCGTTCATTTGCTTGAGATTGAGCGCGTTGTTCACGTCCATGAAGAATTGCACGTTCGCATTGGCAATGCGAAAACCTTTGCTCAACCGCAGATCGAGTGTGGAGAATCCCTGCCACTGCACGTTGTCTTGAATGCCCGGAATGCTGGCGCCGCCGCCGCCGGCCCAGGTCAAATGAAATCCGGCTTCCCAGGAGGCCAGCAGGTTCAGGCGCCAATCGCCGAGCAGATGCGTGCCCAGCCAGCGCGGGCCAAAATCGTCCGGCGTGAAGAAGTCGAGATTCGCGCGAGCATAGGGCCGGGCGAGCGGGCGCTCCTGATCGAAGCGCACGCGGTCGCTCTCGATTTCGCGTTGCTGCGTGGGATCCTGATTGTATTCGTCCAGACCGAAAAAGCCTTTGGTTTTCACCATATAGGTATAATTCAGAAATCCTTGCACCCATGCGCCCCGGTTCTTGCGCACAGTAAGCTCGAAGCCGCGAATGTCAGCGTAGCTGTTGGGCTCGCTTCTTTGGTAATTGACGGCGCTATCGCGGCTTTTGTATCGCACCAGAAAAGTATCTAGCGAAACATCCTTGTAGTAACCGGCAACGCGCAACAGATATTGATCGAAGAGATTGTGTTCGTAGCCCAATTCGTAAGCCACCGTCTTAGGCAGGGGATTATTGGGCTCGGCCAGGCGTGTCACTGCGTAGTTGTCCGTGAAACGGCGCAACAGATAAAGATTTTCCGGCGTGGGCATCTGCCGGAAATGGCCATAGTTGAAAAAAAGTTTGCTGTTCACGGTAATGGGAAACGCGACGCCGAGGCGCGGGCTGAGATTGAAGATGTGTTTGGTCGGTTCTCGCGCCAACAGTGTGTCGAGGCCCAGCGATTGTTCGGAAGTGAAGGCACGGTCATAGACGTCATAGACGTACCATTCGCCGCCGGCATGCGCGTAATCGAGGCGCAAGCCGACGTTTGCGATCATGCCTTCGAATTCGAGCTTGTCCTGCAGGTACAGCGCGCCGCGTTTGGGGAACGTATGCCAGGAAGAGCGCGATCGGCCGCTGGGCAGAAATTCATCGACCGAGGCATAGTTGACGTTGTTGTCGGTATAAATGAACTCCACGCCGGCTTTCACGAAATTGTAGCGATCCAACTGGCTATTGAGGTCGAAGCGACCGGTCCACGTCGTGACTTCGCTGCTGTCGCGCGAATTGCTAAAGCCCACACTCATGCGCAAGCCATCAATGCCGGTAGTGGGACTTGCGATGAATCCGAACGGCGCTTCGTCCACACCGTAATTGTTGCCGAACACACGCACGATTTCGGTGTTGCGTGGCCGTCCCGGATGTGTTTCATAACGCGAGGCGAAACGGTGCAGCGCAGCTTCGTAAAAAGTATTGGCGCTCAACGTATGTGTGAATTTCGCGCTCATGCTGTTGCGCCGCACTTCCGTGGGCGCCCAATAATCCGGGGCAAAAATGCGGGAATCGATGAAGCTGACGCGGTTCAATTCACCGGCAATACTGGTGGGAGAACGGAAAATACCGGGCAAGCCCGCGTTATTGCTGTTGGTGCCGCGCGCTTTGGCGAGCAAACCTTCCACCGTCAGCTTTTTTCCGGGGCCGAGATCGGAAACCAGTTTCAACTGGCCGGTCCAATCACGAAACTGATCCTGCGAAAGCGGAATCACGTAGGCGGTTTGCGTCGTGCGATAGGAAGCGAGGAAGCGCAAATTGCCCAGGTTGGCGCTCACGGCCGGCACGGGCCCGCCGAAGCTCGCGTCGAAATCATAGTCCGGATCTTGCACGTCCAGCACGCGGCGATGCTGCCACAAGAAAAGCTCTTGGGCGGCTTGCGGGGTCAAATCATTGTTCGGGTCGTCGTCGGTGAGTGTCTTTTGCGCAATAGAATTCCAGCCCTCGAATTCAGGATATTGCAATCGTGTGAAGGCATCCCACGCGCCGCTGGTGGTACCGGTCCAGGCCACGGTCTCATCGACATACGGGCGGATATAATAAGAATTACGGTCCGTGGGTGAGGGGCCGAAATGTTTGGGATCCGGCGCGCGATAGCGCGTTTGCAGGCTTAAGGTGTAGCGATCGCTCCCTCCCTCTTTGGTCACGACGTTGACGAGGCCCGAGCGAATGTTGCCGTACTCGGCGTTGAAGCCGCCGGTTTGCACTTGTACTTCGCTAATGGAAGTATAGCTGATTCCGGTAAAAGGTGTGTTGTCGCGCTCGTCGCGCAAAGCGATGCCGTTCAACAAGTAAGCGGTTTCGTTCGTGCTGCCGCCGCGGATCTCCGTGCCGCGCACGCCTGCTTCCAAGCCCACCACGCTCGACACATTCACCACGGGCAGGGCTTGAATCTCCGCCGCGCTCAAATTCGCCTGGCTGGAGGAAATATCTTTTTGCACCACCGGCCGCTCGGCCACCACCACCACCGCTTCGCCCGCAAGCGCTTCGGACTCTAGCTGCATGTTTATTTCCGTCGTCAGATCGATTTTCACCGTCACGTTGTTGATGCGCTGCGCGGCGTAGCCGATGGAAGAAGCGCGCAAATTAAGAACACCTGGTGGCACATTCAAAATAACAAAATAGCCCTCGAGATTCGTGGCCGCGCCCATGGAGGTGCCCTCGATTACGACGTTAACGCCGGCCAGTTTCTCGCCGGTTTCCGCGTCCGTGATGGTGCCAGCGATTTTGCCGGTAGTGCCGGCTTGCAAGAGCGCCCAACCCATCAACGAGAGCGCGAGACAAAAAAGAAGCAACCTTCGCATGATGCAGACTCCTTTCCATCGCCCGAGAAGCTCGTACACCTAACGGAGCCGAGCAGTATTAGAAAACCGGTCAAAGGCTAATGTAATGAGCACGCGCAGTAACGGCGTTCAGCCGTGCGCGGAAGATGAAGCATCCATAGGTGGGACAGCGGCGTAACAAGAAGAGAAGCTGTGAGTACGTATCAAGTTCGCATCACTCTCCGGATTTTAATTCAACCAAGAGCAGCGACGCTTCCTGCGGAGTGAGTCCTTTAGCGAGCAGAACTCCTCTCGATTCGCGCGGGAGTTCTTCGAAAAGATGAGATGAGAGAAATGAAAACAGCCGGAGGCAACGTCGGCAATATAACAAGCCGGTTTTGCCTTGTCAAGCGGAGATTTCATTCTGGGCGTGTGACCTCTGCGCCCAGCCCGCGCAAACGCCGCACGATGTCTTCGTATCCGCGATCCACCAGCTCTGCATGATCGATGCTGCTCGTGCCGGTGGCAATCAGCGCGGCGATGACGAGCGCAATGCCCGCACGAATATCCGGGCTGCTGAGTTTTTGTGCACGCAATTGCGTCGGGCCGGTGACCAATGCGCGGTGCGGGTCACACAAGGTGATGTTCGCGCCCATGGCAATGAGCTTATCGACAAAAAACATGCGCGATTCATACATCCAGTCGTGGCAAAGAGTTGTACCCGGTGCTTGTGTGGCCAGCACGATCAACGGACTCATCAAGTCCGTGGGAAAGCCCGGCCACGGCCGCGTCTGAATCTTGCGCATGGACGCGGAGAGTTTGGAAGGCAAAACTTCAAGTGAAGTGGAATTCGAGAACCTGGCCTGTACACCCAAGCGCTGCAAGAAAAGCAGGATGGGCTTCAAATCCTCGGCTTGAATATGCCGAAGAACGAGATGGCCCTGCGTGCACGCGCCTGCAATGATCATGGTGCCGGCCTCGATGAAATCCGGCGATATATCGTGCTCGAAACCGCGCAACTTTTTTTGACCGTGTATGATCAATCGATTCGAGCCTTCGCCGGCAATCTGCGCGCCCATTTTCTTGAGAACAATGGCAAGATCGGCCACATGCGGCTCACACGCTGCGTTGGCAATCTCCGTTTCACCGGAAATCATTGCGGCACAGAGCATGGCATTTTCCGTCGCTGTGACGGAGACTTCATCCAAGAATATATTCGCAGGATGCGGATCCGGTAGTGTGGCTTGGTAGCCGTCCTCCGCCCCAATAATGTTCGCCCCCAGGGCGGCCAAAGCGTCGAAATGCGTCCCCACGGCGCGCTTGCCAATGACGCAACCGCCCGGTGGGCCGATCAGCGCATTTCCGAAACGCGCCAATAATGGCCCCAGGAAGAGAATCGAGGCGCGTAATCGTTGCACCAATTCCTTATCCAAAACGGATCTTGCAGCGGCGCCGGAAATGCACACCGCGCCGGAGTCATCGCGCGTGACCTTTTTGCCGAGATCGGCCAGCAAAGCCAGCATGGTCTCGACGTCGAGGATACGCGGCACGTTGCGCAACACGCACTCTTCGTCGGTCAAAACGGTGGCGGCGAGGATCGGCAAGGCAGCATTTTTATTGCCGGCAACAAAGAACTCCCCTTCCAGTTTTCTACCACCCGTGATGATGAATTTGGACATTCGTCGACTGTTTACAATGTGATTGTTTTCAAAGCCTCGACTTGTGGCCCGTCATCTCAGGAGGAAACTTTCTGAGCGCTTGTCAAGCATCTGAAAGAGATTCCTCCTGAATGGCATCGCAGAAGGCTTAAATATACTCCACTTCCTCTATCAATTTCAGCCCAAGCTCGTCCCGCGCCTTGTTTTTCATCAACGCGATCAGTTCTTTCACTTCCTCCGCCGAAGCCTGCCCGAGGTTCTCGATGAAAGCCGCATGGCGGAGCGATATGATCGCGTCGCCACGCCGCTCGCCTTTGAGTTTGAGCACATGCTCGACCAAGTAGCCGATTGAAGGCGTAGGCAGTTGCAGGCGTTTCTGTTCTTCAGCAGAAAGATTGCGAAAAATGCAGCCTGCGGATTTTTGCGGCTGTAAAGCTTTGCGCCGCGCCCATTCTACGGCCGCGGCCCGCGCGCGACCAACGTCGCCGTAGTGCAATTTGAGCTCTACACACAAAACCGTTTCCTTGGTCCGATGCAACACACTACGGTCATACTCGAATTGAAAATAGTCATGATCAACCGATTTGAGCTTGTTCTGAGAAGCGCGAGGATCAAACAGCAGCGTGCGCCCGACTAAATCACCGAAGAAGTGATAACCGCCGTGCAGGTTCATGTAAACAGCGCCGCCCACTGAAGCCGGGATGCCGGCGAACCATTGCAAGCCCGTTATACCTTGGCGTAACAAATCTTTCATCAAGGGTTCAATCTTTGCGCCGGATTCGACCTGCACGATCGCAATGGGCTCATGCTCCTCGGAATAGAGCAGATCATCCACGCGATAATATTGCTCACCCAATGCCTCCAGTCTTGCAAGTGCAGTGGCGGCATACGCAGGCGCTGACGCCGGCGCTGCGATGACCTTCCAGTTTTTGGCGCGATTCTGAATCACCAATCCCGGAAAGCCTTCATCCGACACAATCAAATTGCTGCCCCAACCTAAAACGAATACCGGGATATTGCCATCATGCGCGAGCTGGATGCCGGATTGCAATTGCTCCGTGGAAGTTGCCGTCACGAACCAGCGCGCCGGTCCGCCCACGCCGAGGGTGGTGTGAGAAGCTAGCGGTTCGTTGTGTTTTGAATTGAGAAAGATGCTTTGAAGTTGATTTTCGAAAGCTCGTGTTTCCATGATCGAAACTATAACAAACGCGGAGATAATAACAAAGGGCAATTAATGAGAGAAAAACCAGGTTGTTTTCAAATAATATCCTCCGGCTTCTCCCGGCAAAAGATTCGGAGCTAATTTGGTTATGTCAAATTTTCCGCAGATTCCCGGCAGTGAAATCGGAAGAAAAATCTCCTTGCATCGTACCGGCGAGGAGCATACTTTGAATAGTAACACCGAGATAATTTCACCTGCGAACAAAATTATGAATGCGTATCAAGAAGCTGAAAAACTGCTGTCCGAGATGACACGAGCGGAGAAGGCGCAATTGCTGCAGTGGGTCGTGCGCGACTTAGGCGATTCTTTTCCAGGTATCGAGAGCAACCCCCATGTTTCTGGTGGGGAAGCGTGTATCGTGCGTACCCGCATACCCGTTTGGTTACTGGAGCAAGCGCGGCGGCTTGGAACCAGTGAAGCCGAATTACTACGTTCTTATACTTCACTGCGAGCAGAGGACTTGGCGAATGCCTGGGCGTATGTTCGCTCGCATCGCGAAGAGATCGAGCTGCAAATCGCCGAGAATGAGGAAGCTTGAGCACATGGCGCGGCTCTACACCAATGAAAATTTTCCGTTGCCCGTGGTTGTGGAGCTGCGACAACGGGGGCATGAGGTCTTGACAAGCCAAGAAGCTGGCAATGCTGGACGAACGATCCCCGACGACGAGGTGTTGGATTTCGCACGTACCAACCTGCGCGTGTTATTGACTTTGAACCGGAAGCATTTCATCCGGCTGCACCAACAACAGCCGAATCATGCCGGGATAGTCGTCTGTACCTTCGACCCTGATTTTGTCAGCTTAGCCGCTCGAATCGATTCTGCTCTCAAGGCAATGCCACAAGTCTCCGGCCAGCTCATTCGTGTCAATCGACCTGCAGATCTGTAATCTATCGCCAATCCAATCTTCAGCCGCCAGAGCTGCAAGAGGTTATGAAGTGCAGCTTCACACCTTCGACGGCCACAATAACAATTTTTCACCCTCGCGTTCGAAGCCGTTTTGCACCAACGTTTCAGCAAACGCGCATTCTGCAGCGGGCGCCTCATTCACTTGCAGAATTTCGATGCGCGACCGCGGGCGCAGATGAGGCGGAAGCTGCAACCAAACTTTCAGATTCGCCAACAAAGATTCGGCGAAATCTGCGCGCCAATCCGGCAATGTCCACAAACGCGTGCCATAGTTTTCACTATAAAGCACCGGCCGGTCCTCGACAAACAACAAATGATTGCCGGCGCTGCGCACGACACCGGTGTTGTTGCCGTTACTATCTTGCAGATCCCACGGCACAGCGTCACCGAAAGGCAAAGCCGGATCGGCGGTACTGATAAAAGCCGGTGCGGCAAATGGCGTATTTTTCTCTGATCGCAATTGCGCCAGAGTTTCCAACGCTTCCGGCAACGCGAATTGGATGCCGGATAAGCCTTCTATAAAATAGCCGCGGCGAATCTCGCCCTGCCATTCGAGTCGTTTCAAAACCTGAAAAAGCTTCGGCCAGGGCAGCAGGCCGCGCTCGCGGCGATGCCAATCCCTCACGACGATGCCGTGGCGCTGCAACAACAAACGCGCTTGTCTTTCCGCCCGTTGGGATTCGTCCAATTCCTTGCCCATCACGGCGAATGAGGTTATGAGAAACCATCTGCCTTCCTGCAAAGACATGCGCTCGCGAATGGTTTGGCGCAATGCCTTGCGCTCTCGCCGCTGCCGGTCGCGTATTTGCCAGGCCGGTCGAGAAAGCGGCCAATCTTTTGAGAACGCATCCGTTCGCGCCGGCGTCGTGGCAGTCCCCAAGGCCCTTTCGGACTGCAATAGATTGGTGAATGAGCCGTAATGATCGCAGCTCACCAGGCCGAGACTGGCCAGTTGCGAGAATTCTTGCTCCACTTGCGATGAAGCCAATCCAGTGCCGGCCACGACGTCGCGCAGAAAGCTGGCACCGTTTTCTTTGAGAAATTCGAAAACGGTGCGGGTTGGCTCCGCGAGGGTTTGAGTCGCGATGAGCAGCTCTGCGCGGGAAGAAAATAAGCTCCCTTCCCCTCGCAGATAGAAATTCAAATAGCGCCGGCCTTCATCGCTGGTACGGTCCGCCTGAACAATAATCTCTCCGGCTGCGATTTTTTCGTCAACCTCCTCGTATACTCTGGCCATTTCTTCGAGGTCACGTGAGGCAAGACGCGAGCGCAGCATTTCGCGTTCGAAGAAACGTTCCGGTAAGCGCAAACCACGATAGCGTTTCATCAAATCGGTGAGCGGTTGTCCGGGTCTGGCGATTTTGTGCCAGTGCAGCAAAAAACGGAAAAAAACCTGACGTGACGCCGGAGCTTCCGCTGCCCGCCGTTGGGCGATGGCGCGGCGATACAATTCCGCGAAGTTGTCGCGCTCGCACCACTGTTCGGTTTTTACACCCACGACCAGCTCGCCGTGTACGAGCTTCTTTTCAGAATGCAACTCCGAGAGAATTTTCTGCACGATCTCTTCAGGTAAGCGCAATTCCTGCTGCACCGCCATACGAGTGACGGGCCCATGTACGCGCAGATAACGCTGCAGCAATTCACGCGCATTTTTTTCGTCCGTGTGGTCCTCGAACAAGCTCAAGTCCGTGCGCGCAATCCAGCCTTGCCATTTTTCTGCCAATGGCACAATGCGACTGGCCTCGCGCAATTTTGCCAGCCATGCTGCCGGCTCTGCTTGCGCTCGCCGGTGCAATTCTGCTTCGGAAAGCGGACCGAGTTTTTCGATGATGACAAACAATTCTTCCGCATCGCGTGCCTGCCGGTCAGCGCTCAAATGCTGCCAGCGGGCTTCCGCTTCGGCGGCCAACTCCGGCGTTACGATCGCCGGAATGCTTTCGCGCGCTAAAATCTCTGCGAGCAGCTCGCTGCTGACGTCGGCAACGTGACCGGGATAAAGTGCGCTATCACTGCCGTACAAATTGCTGGCAAGAAAATTGAACATCAAACCCGAAGCCATGGGCGAAGGAAAAGGCGTTTCGACAAAGTGAATTTGAATATCGCGGCGCTGCAATTTTTCCAACACCTGACGCAGGCCTCTCAAATCGAACACTTCTTGCACGCAATCACGATAGGTTTCCAGCAGCACGGGAAAATCCGGAAACTGCCGCACGACTTGCAGCAAATCCGCGGCGCGCAATCGTTGCAGCCACAGCGGAATGCGCTTGCCGTGGCGCGAGCGCGGCAACAGCAAAGATGAGGCAGCATTGTAACGAAAACGCGTGGCAAAGAGAGCCGAATCCGCCAAAGCTGCGAGCAAGAGTTTCTCGGCGTCCTGCGGAGCCAGCGCGAGCGCGCCCGTCAACAGCTCGGTCTGGCCGGTATCAAGCAGCCGCAGAATGATGCCGTCGTCATTGAACGAATATTGCGCCTGGGCGTGATAACGCCGCTCGATGGCGGCTGCGGCTGCCATGGCCCAGGCGCCGTTGACGCGGCCGCCGCAACAGGTGTGCAACACCACATGCGGCTCCTGCGCGCTGTCGCGAAAGGACTCGAGAACGAATTGTTTATCCGTGGGCACGGCGCCGGTATGGGCGCGTTGTCGCAGCAGATACTCCTGCAAGTTTCTCGCGAGTGTGGCATCGGCATGGCAATCCTGGCTCAGCCAGCTCTCCGCTTCGCCGCGATCGATCTTGTCCAGTAGCTCGCGGCGAAATGCCGCGACGCGCAGGCTGGTGTCGTAATCGCGAAACAGCGAATCGCCTTTCCAAAACGGCGGCCGCGGCTTGACCGCACGCACGGGCGACACGATGATGCGATCGTGCATGATTTTGTCGATGCGCCATTCGTTGTTGCCGAGATAGAAAACGTGCCCGACGCGCGATTCGAACACGAATTCCTCCTCCATCTCGCCGAGCCTGGTGTTGCTGTCCGCGAGGTAGACGCTATAATAGCCGCGATCGGGAATGGTGCCCCCGCTCATGACCGCCAGCAAACGTGCGCCGCGCAGCGCGATCAATTTGTCATTGACTTTGTCCCAGGAAATGCGCGGCTGCAATGCGCGCATGGGCGCAGAAGCATAACGTCCAGCGAGCATGTCGAGAACATTGTTGAACATCGCGGGTGTGAGATGGCGATAGCAATAGCTCTGCCGCAGCACACGATACAAATCCAGACGAGGCCATTCGCGCATCGCAACTTCGGCGACAATCTGCTGCGACAAGACATCGAGACAATTCTCCGGAATCACGGATTCTTCGATGTCACCGTGCAACATGTCGCGCACGAGGCAAACCGAGTCATCGAGGTCGGCGGGATAGATCGGGATAATTCTGCCTTTGCTGGTCGCGCGGAGCACGTGGCCGCTGCGGCCCACACGTTGCAATGCCGCGGATACGCTCTTGGGCGATTCGAGCTGCACCACGAGATCAATGCTGCCGATGTCGATGCCCAATTCCAGGGAGGAAGTCGCGATCACCGCCGGAATTTCGCCGCGCTTCAAACGCGCTTCGACGTCGTACCGCGCCTCGCGTGAAATGCTACCGTGATGTGCGAGCGCGAGCACGGCTTCTTTGTCGCCCACGGCTTCGCGATGCTTTTCGTTCAACTGCCGCGCCAGGCGCTCGGTTTGCGCGCGCAGATTCACGAAAACCAGCGTGGTGCGATGGCTGCGAATCAATTCATACAGTTTGTCGTTGACCTTCGGCCACACGCTCGCTTCGGGCAAATCGCCGAAGTCTGCCACCGGCGAAAGCACCTGCACATCCATTTCCTTGCGCTGGCCGCAGTCGACGATCGTCACCGGACGCGGAGAAGAAACTTCACCGGCGTCGACTTTTAGCCCGCCGAGAAAAGCGGCGATGCGCGCCAGCGGTTTTTGCGTGGCGGAAAGCCCGATGCGTACGGGCTCCCTTTCACACAACGCCATCAGGCGTTCACATGACAGGCTAAGGTGCACGCCGCGTTTGTTGTTGCTGAGTGCATGAATTTCATCGATGATCAAATAGCGCAGGCGGCGGAACATTTCGCGGCCTTGCAGTGAGGTGAGCAAAAGAAAAAGCGATTCCGGTGTGGTGATCAAGATATGTGGAGGCCGGCGCAACATGCTTTGGCGTAGGTTCGCCGGAGTATCGCCCGTGCGGACAAGGGCGTGAATCGCTGGAGGTCGCAAGCCCAGGACGACGGCGGTCCTGCGAACGCCCTCGAGTGGCTCCTGTAAATTGCGGTGAATGTCATTGTTCAACGCCTTCAAGGGCGAGACGTAAAGCGTATGCACGCCCTCGTGATTGCGGCCAAAAGCTTTTTCATCGGTTTCCAAGCCGCGGCGGAAAAGCTCGTCGATGCACCACAAAAAAGCGGCATGCGTCTTGCCGGAGCCCGTGGGCGCGAGAATGAGCGTGTGCTGGCCGGAGGCAATAACGGGCCAGCCTTTTTCCTGCGGCGGACTAGGGTGCTGGAAATTTTCCGTGAACCATTGCGCCACGGCGGGATGAAACGCGAAAAGTGCGGACATGGCTTTTTTAGAAAACAGAAAAGATCTTCATGATGGGCGGCAGCCTTTCAACGTACTCTGGAAATCCACTGCATTCAACTTACCATGCCTTCGTTTGATTTGCAATTGGAAATTTTGGGCAGCCCTCCAGCTTTTCGTTCCATGGTGCCCAACTTTTTCTACCTTGACTTTCACCGGCCATATTCTATTTTGTGATTTGAAAAGGGTATTGTTGATTCGAATGCTTTGGCAAAGACGCCCCTACCATTGCTACTCATGCTCTGTGGCGTCGAAGAACGCCGGCGTGAAATGATTCGACATCATCAACCCGTGGAACGTATTTTCGATATTGTGGAAATACTGCCCATGTCGTCAGACGAAATGAAAGATTTTTTTGAGAAGGCATTCAAGAGTGTCAACATTCGCGTCGAGGCCGAGGCTATGCCAATGTTGACAAAATACTCAGCCGGCTTTCCCAAGATCATGCACTTGGTCGGTGACGCCGCGTTTTGGCTGGATCAAGACAACATTATCTCTGAAGATGATGCCTTGCAGGCCGTGATTACGGCCGCAATGGAGGTGGGCAAAAAGTACGTGGATCAACAAATTTATAAGACGCTGCGTAGCGCCGATTATCGCTCGATATTGGACAAACTGGCAGCAACCGCGGGCGACTCTATGAGTTTTATGAAGGCGGAGATTGAAGCAGAGTTGACAGAAACGCAAAGGAAAAAGTTAAATAATTTTCTCCAAAAAATGAAAAAGCTGCAAGTTATTCGCGCCGGCGACGTGCGGGGTGAGTATGTTTTTAATCAAAGAATGGTTCGTTTGTATATTGGGTTGCAAAGTCTATCCAGAAAAGACTGAAAGAAACGATTTCTTTCTCCAAGCTCGCCGTCAAATCATCCCTTTCGCACAATCTATTGAATTACGAAGGGACACTTTATCTTTGTTTGATAAATTCAGCGAGAATTTGTAACACAGTCTTCGGCATATGAAATTCCGTTCAAAGCGAGCTCTTGATGCGTCATGTTCCAGAACGCATGTGCCTGGCCTGCCGTCGCAAAACCGCCAAGCCGGAATTGTTGCGGCTTTGCCGCGATCGCGCCGGGCGAGTGATCATCGATCAGCAGCAACGGTTGCCTGGGCGAGGCGCATACGTTTGCCCCACGCTCGAGTGCGCGCAGCTTTTGATGAAGAAAAGGGCGCTGCCGTACGGTTTCCGCGCGCAGGTTGCAGAAGGAGATTATTCTTCCGTTCTGGAGTATATTCGGAAAAATGCTTCCACAAGAATTGACCAATCTGCTCGGCCTGGCGAAGCGGGCACGCAAAATCGCGATCGGGCATGAGGCTGTGCAAGCAGCGCTAGCGCGCCGGCAAGCGGCGCTTTTGATTTTCGCAACGGATTTTTCGGCGTCCACCCAAACTCATTGGGCGGAAAAATACCCCGGCGTGCCGCAGATTCGAAAGGGCAACAAAATTGACTGGGGAGAATTTTGGAACAAGAAAGAAGTGGGTGTCATGGCGGTAACGGATCAGAATATGGCACAGGGGATTTTGAAGAAAATGAAATAGTGATGATGTCAAGGAATGCAACATAAATGTTGCATCACGGAATATGACGACCGTTATCTCACTGCAGAGTCCTGCGCCGGCGGCAATTCACTTGCTCAAGAAATCCTTACGCCTGCGTATGCGCCAAATACGCAGCACTTTGCCGGATCGCGAACGGGAATACGCAAACCAGCGTATTTTGCAACAACTCATTCAGCATGAAATCTACCAGCGCGCCCAGGTCATTCACACTTATGTTTCCCTGCGGGATGAAGTGGACACGCATGAATTTATTCGTATTGCACTGCGGGCCGGCCGGCAGGTGGCCGTGCCCAAGGTCCAGCGTGAAACCCGTATGCTTGCACATTATTTTATCGGCGATTTCGCGGCACTCGCGCCGGGCATACTTGGAATTTTGGAGCCGTGCGCTGACGCTGGAGCACAGCAGCTTGTCGCCAAGGATAAGATCGATTTGGTTTTGGTTCCGGGGTTGGCATTTGACCGGCAAGGGCATCGTCTCGGCTACGGCGCGGGGCATTACGATCGCTTTCTCGCTAAGATCAATGCGCCGAAAATCGGTTTGGCGTTTGCCGCGCAAATCGTGGAAAGCATACCGGCCGCGCCCCATGATCGGCCGGTAGATTTTGTTATGACGGAAAATGAGGTGCTTGCACGTGATCCAATGTTGTGAAGACGGCAATATTTGTATGCAGAAAATGCCAGATTGTTCGAAATGCCTCACCTTCTGTCGCCCCGGCATTATTCGGAATTTTCATACAATCTGAATCCCTTCGTGCCTGAAGCAAGGTTGCCACCGTTCAATACTGCACCGGGGTGCTAAGACATCTCGGTTAGGGCTATTTAAACAACACTTGTGCCGAAGCGTCCTCCGTATAAACGGTCGAGTGTCCATCGACCCACTTGCCGTTCTGCAGATACTGAGATTTGCTGACCATCTTACCATCGGCGGTAGCTTCGCTTATACCTTTGACTTCGCTGATGCCGTTGGTATTGCCGGTGACGTATTCGTGGCTGATGAATTTGCCATTCTCAATCGTCATCGTGCCACTGGTATAGAATCCTGCCGTGGTGAAGTAATAAAACACCAAGCTCTTCTTGGCCTTGTCCCACACGATGATGCTCTCGCCGCCGTATTCTCCATTATTGACTGAATGCAGCACGCGCACGGCCTGGCCGTTGAGCGCCCGCTCCCAGCGCGCGACGTCGGTCGCGGGTTTATCCATGCCGGGATCATTGAGCTCGCCTCTCCAGGTCTTACCGAGAAATGGCTTGAAGATCTTCAGGTTTTCAGCCAGGTCTTCTTGAGCGATTGCGCCGCCGGCTTTACTGAGTAAGGCAAGGGCTACAATGAGCAGTTTGAGCTGTCGAATCATTTTGTGTCTCCAATGTCACTGTTCAAATCAAAACTAGTTTTTCAACACTGCCGCGAGCATTTTGCCACCGGGACAATAATGCGCTTCAGCGAATCTGCCGAGATTTCATGCTTATTTCTATCGTGCAAGCAACTTCATTTCAGCTTGCAAGCGCGGAATCGCCCGATCCAGGTTTCTGTTGTAGACTAATGCAAAGACGCTTCCGAATATGAGTGCGCCGAATCCTTCCGCTTCAACTATCCAAATCAGCTTGGCGCACCGATGATCCAGGGCTTCAAATTGATGGTCGTAGTGAATGGTCAGCCACAAAAAGGGCCCACTCCATTTCCAGTGGCGGGGGACTTTCATCTCAGCCATGCGAAACTCGGATTTTATTCCGATGCTGAGCCGGAAGAGGCCGCGTGAGGCCGGCGTTAATTCCCCAGCCGGGCTGAGCTCAACGTGCTTGATATGTTTTGCCCAAGTCGGCCAGCGCTCGACCTGCGCCAAGTGACGCCATGCGGTTTCAAGTGGCGCTTCGACAACGAATTCTCGTCGAATCAAGGTGATCATCTATCGTGCTCTTTTTTGCCGATCCGTTAAACCAACCAGACTCAACTTTTTTTGCGCGCGATGCCTATGAGATGCGCACTCGCCCCCAGGAGGCTGCTGTCGCTTTCCAGGTGCCGGATGATCTCCAGCAAATGCGTTCTGCACTTTTCATCTGACCACCAGTCTTCAAAATTTTGCAACAGCCAGCCGACGCCTTCGATCGCCACAGTGTGTTCGTGCTGCAAGCCGGCTTGAGCGATTTCCTCTGCCAATTCCTCGGGACGATGAAAATACGCCTCGGTAAAATACATGACATTACCAGTGGGATTGCGATGCTGCCCGTCGCGCAAATCATTTCTTATGATGGCGGCGAACGTAGGATCATGCAACAACCCTTGAAAAAGGCCACTCAGCGCCGACGCAAAGCGCGAAATGATCGCCGCGCACAGAACACCGCCCGGGTGCAACACCCGGAGCGCTTCCCGCAGGGCGAGAATGCGATCGCTGCGTTCGATCAAATGATAAAGCGGGCCCAGCAACAAAATCGCGTGAGCACTGCCCTCCGCAAAATCCAACTGGCGCGCATCGCCCAGCGTGAAACCGGCGATCGGACCAGCCGGCTGTTGTGCCGAACGTTGCCGCGCCTGTTCGAGATGCAGAGGAACGGGATCTACGAGATGAACCTCATACCCTCGTTGCGCCAGCCAGCAAGCATAAACTCCCGGGCCCCCGCCGACATCGAGAATCACCGCCGGGGGTCGCGGCAAATAGCGCAGTAAAATCTCCTGCGTGCGCGCGTATTCGAGCTGAAACACGTTGCTGGCCAGACGGCTTGACTCGTCATACTGTTCGTAGAATGAGCGAATCTCGCTTGAAAACTGAAAACTTTTTGCCATGATTCACTGCGTGCTTTAATTGGCGGTTGCCGGTCGTACCTCTCTGCCGTACTTCTGAGTGGCATAGCCTAGAATCAGGCCTACGATCGTGCCCGGAATCATGATCTGCAGCCAATAATGCTTGCCGGAAGGATCGGGCATGGCCGCGATGATCAACGCCAGCACCAAACCCACCACGCCTCCAAAGATGATGCCGCTTTTCAACGATTTCACTTTGCGTGCGAAGAATCCGATAATCAATCCCGCCAGTAAACCTTTTACCGAGGATCCAATCACTATGCCAGTCATTGCCGCACTGACTTCTGGATTGTTTGCAATGTCCGGCTCTAACAGAGCCGTCAATCCGTCAAACACGCCAAGAATCGTTCCCAAAATCAGGCCCAGGACGGGTTTCGACATAATTTCCTCCTTTACGTTGATTGGCGATTGGCGATTTTCGAAGGAATTGTCAACATCTGAAATCGCAGATCGTCAATCGCTAATCGTAAATCGCGGTTCATTTCAAACATCCCGCATTTCATAGAACTTTTGACACAACCGCTAAGAACAAATCGATTGCATGTACCATTAAATTTAAATGAATTTCAACAAAAGTCAAAAGTCGCTCATCAATTTCCCGCCGAGGTACTCGCAGCTCCCAGGCGGACTGTGCGTGGAATCCACCGTCATGTTTCCATTAAACGTTTTGCAAAAACTTTTTAGGCGCGTGGGACAAAAAGCGGGCGCGGGGTGATGATGCGCTGGTCGCAACCACAGCGGGGAATGAGAGCGCTTTTGAAACGCAACGCGGCAGGAAATGTAGAGTATGAAAACCGCAGAGGCGCCATGGAGTCGAATGAGTGTATTGCGGCTGTTCCTCAAGGGCGAAACAAAAAAAACAAAGCGAAGCGCACCAACAAATATGCCAGCACCAACAGCACCATGAAACGGTATTGTTTGAATAATCGCCAGGCACGTTCGAGAATATTTTCCCGGTAAGAAGTCACTGCCAGGCCGTTGAGAAATCTCTCTACGTCATTGGCGAGCTCAAGGGCGCCCGCGTAGCGTTGCGTCTTGGTTACGGCCATGGCTTTGGCGCAGATGGCGGTCAAGTATTTTGGGGCTTTACTGGGAAAGGGTGAAGAACTGTGGTTAGCAGGCTTCCCATTGCGCGTGATGTCAACGATATGCGTTCCCGCTTCACCCGGGAGCAGGAATTTAAGAATCGCCCCCAGCGCATACACGTCCGTGCGCGGATCAATTTCACCGATCTCGCCGCGCCTCTGCTCCGGCGCCATGTACGCCGGCGTGCCCATAATCGTACCGTGTTGGGTTTGATGCTGGATACTGGATGCTCGATGCTCGATGCCAGTTGTTTGATGCTGGTTTCTTTGATTTGCAATCGACGCGCTTTCGACATTCGATCCTCGATCCTCAATCCTCGATTTGTCAGGCAGGACGTCTGCAGGCATAATCTTCGCCAATCCCCAATCCATCACCAGCACCTCGCCGAACGCTCCCACCATTACGTTTTCAGGCTTGAGGTCGCGATGGATCACGCCATTGGCGTGGGCGAACGCGACGGCTTCGCAGATTTTTTGGAACACGCGCAAGCGCTCGGGCAAGGCGCGCTGGTCGGTGGCATATTGATCGAGGCGCTGGCCTTGCACGAATTTCATGACGTAGAACACGCGGCCGTCGGGCAATTCGCCGACATCGTGCACCGGCACAATGCCGGGATGTTCGAGCTGAGCTATCACGCGCGCTTCACGCATCATCCGCGCTGTCTGCTCGCCGGCGGGATCGGCGAGATGCATGACTTTCAGCGCGACTTTACGTAGAAGCCGAGCATCCTCGGCGAGATAAATGGTGCCCATACCACCGGCTGAGAATTTTTGTAGCAGACGGTATTTGGTGGCACTTAAGTCGGGCGCACCGGCCGCTGCGCGCAAGCGCTGCAAAGCTATATCTGAAAGCCAGTCCATGTGAACGTCCTCGAATAATCGATTGGTTATTGCAAGCGCGCCTCATCCGAACAAGCTTCTGAAGATAGGATCTTTGAGGCAGAGTTTGCGCAGCCGCTTCAGGGCATCCGATTTGAGGCTATAGACCTTGTCCCGTGGCAGGCCAAGCAGCTCTGCTACTTCGCCTTCTTTGCATTCTTTATAAAATATCAGCTCCAAAACCCGCGAATAATTCAGTGGCAGCAACCGGAGTTTTTCGCGGAGAAAATTTTTCAGCTCTCCTGCTTCCGCTTCATCCCGAAATACGGAGCCGATGCTCTCGGCAAAATCGAGCGGCGCTTGGCGGCGCTGCAGCCGGCTCTGTTTGCGAAAATGGGTTTGCGCTACTTTGGTGGCAATGCCGCACAGAAAGGTTCCGGGCTCAGCGTTGTTGCGGCCTTCATAGCTGGCGAAGCTGCGCAAGGCAGCCATCATCGTCTCTTGCGTCACCTCTTCCAGATCCTGGCCGATGAGTCCCCATTTTTTTTGCAAAAAATACTTGACGTATTGGCGGCGCGAGGCAATCCAGTCAGGGTCGAGGTTTTTACCGGGCTTGATAATGACTCCTCCCACTTCATAATTTGACTATATTCCCGCAGTGCGTCGGTGCAGCCCATTTATTGCAATTTCTAAAAATTTTTCCGAGAAATCAACCCTTCATTTCGTTTTGTATGTTCGCGAGTAGAAAAAATGCTTGCTTTTCCATCACGATTCAGCTATACGAGACCCATGTTCAACTACTAAGGTACGATCCCGGGAATCGTTTGGGGTTCTCAAAAAACTAAAGGAAGGCAAGCGATGTTTTCACAACGCCTCACCTGGAACCTCGCCGTCAACCGGCTCAATCGCGCGCTGGCAGAAAAACAAAGCAATGGCGCCGGGATTTTGGACCTGACGGAATCCAACCCAACGCGCGCGGGTTTCAACTATTCGGAAACGGCGTGGCTGCCTGCGTTGGCGAATCCGCGATCCCGACGCTATGATCCCAGCCCGCACGGCTTGCCGACCGCGCGGGCAGCGGTCGCTGCCTATTATGCCGCCCGCAGTGAACGTGTCGATCCGCAAAATCTCTTTCTCACCGCCAGCACGAGCGAGGCCTACGCGTATCTTTTCAAATTGCTCGCCGATCCCGGCGACGAGATTCTGGCGCCACTGCCCTGCTATCCATTGCTGGATTTTTTGGCTGCTCTGGAGTCGGTGCAACTGCAGCATTATCCGTTGCAGTATGAAGCAGAAAAAGGCTGGCATATCGACTTCGCCACTCTGGCAAACGTGGTGACCACCAGGACGGCCGCGCTCGTGCTTGTGCATCCCAATAATCCCACCGGGTCCTTCGTAAAACCACATGAAATCGCGCAATTGAACGCCTTGTGTGCCGAGCATGCCCTCGCGCTGATTTGTGATGAAGTGTTCTTGGATTATGCCAGCGGCGATGAGAGGCATCCTCCGCTTTCGCTCGTTTCGAATGGCGAGGTTTTGACATTCGTAGTAAGCGGCCTTTCCAAAATTGCCGGGTTGCCGCAGATGAAACTGGCTTGGATTCATGTGAATGGTCCGGACGAAGCGCGAGTCGCAGCCCTGGAGCGCTTGGAGTACGTCGCTGATACTTATCTTTCCGTGGGCACACCGGTACAATGGGCAGCGGAAGAATTGCTCGCCGTACGGCACGAGCTGCAACGCCAAATACGCGCCCGCCTCGATACAAACTACGCTTTTCTGCTCGAGACCTGCCGCCGGCGACAACGGGGCGAGGTGTTGTTGCGCCAAGGAGGATGGTATGCCGTTCTCGGAATCCCGGCTGAAATTTCGGAAGAGGAATTTGCCGTGAACATATTGGTACAAGAAAATGTACTCGTGCATCCGGGATATTTTTATGATTTTCCGCGTCCGGGATTTCTCGTACTCAGCCTGTTGACACCAATCGAGATTTTTCAGGAAGGGGTGGTTAGAATCTTTGCGCGTTTATGAATGCTCAACCTTCTCCGTAAATCGGAACCGCTGCGCCATTGACGTCGCGCGCTGCTTCACTGGCCAGAAACAGAGCCACGTGCGCGATACTTTCCGGCGGAACGAATTTCGAATGCACGGCGGAAGGCAGAGCCTGGCGATTGGCGGCAGTGTCGATCATGCCTGGCAGCAGGACGTTCGCCGTAATGTTTTTGCCTTTGACTTCCTCGGCGAGCGCCTTGGTCAAAGTCAAAACCCCGGCTTTGGAAACGGCATAGGCCGATACCCCCGCTCCGACCTCGATGGCACCGCGCGAGGCCGTGTTTATAATGCGGCCGTAGTTGTTTTTCAACATCTGAGGCAAAACGGCCTGGCAAACCAGGAATGTGGATTTGAGATTCAGATTCAGCATGCGATCCCAATCCGCCTCGGGAAGATCAACGAGGTTCACGCCTCCGGCATAACCGCCAACGAGATTGAGCAAAACGTCAATGCGGCCAAATTGCGCGAGCGTTTGCGTGATGAGCTTCTGTACTTCGGCCGGCTTGGTCACGTCGGCGCGTATGCCGGCCAATCTTGATTTTTCTTCGCCCACGCTCTTCAGCAATTCCTGATAACCCGCTTCGCTATGATACGTCGTGACGACCTGCGCGCCTTTTTTCAGAAACGCTTGGGTCATGGTGCTGCCCAGCGCTCCGGTACCGCCCGTGATGAGGGCAATGCGATGATCGAAATTCATGTTGAAATTCCTCCATAGCTTTGAGATTTACAATTACAGATTTGCGATCGATTTGTCAATTCCTAAAATCGCTGACCCGAAAGAGTCGTCCTCCACGTCACTTGTCGGCATTCGCCCTCGGGATGACATTTCGAGGGTTTTGCCATGCGCTATGACAGTTGTGTCGCGCGCAATTTTACCAAGATTCAACGAGAATGACAAGTGGAAGAGCAATTCTTTTGGCGGTTTTTTGCGATTCTTCGGGAAAGTGCTATATTAGATTGGTCGAAAGTTGCACCGATTCCTTGCAGATATTTGTGAGTAAAACGGAATCAATGCGGAGGAAGGATGATTGCGTTCATTACCGGCGGTTCGGGGTTCATTGGCAGCACGTTGGCAGAAGCAGTGCTCGCCGCCGGAGGGGAAGTCCAATGCCTGGTGCGCTCGCCTCACGCGTTGAAATGGCTGCAAGGCTTGCCGGTGCAGCTCGTACACGGCGACCTGTTTTCTGAAAAAGCGTTGGCGCAAGCCCTCGCAACGGCGACACATGTCTTTCATTTGGCGGGCCTGACCAAGGCACTGACCTCTGAGGAGTATTTCCGTGCGAATGATGTGGCAACGCATACGCTGTTGAAATCCTGCGCGCAGCACGCGCACCGGCTAAAACGATTCGTTTATGTGTCGAGCATCGCCGCTGCCGGTCCCAGCCTGGGCGGCGAGCCAGTGCGCGAAGAGGAAGCGCCACATCCGATTTCCATCTATGGCCGGTCGAAATTGGCAGGAGAAACCGCGTGTTCGGAATTTATGGCGCGGTTGCCCATTGTAATCGTGCGCCCGCCAGTGGTGTACGGCCCGCGCGATCGCGACGTGTATGAATACTTCAAGCAAGTGAAATGGGGAATACGCTTGCGGCTGGGCTTCACTCCGCGCTATACCAGCTTAATTCACGTGCACGATCTCGTGCGCGGCCTGACCATCGCCGCGCAACATCCACAAGCGGTGGGCGAGAAGTTTTTCCTGGCAAACGCGGAGTTTTACGAATGGTCGCAACTGGGCGTGGCCATTGCAAAAGCGATGCAGCGCGGAACTGTGGCGCTTCCGATTCCCGTGGGTGTCACGCCGGCGGTTGCGGCCGTGAGCACCGTGGTAGCAAAAATCACGCACAAGCCGGCATTGTTGAATTTCGACAAGGTGCGCGAAATGCGCGCCACGCATTGGATTTGCTCCGCGGAAAAAGCGCGGGAAAGATTGGGATTTACGACAATTTTGTCGCTGGAAGAAGGATTGCGACAAACGGTGAAATGGTATCGCGAACAAAGCTGGCTCTGAGTGATTGCTATTTGTCTGGGCATGGCTTTCCGCGTTTCGCGCCTGCAGGCGCACTACAAAAAGAAGAGCACGGTCTCGCTCAACCGTGCTCTTCGCGGGTGTGGAGTGCGGGAGTCGGCGGCCAGGGGAAACCGCCAACTCATCCGCTGGGGATTTGGAGGAACCTTCTCAACCTAAATCTGAATCGTTGGAAAAAACTCCTTACTCATGACGCTCTGCGCCTTTGTGGCACGCAACTCCTGAAACGTGAACCTCCTGTTGGCTGCAGCTTTTCCTCGTTCGGTGTCATCTCCTTATTTGCTGCGCATACCACGCACATCGACGCGTATATGACAATTCGAACGTGCACGTGGCGTGTGCGTCGATTCCATTCCTGCGGTTTGTGCTTCTTTGGTCGATTTATGATCGCCGGACCGAAAGTAACGAATTCCTCTGCGTCTGGTCACCATATCGATCAGACGGTGAGATCTTCCTGTTTGCGCTGCATGATGGACCGGCGATCGCTCTGAAAATTTCGGCGTTCTCCAACGGCCGCTTCTTTCTCCATTTCAAGCTTTTCCTTTTCCTCCTGGCGGCGGCGATAGAAGACGAACCCGATCACACCGCCGAGCGCGATCAGTCCCAGGATCAACCAGAACCACGCGTTGCTGCCGGTCTGTTCCGGGACGGGATCGGTAGCGGTGACGCCGCCGCCGCCAGTCTCGCTGCCGGCTTGCGGCTCGGTGGCCTCTGGCGTCGAAGCGGGATTGATCTTGTTCGATTCGTCTGAGGGTGGAACCGTAGTAACGGAAGGCTGGGTGGTGGAGGAATTTCGAAGTCCAGCCGTCTGAGTATTCACAATGTCATTCACACGCGAGAGCGTGCGCGCGCGCCGCAAATTTCGCAGCACGTCGGCCGAGGGCAGCAAAACCTGTTCGCCCGGCTCGATATGATTGGGCTTGGGCGCACGATTGACCAGTGCCAGCTCGCGCCAGTAATTCACGCTGCCGTAATTCTCTTTGGCCAGCTTGCTCAACGACTCGCCTTTCTGCACCACATGCACGCGCGGCTTCTCCAACCATTGCAAGCGCCCCGACAGTTCATCCTGATGTGAAAAAAGCACAAAAGCGCCGACACAGCAGATCATGAAAAACAGAAACTTTTTCATGAAGACCTCCTTTGATTTGGAATGATTGATTAGCGATTGAAGATTTGCGGTTTTCGATTTGCGAAGGAATTGCCAACGTCTGAAATCGTATATCGCCAATCGCAAATCGTCGTTCAATTCAATCATCCTATTTTTCATAGAGCTTTTGACATTACCTTGGGTGATAAATGATGTTTTCTTCTTCAAGCATGCGCAGAAATGCGAAATCGTTTCAGCGCACGGTTTTCACGCCTCTACCCGAAAGCTGCGGCGTCCCAGGAACAGGCGCCGTACGCTTTGAAAGAGAAGCAGCGCGATACCCGAGCACAGAATGCCCATCAAGAAAACCTTGTTGTGCAGGCTCGGTATGCTCTGACCCGTCATCGTGCCCGCAGCCGCAGCGGCGACGCCGATAGGATAATTGAAAACGCGCAACCAATTCGAATGTCGTTCCATCAAATTAAACATGTGTCCCATCAACCAGCCGAATAATCCAGAAATAAGAATAGGCAGCGCGTTCATCGTTGTTTTCCTTTTCAAGTGATAGACAAATTCTTGTGCCGTGTCCGCAAGGTATGATTTGCAGTACAGAGCAGTGCAGACTCATAAAGCAAAGGCATTGCCAAACTTCGCGCGGGCTTATGAGAAAGATCATACGCGCGTGCAAACAATGAGAATTAGTGGGTTACGGCGGGAAGTTTTTTTGGGAGGGCAGCGCAGAAAATTTACGACGGGGGGATGAGGATGTAAAAATTACGGGATCAAACTCGAGCAAAGTCTGAATAAGTGCTTGAGGAACTTGATTGTTTACGGATGGAAAACGAGTATGTAAATTTTATACGGAGCGGATTTTGTCGGGGTGCAGATGGGGATTCAGCAATGCTAGCGATCGTTGGCGCCTTGAATTGCCACGGCCAGCGTTAAAGAGCACGAAACGGTCCAGCCCTGTTTTGCCAAAGAACCACAGGGCATGGCGCGGAAAGGCGCTTCCAAGCAACATGTCATGCAGGAGGCATCTTTTTCAGCACAAGCACCGTGCCAGAAACTTAACAAGATCCCTACGGGATGACACGGTGGTGTTGCTTGCCGAACCAACCCCGATCACCG
>JBOHQX010000314.1:0-16384 GCA_050732395.1 bacterium
AGGCATCTTGGTAGATTCGGCACCTAGGCCTGAAATCGGCACTGTGCCCGAGTCAACCAAGATCCCTGCGGGATGACATTTCAGGGTTTTCGGACAGGCTCTAAGCGCATTTGTCATTCTGAAAGAATCTTCCCATGAACCGGGCACAAGTTCTACACGAGGATTTTTCCAAGCACATGGGAAGATTCCCACGAAAATAGCGTTCGTAGTAGCTCCTTCAGGAGCCGCGCGGTCGTTGCGTCAGGTGCCTAAAGGCACTACTACAAGCTCTCATTAGGTTGCCGGATGGCGATAGAAAATCTTGCCTATGATTTTCCAGCCGTCATCGAATTTATAGAGCGACAAATAATCGCTAAAGAGATGCTTACCATCGCGATGGAGCTCGACTTTCACGATCGCAGCGCTGCCCGTGATTTCCACCAGCGAAAATTCATGTTTGATCACCGGTTTGGGAGCGGCGCTGTTCTTGGCTTGGGCCGCTTCGATCCGGCCGATCCACTCGTCGCGTGTGACTTTCTTGACTTGGCCAGCGTCCAGGACGAACATGATAAAGTCTTGGTGAAAGCCCTTGCGCATCGCCTCTGCACTGGGATTGGCATGTACGCCTTGAACGTATGCCTCCTCCACCACTTTCTGGACAGCGTTTTTCTCGTTGTTGGAAACAGCCAGGGCGGTTGAAAGGGCGAAGAATGCCAGCATCATGACGCTGGCGCGGATCAAATTCTTCATGTTGTTCTGCTCCTTTTTAGTTTGTGGATGAATTTACGTGCCCCAATATCCACGCATAAATCGTTTCGTAAAAGCCCGGCGCACGGCGGCGCCAGCGATAATATCGTTCGGGCCACTCCTCGCCTTCGCCTTGTATGCCGCCGGGGATGACCATGCCGTGATCGCCTTCAGGAAAGATGAGAATCTTAAAGTCTTGGTTGCCAGCTTCTTCCAGAAGCCGCTTGAGCTTGGGTGCGTTTTCCGGCGGCGGCACGACGTAATCGCGCTCGCCGTACCATGCCAGCACGGGAATCTTCATTTGCCGCAAGGCAGAGGTGTTATCGAAATTCTTATAGCGGGAAAAATAATCCAGCTCGGAGTTGGCAAGGTTTTCCGGCAAGTCCACGTACTTTGCCCAGCGTTGCTGGCGCGCGTGGGCCACCAATGGCTCAAAAATCCTCCACTTCGCGTCTTGCCAGCAGAGTTCCACCAACTTTTTCTGATACGCATAAGCCGCATCAATTTCCTCCGGGGCGAATTTCTCCTTCGCAAACCAACGCATGTTGTAGGCGACCACGTGACCTTGTTGCTCGGCAAGGCTTTCAGCCGGGCCGGCATCCATGATGATGAATGCGACTTTGCCGGATCGCTGCGCCACGATCGGAACCACCCACCCGCCGGCGCTGATGCCCCAAAGCCCGATTCCGTTCGCATCGAGGTCTGTTCTCGCCGCCAGCAGATCGAGGGCTGAAAGAACATCTTGATAGCGATCTGCCGCCGTGGTCTTTGTGCGGTCGCCGCCGGATTCGCCCACGCCTCGGCCGTCAAAGATGAGGCAGGCAACTCCGCGTTGTGCGAGCCGCAGCGCCTCGGAATGGTTTCCCCATCGACTGCCATAATTTCGCCCGGATACAATGATGATTGCCGGATGCGGTCCCTGCGCGGCGGGAAGCACCAGCGTTCCTGCCATCCTTGCTTCGCCGCTGTTAAAGCGCACTTCTTCGCTCCGGGCATGCGGAGCAACCGGCTTGAGTGTACGTTTGAGCTGAATCCGTAGTTGCGTCGAGTCCCCGGTCGTGACCGTGCCGCGCATCTCGCCGGCTTTGGCGTCGACGAGCAATGACGTTGGGCCATAAGGATTTAGAGTGAAGACGAGTCGCTGCGAAGTATAAGTCAATCCCTGCATTCGCGCATCTTGAATTCCCCAGTCCGGCACGGTCAGTAGCGCCCATAGTTTTCCTTCATGCTCCTCCACTTCCAGTTTAAGAATTTGCAGCGATCCTTCGTGCATGATCGCACCTTCCCAGTACCCGGTGACTGGCGTAGCAGATGAATCGGATTGCTGGGAAAATGCCAATGAATGCAACAATAGAAAAAGGAAGAGCCGCTTCATCATGTGATATTCCCGTCTTGTTTTCAGCGCCGGTAAACAGTGTGGCCTAGTACTCCCACAAGCGCATTATGAAAACCTTTTTAAGTGATCGAGTCAAGAAAATACGGACGAGAAGCCAGCGCATCGAGTGGAGTCAGACATGGACGCAAAACAACTAGATCCCACTTAACAGAATGCTGAAAAATTCTTTTTGATGTCATGCCCGCGAAAGCGCATACGCGTCAACCTAAAACAGTGGAAGAGATGGATCACATGCCCCGAAGGGGCAAAATAAGCTAAGCCCAGGGCAACGCCCTGGGTAAACGAGAACCATAGTTGTCTCTTTAGCCCTGAAAGGGCGAAACAGGGTGAGTTGGAGATGAATGACAATTCTAAGCCTGACTTCGCCTGGTAGTGTCATTCCCGAACAAAACAAAGTATATCGTTCCCGCCACTCCAAAACCAAAAGCGGCGAGAAAATTGAGCGCGGGAGACGCGACCGCTCCGATAAACGGCAACAGGGAGTGCCCGATGCCAGTTGCGTCGACGATCAATCGTGCTGTTGAAGCATCCCACAATAACGCCCCGCCAAAAGCCGCAATGGAAACAATCAGATCGCGGACAAGATAATATGCGCCAAAGGTGGCAGCCTTTTTATCGTCTGCGGCTAGATCCATAATCAATGCTTTGCGGGTAGGCTCGCCGAATTCTTTCAGGCCTCGAATGATGAACGCTATGACCAGCATCCAGAAAGACTTCGCAAATAGCAATATTAACGGAAAAACCGCGAAGAAGATAAACGTCGTCACGACAAACGGCTTTTTTGTGCTTCGGTCCGCCAGGTGCGCGACCGGGAGATAAATAAGCATCGCTGTTATCATTTCCACGGTGGTCAACAACCCAAATTGGAACGGCGTAACTTTGTTGATGCTGACGCACCAAATGACGACGAAGGCATAAGGAATTTGCTCGCAGAACCGAATCAGAATATCTGAGACCAGCAAGTTCCGTAGAGGCGCATTCAGCAGGGAAAATCCGCTTGATGAAGGTGAAACATTCTGTGCGGATATTCGCCGTTCATTGCCGATCATTACTTGCTGAAGCGCCAGCGAAACGCCCGCCAGAACGAGAGCGGTAACAAACGCAATGCGTATCCCTCTTGTTTCCCCGAACAATCCGATCATCGCTCCGCCGATGACGGGCCCCAATGCCATGGGAATACGGCGCACAAGAGAATGCAATGACACGCCCATTGTGCGTTTGTGCTTTGGCAAAACGCTTGCCACCATGTCCATTGTGGCCGGCAACGAAATTGCCGTCCACGACACAAAAAATACCGCGCCAATCAGAACGGCTTGCCAATGCGGAAAGATTATCACCACCGCATAACCGGCCATTGCAATGAGATTGAACAGCAACAGAGCGCGCTTGTAGCCCAATCGGTCGCTGGCGTAACCGCCCGGCCAGGAATATACGGCGCTGAGAAGATTGTCCATCCCGTTCAGCAGGCCGATGGAAAACGTGCCGCCCCCCAATGCCATCAGATAGAGCGGCAGGAAACGCTCTGCCATCTTTTCACCGAGCCCAACCAGAATAACCATTGCGAGCAGGGAAACAATATTTTTTTGAAGGCCCAAGAATTCGGCTACTCTCTGGCGTGGTTTTATCGTTTGCATATCAGCACCGCGTTGCGTGAAGCCAGACTTGGCCTCAAAACACCTAGATTCCATTTCAAGATCGCTGCGTCCAAGTCTGACTTCGTCGTGGTTTGCCAAGAAACTTATTCGTTGATAAGAGTTTATAGAACCGCTATATTTGCCGCAAGTATTGATTGGCGCAATGAATCATGAATCAAGACCGCAGTGAGCAATGGCATGACTATTAACGTCAAAAGCTTTCGCGACGTTCTCAAGGCTTTGCACGAGCATGAAGTGGATTATATCCTGGTCGGCGGATTAGCGGTGATTCTTCATGATGTACCTCGCGTCACAGAGGATATCGATATCTTTGTGAAAAGAGGTTCTGAGAATGTTAGAAAACTCAAAAACGCGCTGCGCGCTGTGTTTAATGATGAAAGTATCGAAGAAATGGTCCTACAGGACTTGGAAGACTATCCGGTTGTGCGATATGGCACTCCTGAAAACTATTATATCGACATCATGGATCGCGTGGGCGAGATGTTTAAATATGACGACTTGGAGTATCAAATCATCGAGAGCGAGGGCATACCCATCAGGGTCGCAACTATTCCGACTCTAATCAAGCTCAAGGAAGGCACGCTTCGCAATATCGATCGGGCTGATGTGATCATGCTGATGGAAAAACTCCAGGAGAAAAAATAATGCCGATATACAAGTACAAAAGCTTAGAGCAAGCCGAAGCGCATCTCAAAAAACTTTTGCCTGCTGATCCTTTGGTTAGACTCGCCCAACTCGAAGATATTGTTCGGGTGCTCAAGCCGCCTCGTCCAATCCAGCGCGGGATTTTTAAATTCAAAACACTGGCCGAAGCCAATCAGCATCGCCAGCAGTTTGAACAGTAGAACCAAGGCGCGTTACATTCAGAATCCTGCATCCCAAAATCCCTGCAACGAAAAAAGAACCCGAAACGGCTGTTGAGCCGCAACGGATGGAAATGTGAAAGATTCGGTTTTATCTATGCCGGGCTGTACTTTTTCAAATTTCGTCAGTCTTCAGGTGTTTTTCCCAAAGGCAAGACTATTCAGGGCAAAACTATTAAAAGTCTCTTTTGTGTTTAATAGTTTTGCCCCAAATAGTTTTGCCGTCAATAGCTATTTGAATAGTTACCAAATTTCTTCGTATCTATTCAAGTGTTTTTCCCAAATGGCAAAACGATTAAGGTCAAAATTATTAAGAGCTTTTTTTGTGTTTAATTGTTTTGCCCCAAATAGTCTTGCCTTCAATGTGTACCTAAATAGTTACATTTCTTCGACGCATTTCATACCACAATTCTCACTCGCCTATTTCAACGATCATTACCAAATGAGGGGTGTTCCATGATCTCAAGCGCTCAAACCGTGCTCAAAGACGTCTTTGGGTACGACGAATTCCGGCCGCTGCAAGAGGACATCATTAAAAATGTTCTTCAGAAAATAGATACACTTGTGGTGATGCCGACCGGTGGGGGAAAATCGCTCTGCTATCAACTGCCTGCGTTGCTCGTTGAAGGATTGACCGTCGTGGTCTCGCCGCTGATTTCCTTGATGAAAGATCAAGTGGCGCAACTGCAACAGCTCGGCGTGCCGGCGGTCTTTTTGAACAGCTCGCTTTTACCGGAAGAATACGAGCAAACCCTCGCGCGCGTGATCAGCGGCCAGGTTAAACTGCTGTATGTCGCACCTGAAACCTTGTTAAAAGCCAGGATTTTGGCTCTGCTGGCGAACCTCAAAGTGGAATGCCTCGCCATTGACGAAGCGCATTGCATCTCTGAATGGGGCCATGATTTCCGGCCCGAATATCGCCAATTGGTGGACTGTCGCCAGCGCTTTCCACAAGCGGTTTGTATCGCGCTCACCGCCACCGCCACGCAACGCGTGCGGCAGGATATTTGTGCGACGCTGCAGTTCTCGGCCTCGCAACAATTCGTCGCCAGCTTCGATCGCGACAATCTCTTTCTGCGCATCGCGCTAAAAGCGGATCCATTGCGCCAATTATTGGAATTTCTGGAGCAGCATGCAAGTCAATCCGGCATTATTTACTGCTTTTCACGCAGACAGGTGGATGATCTGGCCGAAGTGCTCAAACAGCACGGTTACGCGACCAGGCCTTATCATGCCGGTTTACCCGACGTCGAACGCACAAAGAATCAAGAAGCTTTTCTGCGCGATGACGTGCAGATCATCGTCGCCACCATCGCTTTCGGCATGGGCATCAACAAATCAAACGTGCGCTTCGTCATTCATTACGATCTTCCCAAAAACCTCGAATCTTATTATCAGGAAATCGGCCGCGCCGGACGTGACGGCTTGCGCTCGCATTGCCTGTTGCTACTCGGCTACGGCGATGTGGCGAAAATTCGATATTTGATTGATCAGAAAAGCGGAGCCGAGCGCCAGGTCGCGAACCATCATCTGAATGTTATGCTGGGCTATGCTGAAAGCCAGACTTGCCGCCGCGTTCCTCTTTTGGCGTATTTTGGCGAGCAGTTCGTGCCAGCGGCTTGTGAGATGTGCGATAATTGCCTGGCCGGCCAAAGGGAGCTTGTTGATCTCACCATACCGGCGCAGAAGTTTCTCTCCTGCATCTCGCGCACCGGGCAGAAGTTTGGGGCTAATCACATCATCGAGGTCTTGCGCGGCTCGCAATCGGAAAAAGTTCTGAAATTTGGCCACAGCAATCTCTCGACCTACGGCATCGGCAAAGAGTTTTCCAAAAAACAATGGCTGCATCTTTCGCGCCAGTTTCTGCAAAACGGACTGCTGGCGCAAGATTTGGAGTATGGCGGTTTGCAGCTTACGCCCAAGGCTCACGAGGTGTTACGCGGGATGGAAAAATTTCTGGGCACGGTGCAGGCCGAGCGCATGGAAGAGGCCGCCGGCGCAGAAGAAAGCGTGGAATATGACCGCGGCCTGTTTGATCTCCTGCGCAAACTGCGCAAAGAATTGGCGGACGAGCAGAACGTTCCGCCGTATGTCGTTTTTCCGGACAAAACATTGACCGAGATGGCGGCGTATTTCCCGCAATCACGCACGAGCCTGCGGCGCATGCACGGCGTGGGCGAAGCTAAACTGGAAAAATATGGCACGTTCTTTCTGCAGGAAATCTCGCGCTACTGCCGCGAGCACGGGTTGCAGGAGAAATCTCGATCAACAAAGGAATTTACTGCGACGGGCAAGCTACCCACGGCAGATGCTCCCGTTACCCCGAAAACAATGCTCATTGCCGAAGCCTTCAATGCCGGGAAATCCCTGACCGAATTGACGCAACAATTCGAAATCACCTCGCGCACAATATTGGAGCATTTGTACAAATCCGTGCGCCAAGGACGTGTGTTGCGCGTTGAAGGCCTGGTGGAATGCTCGCGCCTCGATCCCGTCGAACGTGATAGGGTGCTGCAGGCCTTCGAGAAACTGGGACCGGACTTTCTAAGGCCGGTTTTTCAGGCTTTGAACGAAAAGGTGAGTTATGATGAGCTCCACGTGCTGCGGTTGTATTATTTGAGTGAGCTCAACGTCCGGAAAGAGCAGCTTGCCTAGCTCGAGGTTGCGGACAAGCACTGCCAACTGTTTGGGGCCAGCCGAGAACCTCGTGCTGTCATGCAGAAAGCATCTTATTAAATGCTTCCGCAATCACTGGCTTCGAGGATGCCGATGATGAATCGATTAATTTTTGTTGTCGTGTTTGTGGTGGCGACAACCGTGAATTGTCAAGTGCCTTCTTCAGGCGCGTCCTCAACGGCCGAGATCATCGATTTGCGACTTCCTACCGGAACTGCACCAGGAAGCGTCGAAATTGCTGATTTTAACGGCGACAGTAGATTCGATGTTGTCGTCGCTAACGAGAATAGCAACGATGTTGCAATTCTGCTTGGCGACAGCATAGCCGACATTCTCACCACCAATACAGAGGGAAACAATGTCACCGTGCTGCTCAGTGACGGCGGAGGCGGATTCAAACAATCAGCCGGTTCTCCTTTTGCTAGCGGCGATGCTCCATTCAACTTCGCTGTTGGCGACGTGAACGGAGACGGAGACATTGACCTCGCCGTTGTTAATTCTCCCAGCAGCATGGCTGAAGGGCGCGGCAAAGACGGCTTAACCGTGATGCTCGGAAACGGCAATGGCGGATTTACCATACTCGCCGGTTCGCCGTTCGCAACCGGCAAAACCCCTAATCGAGCAGCAATAGGCGATGTGAACGGCGACGGAGTGAATGATATTGCGGTGTCCAGCCCTGATGGCAATAATCTTACACTGTTTCTGATGAGCCGTAGAGGAACGGTTGCGTCAAGTTCCACAATTGCAGTTGGCGGGAAGCCAAAAGGACTTGCGATTCATGACTTGAACGGCGACGGCAAAGCAGATGTTGTGACCACCAATAACGGTGAGAACACTGTAACCATTATGTTAAGCAAATAAATCAAACGCGTTCTTCTTCACGCATGCTCTCGAGAGAGATTCATCTTGTACTCCGAAGGCGAGCTGCCAAATTGATGGCGAAAGCACTTGGCAAAGTAATTGGGCGTGTTGAATCCAGTCATATAGGCGATTTCAGCAACCGTGCCGGCGTTTTGCTTCAGGAGCTCGTGTGCGCGCTGCAAACGCATCGACAGAATAAATTGCCCGGCGGATTGATCCGTCAATGCCTTGAGCTTGCGGTGAAGCTGCGTGCGGCTCATGCCCACCTCATGACTGAGGTGCTCGACTGAAAAATCCTCGTCGCCGAGATTTTTTTCAATTGCCGCTTTAACTCGATTCAGAAACTGCTCATCCTGCGGAGTGATGGCGACGTCGTTTGGCTTGAGGATCAGCTCGCGGCCGAATCTCTCGCGCAGCAGGCGGCGTTGTTCGATCAGATTTCTGACCCGCGCCAGCAATTCTTTGGAACTAAACGGCTTGGTCAGGTAGTCGTCGGCCCCGATTTCCAACCCCTCCAGTTTGCTTTCCTGCCCGCCTTTGGCCGTGAGCAAGATCACAGGAATGTGGCTGGTTTTTTCTTCGGTTTTCAAGGCGTGGCAGAGAGCATAGCCGTCCATTTCCGGCATCATGACGTCGCTGATGACGAGATCGGGAACGGTTTCAGCCGCCTTGATCAAACCTTCCTGGCCATCAACTGCTTCGAGAACTTCGTAACGCTCTCCCAGTTGCTGCCGGACGAAGGCACGAACGTCTTCGTTGTCTTCGACAAGGAGAATGATTTCATGGCTGGATACTGGATTATGAATGCTGGATGCTGGATGCTCGAGGCTGGATGCTGGCTCTTGGATTGATGGATCAAGAGATGGTCCGAGCGTCAGACCCGCCGTCATCAATTCACGATCATCAATCTTCGAACCACGGACCGCCAATCCCGGGACGCCAGCAGCATCTTCGACGATCTCCTGCGGCTTCAAATGCCCCTTGCCCAGCGGCAAAATCACAACAAACGACGTTCCCTTCCCCTCTTCACTGCTTACGCTGATCTGCCCGTAATGCAGCTCCACCATCTCCTTCGCCAGCGCCAGCCCGATGCCCGTGCCCTCCTGTGCGCGAACGCGAGGGCTTTCTACGCGATAAAAGCGATCAAAAATACGCGGCAACAACTCTGCCGGGATGCCAATCCCGGTATCCCTGACCGTAATGTGAACACACTCGACATTCGGGGGGAGTTTCTCGAGAAAAGTAACCTGCGCTTTTTGCACTTTGATGGATATAGCTCCGCCGGAATTTGCCGGTATGAATTTGATCGCATTTGACATCAAGTTGTAAAAAACCTGCTCGAGTTTCTCGACGTCGTAGTAGACTTCCAGGCGATCGTATGCCGTCTGAAATTCCAGGGTAAGGCCTTGCTGCCCGGCGCCGGGCTCAAAGGTAGAAACGATTCCCTTCAAGAAAGCAATCAAATTGCCCCGGCTGGCCCTGAGTGTCATTCCACCAGCCTCCAATTTCGAAAGATCCAGAAGCTGGTTGATGAGCCGGAGCAAGCGCCGGCCATTGTTGAAAGCGGTCTGAAGTTGCTGCCGCAACCCGGGATCCGGTATTTTTGTTGAGACGTGCTCAAGGGGACCGAGAAGCAACGTTAATGGCGTGCGAAACTCGTGGGAGATGTTGGCAAAAAAGCGGGATTTGAGATGATCGATCTCCTTGAGTTTTTCCGCCTCGAGATGTTCCAAGCGCACTTGATTTTTCAACTGCAGCCGATTCAATTCATAGCGGCGCGCTCCCAGGAAAACGATCACGATGAAAAGCGCATAAAAAACGTAAGCCCACCACGTTTGCCACGGTGGCGGTGGAATGTTGATTTTGAGGGTTGTTCCATTTTCGTGCCATACGCCGTCGGCATTCGCGGCTTTCACACGAAAAACATACGCGCCGGGATCGAGATTGGTATAATGTGCCGTGCGATTGGCGCCGTTCATGATCCAATCCCTATCAAAGTTCTCCATCTTGTAAGCATAGCTGTTTTTCGCCGGTGTGTTGTAGTCGAGCGCGCCAAATTCGAAAGTGATCACCTTGTCGCGATAAGACAGGTTGAGCTCGGAGGTATGAGTGATCGGTCGCGCGAGCGGCGAGTTCTTGGCGTGAAATGACACGGACTGATTGAATAATCTGAGATCCGTGATCACCACTGCCGGCGGAATATTGTTATCATGAATATCTTCGGGATAAAAAGCATTGAAACCGTTGATGCCGCCAAAGAACATCTCACCCGCCTTGCTTTGGTAATAAGCGCCGGTATTGAACTCCCTGCTTTGCAGACCGTCGGTGACATTGAAACTGCGAAAGCTTTGCGTTTTCGGATTGAATCTGCTGATGCCATTGTTCGTGCTGATCCACAAGTTGCCTGCGCGATCGGCGAGTATGCCGTAGACCACGCGATGGCTCAGCCCGTCCTTTTCGGTGAAATGCATGAATTTTTTCGAACGGCGGTCGAAGCGATTCAAGCCCTCGTTGGTGCCGGCCCACAGAAAGCGGTCGGGCTCCACAGGATCCGGCAGGATCGCACGCACCAGATCTTGACTGAGACTCTGCACGTCGCTGGCATCATGTTTGTAACTGAGGAAGCTTCCGCGGGCCGGGTCGAATTGCATGAGACCAGAGGATTCTGACCCTAACCACAAATAACCGTCGCTATCCTGCACGATGCAGCCCGGCAACGCCGCCCGATCGCCGGCCTGGCTGCGCGCGCGATCGAAATAAAAGGAGGTGAAAGTTTCAGCTTCGCGGTTAAAACGGCTCAAAGCGCCCGGCGTCAAGACCCAAATCGTGCCCTCGCGTGATTCATAAATCGCCGAGACCGAGGGATGCGGCAACCCCGCTGGATCCCCGGCAATTGCTGGATACAGGCGCAAACTCCCGCGTTTCAAATCCAGACGGCCCAGGCCCTTGCTCCCCGTCCCGATCCACAGAGAGCCCGTGCGATCGGCGAGCAGCGCTTGCACGTAAAGCGGCGCTGCCGGGGTTTTAAGACGATTGAATACGGGGTTTTCATCGAGATTGACCGGTCGATTCGTCGCGCGATCGTACCTGAATAACCCGGAGTAGCTTCCCACCCACAGCGTGCGCTCCATGCCGGCGCCGGTTTCGCTCAACGCGCGAATGCTCATGCCGCGCGCCGTCCAAACCTCTTCTCCGCTGCGACTGACGCCGGCGTGAAATTTATTGGCATTCGGCGCATACTTGTCAACACCGTTGCCGTTGGTACCGATCCAGATCACGCCGCCGGCATCCTGGTAAATGGCGTTGATGTTGTTGTTGCTGAGACTATTGGGATTGCGTGAATCGTTTCCAATCCATTGATAGGTGTGGTTTTTCGCGGAGAAAAACAAGAGTCCCTGAGCTGTGGCCACCCAAACATTGTCCCGGCGGTCGAGGGTGAGGCGATGCTCTCCGCCAAAACGCAAGGCGGTATCTGGAAATGAAAAGCTCGTGAACGAGCCCTGGCGATGATCGAAGCGAATTAACCCCCGCTCCGTCATCAGCCAGAAAACGCCTGCACTATCGCGGTGAACATCGGTGATGCGATTGCCATGCAACGGAGAGGGAGAGTACGGTTTCATTTCAGAGGTTTTCACCGAGGCGAGATCCCTCGCCGTGCTCTGCTTTGCAGCCGTCTTCGCCCGCTGGGTATGGGTCTCATCGTTTTCCAACGCCAGTTGCCGCAACCCGCAACTATTTGCCACCCAGGCAATAGCCGGGGCCTCAATACAAAGTGAATAGACTTCGCACCGGTCCGGCATGGCCACCAGTTTTAACCGGGCAATGCCTGTTTCATGCTCGAACCGGCAGTGAAAAAGTTGGCGCGCCTGGGTGATCAGCCACAATGCGCCACTGGAATCTTCGGCGATTGTTTGCACTGCAGCGCTGGTCACCCGCTCATGCTCTGCGCTCTTCGCCGCCGGCGCAGTTTCCAATCGGTACTTCAGAAAACGCTCGGTCAGTGGATCGAAAAGAACGAGAAAACTGCCGGCGGTGCCAATCCAGAGCCGTCCTTGGCGATCTTCAAAGAGTGCGGTGATGTGATCGTTCGGCAGCGTCGTTGTATCCGCGGGATCGTGCTGAAATATTCTGAATTGATAACCATCATATTTATTCAAGCCCTGCTGTGTGCCAAACCACATAAACCCCTTGCGATCTTGCAGAATAGCGTTCACCACGCCATTCGACAATCCGTGATCCACGGTAAGATGATCAAAACGGATTTTGGGTTCGAAGTCGGGGAATGGCGTTGGAGATTGGGTAAGCGCCTCGCAGACCGGCAAACAAACGCCCAGCGCGACGGCAAACAAATTCCGCTTCAGACTGCCCTTTTCCCGCTGGAACGGGCGAGGAAGGCTATGGGGTCTCGGTGGCTTCATAAAGAGTTTTGCAATCAAATCGTCGTAATATAGAAGCACTGAGGATGAACTGCAATACCCATCGTCAGGGAAAAGCGCGAAGGGCTTTTCCTCTCAATTCTTCTCAAAAAGAAACACGTTTATCCGTTTTTGCAACGCCAGTGTCACGTACTCACCGCGCAACTTTTGTATTTTTATCTCGACAAAGCGCACAGAGTATAACGCAAATACTGTCCGCTTTGTTTCTTGCACGGTGCAACTCGCACGAGAACAGGGAAATAGCATTCACTACATACTCATGGAGTTGATTGCAGGGCGCAAGACCACTAAATTTCGCTCGTGGAATAGAACCACAGATTGCTGTTAGCGCAAGAAAGGAGCAACAACTTATGTCGAACTATGCAAATCCCGAAGTCCTGGTTTCAACAGACTGGGTGGCCCAGCACAAGACCGATCCTCAAGTCGTTATCGCCGAGGTTGACGTCGATACCAAGGCCTACGACGAGGGCCACATTCCCGGCGCCCTGGGCTGGAACTGGCAAACGCAGCTTTGCGATACCGTGCAGCGTGACATCATTCCACAAGCTGAAATGGAACAACTGATGCGTGCCAACGGCATCTCCAACGAGGCCACGCTGGTGCTATATGGCGATAACAACAATTGGTTTGCGGCCTGGGCCTTCTGGCAGATGAAAATCTACGGCCACAAGGACGTCCGCATTATGAACGGCGGCCGCAAGAAGTGGGTCGCGGAAGGACGTGAAATGAGCAAAGACAAGCCCGCGCCGAAATCTTCCAGGTACAAGGCCAGCGCTCCCGATCAATCGCTACGTGCATATCTGCCGCAGGTGCAAGTTGCGTTGAAAAACGGCGTGGCGATGGTCGACGTGCGCTCCGTCGACGAGTTCAGCGGCAAGATTCTTTCGCCCCCGGGATTGCCGGAGACCTGCCAGCGCGGCGGACACATTCCCGGCGCGCGCAACGTGCCATGGGGTATGGCTTGCAATGAAGATGGCACCTTCAAGAGTTATGATGACCTGAAAGCACTCTACGGCAACAAGGGCCTCACGCCGGACAAAGAGGTGATCGCCTATTGTCGCATCGGCGAGCGCTCGAGCCATACTTGGTTTGTGTTGAAGTACCTGCTCGGCTTCAAGGATGTGAAGAACTACGACGGTTCTTGGACGGAGTGGGGCAATTTGGTCGGCGCGCCGGTGCAAAGAGGAGCATAGAGAAGCTGGGAGGTTATTTAAATTCATAAAAAGGACGACCCATCATGAAGAATTTAGCTCGTTTGATGTTAGTCATTGCAGTTATTCCTCTCTTATTGTGCTTTGCTACCCGCATGGAAAGCAACACTCGCTCTGACGTGTTAGTGTCGACCGATTGGGTTGCCCAGCATGGCAATGACCCTGACGTTGTGCTCGTGGAAGTGGATGGAAATATCGCGACGTATTACGAGGGTCATTTGCCTGGTGCTCTGGGCTGGGATTGGCAAAGACAGTTGAGCGATACCTTGCGCCGCGACATCATCAGCAAAGTTGACCTCGAGAAGCTGTTGAGCCAGAACGGCATAACCAACCGTACCACCGTTATCCTTTATGGCGACCACAACAATTGGTTTGCGGCCTGGGCTTTCTGGCAATTGAAAATGTACGGCCACAAAGACGTTCGCCTCATGAATGGCGGACGTAAGAAATGGGTGGCCGAAAAACGCGAGCTCAGCAAGGAAGTGCCCACTCCGAAAGCGGCAAAGTATCGAGCGGCGGACTTCAACGAAGGCTATCGCGCGATTCTACAGAAGGTGAAAGACGGCTTGCAATCTCCACACACCGTGCTGGTCGACGTGCGCTCGCCGGATGAATTCAGCGGCAGGATACTCGCGCCGGCCGGGCTGCCCGAGACGGCGCAACGCGGCGGTCACATCCCCGGCGCCAAAAATATTCCGTGGGGACAAGCTTGCAACGAAGACGGCACCTTCAAAAGTGTTGAAGAATTGCACGCGCTCTACGCCGCCAAAGGCGTCACCCCGGACAAGAGTATTATTGCCTATTGCCGCATCGGGGAGCGCTCGAGCCACACCTGGTTTGTGCTGAAATACCTGCTGGGTTACCCGAACGTCAGCAACTACGACGGCTCGTGGACCGAGTGGGGAAATCTGGTCGGCGTGCCGGTGGAAAAAGGCATGTAGTGCAAGGAAAGCTCAAAATCCAAAGCCCAAAATTCAAAAATAACCGCAAAGACGCAAAGAAAGATACAAAACATTTCGCGGCCTTTGCGTCTTCGCGCTTCAAGTTTTTACGCAAATTTGAAGGAGAAGCATGGCAGTCAACATAGAGGCATTCAGAAACTTCGAACATAGCGGTTGGACGAGAGTGGCGCACCGGTATGACTCGACTTGGGCGCCATTAACCGGGAAATTTGTTGACCCGTTGCTTGCTGCCGCGGGCGTGAAGCGCGGTATGCGCGTGCTGGATGTGGCTTGCGGTCCGGGCTATGTCGCCGCGGCGGCGCGCCGGCGCGGCGCTCTTCCGCTGGGAATCGATTTTTGCCGCGAAATGGTCGAGCAAGCGAAGCGGAAAAACGCGGAAAAGATTCATGAGTGTCTAACACAGATTTATCGCGCATTCAGGAAGTGGCCAATGCGCGCGTCAACGCTGGCATGCACTACCGCAACTCCAGTGAAGTCGGTACGGCCATGGGCAAACGGATAGGCGAGCTGGCAGCAGCGAAATACCTGCAGCCGTTCAAATAGAACCAGTGGGGCCGTTGGCTTGGCTTTCTTCGTGCAACTTTGTGTTCTTCGTGTACTTTGTGTTTTTCTTTCGGGTGATTTTAGACGTGCCATTGTCAAGTTCACGTTGTGTCAAGATCATTCACATAAATAATCTGCGGCGTTTACAGAGAACGACCGCATGACAACCAACTCACGGAGTACTATCATGAAGAAGTTAGGCGTTTTCTTTGTGTTGCTGTGCGCGGTCAGTTTTGCATTGCCGGCGCAGGCGCAGGTGCGGCTGGGCGTTATTGGCGGCTTGAATCTGGCCAACATCAGCTTCGATCCGACGTTGGATCCAAATACCTCCCGTTCCACGGCCTTTGGCGCCGGTGGCGTCCTACAATTTCGCCTCGCGGAAAACCTGGCGCTGCAATTGGAGCCAATGTATTTACAGAAAGGCGCAAGGCAAGAGGGCAGCTTCAGCGATACCGAATTTGATTCCAGCTTGAGCTTTAAAGTGGATGTCAAAGCCAAGCTTAACTATCTGGAGCTTCCGGTGATGCTGAAATTGGCGATCGGTACGGGATCGACCAGACCTTATGTCATGGCCGGCCCCACGATCGGATTCCGACTGAGCGCAAAGTATGCAGGTTCGGTCTCGGGTCCTGGTTTTAATCAAGAGATTGATGAGGACTTCAAAGATCAAACCAAGAGCATGGACTTCGGCCTCGGTTTTGGCGCCGGAGTGAGCTTTCCAGCAGGCCGCAATACGATTTTTGTTCAAGGCCGTTATGCGCTTGGCCTGGCCAACATCAATGCCGACCCGGAGGATACCGAAACCAGGGTCAAGACCAACGGCATACAAGTAATGACGGGCGTCACGTTTCCGATCGGGCAATGAGATTTACTGTGTCGTCGCACCTCAGACACAGACCAACGCACCCAACCGCATTGCCTCGTCGGTCAGATTCTTGTAAAAAAGGTAACTATTCAGCTCCTATTTCCTGTAAGCGGATTGAACGGATAAAGCGGATTTCTAAAACTTGTTTTGCAGAATCACTATCCGTTCAATCCGCTTCATCCGTTTACTC
>JBOHQX010000315.1:0-5909 GCA_050732395.1 bacterium
CAGCTCCTATTTCTCGTAAACGGATTGCACGGATAAAGCGGATTTCTAAAACTTGTTTTGCCGAATAACTATCCGTTCAATCCGCTCTATCCGTTTACTCTTCTTTTTTTGAGCTGAATAGTCACGATTTACGATTAGCGGTTTACGATTAGCGGTTTACGATTTACGAAGGACTTATCAGTATCTGAAATCCTAATTCGCAAATCGTAAATCGCCGTTCGTTTCAGCATCGTTCACGCCGGAATCATTTTACCAGCGGCACGCGTGCGGCGAGCTGCAAATCGTAGAGCAAGTTGATCCGGTTGTCAAGCTGGAGATACCTCGCCGCGAGTTTGGGCGGCAGGACTTTGCGGAACTTCTCGAAATAGTCCTTCCGCAACTTCAGTTTCCTTTCCTGCAGCGCAAAGCTTCTCGTAGCCAGCTCCTCAGCCTTCTGGCTGGTCAGGTTCTCGTAGTTTTGGGCATACTCTTTGAGCAATGCGAGCAGTTCATCACTCTGCTTGTCCAGCTCGAATGTGTATTCGCGATAAAGCGGCCAGAAGACCTGGGCATCCTCCTCGGCCAGCGCCATGCCGTCGGACATGAGCTTGTTTTTTTGCGCCTTAATATCAGTACGCAACAATTCGATGTAAGAAGTGGCGTCAATTGCCGGCGCTGCTTGTTGTTCTTGAGCAAAAGCGAACCCGGCCCAACAAAGAACTGCAGCAATGATTGCGGTCTTCATGATTTGCTCCTTTCGATGCCATTGATTTGCGCTTGCCGATTTACGATTTACGAAAGATCTATTAACATCTGAAATTGCAGAGTCAGCAGGACGGTTTCCCGACCGCTACGCACAAGTTCAAGGTCGACGCGCTAGCGGTAGCACCCTAGAAAAAGAAACCCGGGCCGAACAAGAAGGTGTTGTCTTCGTTTGAATGTCCAACGGTGAAGCACAGCACGACTTCGCCGACAAAGTCATACCATATCCCGCCGCCATATCCAGGATGCCATTTGCTGGAATGTTCCTGATCCGTCCACACTCGACCGACGTCGAAAAATCCCACCAAACCAAGCGTGCCTGGCAACAGGTCACCGCCGATATTAAACACGCCTACGCGCAAATCCGTGTTGGCATAGAGACTGGTGCGGCCGGAGAAACGGTCTTTGCGATAGCCGCGCAAGTTGGTGGTGCCGCTCAGGGTGTTCGAAGCATGAAAGGGGAAGGTGCCGAGATTGTGCGCGCCGCCAATCCGCAATCCCAAGGTGATTTGTCTTCGCAGCCATGGCGAAGCATAAAGCGACAACGCCGATTCCAGTCTGGCGTGTGCATCCGACGCGTTCTTGATGCCGCCATTGGCGTCGAGCGTCGTGGGCCAGCGATACCCATGGCGCGGATTGTCGCGGTCGTCTTGATACTTCAAATCCAGGCCGAAACGGGCGCCGGCAAACCACTGCGTGTCGGTGGTGAAGGCGGACAACCCGGGTTGCTGCGTGTGATCGAAAGGACGCTGATCGTCGCGCACGTTGGTCATGTTGACCTTGGGCGCCGCTTCAAAGGTCCAGCCGGTCACACTCTCGTAGCGGAAAGGTATCTCGAAATCGAACGATCCCATGAAGATGCGAGCACTATCGGGACTCACTGCACTCGAGGTCTCGTTGCCCAGACCATAGAAATTGCGAAAATTATTGTTGTTGCCGTAGTCGGTGCCCAGCGAGGTGTGCCAGAATCGCCCGAACGTCTGCCGGAAAGTAAGGCCGTAATTGAATTTCAACGCGCCTGGCTCCGTGGCAATGGAACCGCTGAACGTATGCTGGCGGGCATAAGGTTGTTTCTTGAAGGAGTGCTCCTTGATGGCGGCGCCGCCGAGCAGGATCACGCCATCGTCTGAAGTGTACCATGCTGCCGCAAACGGATACGTGCGCGGAAATTCGAAGAAGCCGCTATACTCATTGTAAAAGGGATCGTCGGTGATTTTGAGCGCGGTCTGTGGGCCGGGTTTGAGGTTGCCGGCCTCGGAATCATAGAAGCGGTTTTTCTTCCCGCCGCTGCGCACGCGCGAACTGTCCACAAAGGAATCATTGCCGGTGCCTCCTATGGCGTGGATAGTGATGCCCTTGCCGACTTCCCCCTTCATGATGAACTGATCGTCCCCGCCGAGTCCATACAGGCAAACTTCCTTGGTTTCGCCGCGATGCAACATGCGGCGATAAAGCTCCCTTTCTATCTCCCCCTTGCTCGAAGTCTTGAACATCACCACTTCGGTTTCGTCGTCGTTGTGGCGAGTGATTTCGAAGCGCTCGTTCTTGTTGGAGCCGACCACGTCGACTGAGCGCGCGTGCAGGCGATAAAACTTGTCGGCCACCGCCGTCAGCTGGTCGCGACGTACCTTGCCAATCTCGATCATCTCTTCGCCTTGCAGCGCATAGATGGGTTCCGGCCATTGCTTGAATGCCTTCTCGATCACTTCGTCTGTAAGCGCCGTGCGCACGCTGTCGGCGATGCCTGCCCACGCCTCGCGCGTCAGCTCATTGAGATAGCGATGATCGAGATCGCGGCCATTGAAAGTCAGCCCTTTGAGACTGCCATAACTGTTGCGATAGTCCTGAAACTTGAGAAACGGTTTGATGAGGCGATGACCGAAAAAGTTCAGACGATTGAATGCCTGATCGCGGTCGCGCGGAATGGGCTGGTAGATTTTACCCTTGCCCTGCGGCGCGCCATACGAGGCCCAGCGCCATTGATCCTTATGACGATCCCAATCGCTCATCCACATGTCGAACAGCCGCACCCGGGCATGCGCGCGGGCATCCACGCGCGAGTCGTTGTTCCTGGTCACCTCACGGAACATCTCCGAGGAGCTCACGACGTCTTTCGAGTTGCCGAACCATGGCGAGTCCGACATGTCCTTGTGCGGCCGTTCTTCATAGAGCATCAACATGTTGGCGACCAGCTTCTGGTATTGGCCGAAGCGCGGATCGCTCGGAACGTAGACCAGCTTCGGATTGGTGTGATAGACGCCAATCGCTTCCGCGAGCTCGGGCACGATGAGTGCGCCGTATGGATGCGAATAGGAAAGGAAATCCTGCGAGATCGGCGCAACAAAGGTGTATTGCAACTCCTCGGGTAAAAAGCGCCTGCCATCCTTGTTCACCGAGCGCAGCACGTACTCCTTGCCGTCGGCAGCCGCCAGTCGAAGCGAAATGGTTTGCAGGCCGCCGCCGCGTTTGACGGCCTGGAGGCCGCCACGTTCTTTGCCAATGTCGAAATATGGAACCGTCGCCGGCGTCGTCCAGACCTCGCGATGATTCGAGCCCACGAGGAAGCGCTGCAGCCACCCGGCCTGGTAGCTCGGTTCCACGGCGAGAGTGATGGTGCTGTCACGATAGTTCGCGTAAGCCGCACCATCGTCCGAGGCCACAGCGGGTTGGTCCACTGCCTCGCGCGGCTCTCTGAGCATATCTTCGCGCAGCAGACGACCGCTGCCGTCGTCGGTGGAAATCCAGAAATCCGCCCACAACGCACCGTCGTCGTAGTAGTGCAGTAAAGAAAAACCCTTGGCTTCATCGATGAACATCGTCTTTGTGACGCTGGACTTGTGACCTTGCGCCGCGTACTCGGACGCGGCAGCCGATCCGCTGACGAGATATTTCTGCATTTTGTTCAAGGCATGCGATTTGAACAACTGCAGGCTGTACTCATGCGCAGAAGCGTAGACAAAATCTTCGTGCAGACGCAAAATGCGGTCGATACTTTGGCGCATGTACAGATTGCGCTCATGCGCAAAATACTGTTCGTCCCCGATGTTACGCTTGAACGTCAACGCCAGGGTCCCAATGATCGGCAGCGGCACGTAACCACCTTGCCACCACAGGGTCAGCGGAAACAGGTGCGCCCTGGGATGATAATGACCGCCGTACCGCCCGTTCGAATAGAGCGGATGATGCCCGAGTACGATGAGGTCCTTGGTGGCGCGTTTGTGGATGAGATCTTCCAGCTCGACATAGACTTCGTCATCTTCCTCCGCCTCGTTATCGCCGGCATCGCCGGTGGCCTTGTGACGTCGGGTGAGCAGCCACTGCGTATTGAGAGCAATGAGGCGAATGTCACTGGTCAGCTTCTTTTCCTCCGGCCCGGGAAAGCCGCCGTCGGGAATGAAAACATTCCCTCGCGCAAGGGCGTTTTCAATGAATGCTTCCATCCGTAACAGCGACTGCCATCCAACGTTTTCCTCTTCTCCCCAATCCTGATCGCCCGGGATGAAGTACACCTGCCCCTTGAAATTGCGCACCGTCTCCACCAGCATCATCAATCGCTGCTCTGCCTCGGCTCGGCCGGTCGCGCCCGAGTCCGGCATGCCGCAGCATGGCAGAAGGTCTCCAAGAAAGACGACTGCGCTGTTTTCGCCGGCGGTGCTCAGCTTACTCTTCAGCAAAGTCAGCGTGGGCTGGAGCTTGTCGCTGCTCTCTGCACCTGTGTTGCCCAGCAGGAATACCTGATAGGCAAGCCGGGATTCATCGGGGCGAGGCGGGGCTTGTTGCGCATACATGCCGCTGGCAATGCACCAGACCAGCGGAAGAACTGCGCCAATTTGATTTTTGCGAGTTCGAGGAATCATGGTTCGAGTCAATTGATTAACGGATCCAAAATTCAAACACCCTCCAGAAGGTTCGATTTTTGTATTTCGAGCTTTGGATTTTGAGATTGAATTTAACCTTTTAGTCTCATCGCGCCACCAGCACAATAACGGACCGCCCTGCCGCCAGGATTTTCTTCTGATCGTTCAACGCCGGCTCCTGGCCTGATTCCCAAATGTCCTCAGGCGTTGGCATGGAGGTATTGGTGAGCATCAGCCAGCGCCGGCCCTCTGGCGGCGAGGGCAACTCGAATGTCAGCGGCTCCCAGTACATATTCATCGCGGCATAAACAATATCGCCTTGATCACTCCCGCCAAGGCCGCGGCGCATGAATGCCAGGACGCGGCTGCCTGCGGACCAGTCGGGATGCCAAGATCGCGTGCCGTGCCAACTCAGCTCGAATGAATCACCCATTGGGCCGGCCGGCCAGGGATGCTGCTGGCGAAAGCGGATCATCAAACGGCAGAAGCGAAACAAGTCGGCATTTGTTTTCAAAAAATTCCAGTCGAACCAGGTCAACTGCCCATCGTGACAATAGGCATTGTTGTTACCTAGCTGCGTCCGCCCGCACTCGTCTCCCATGAGGAGCATTGGCACACCCCGGCTGAGAAACAACATCGCCAAGGCATTCTTGATTTGCCGCCGGCGCATAGCGTCGATGGCGGCGTCGCCGGTTGGTCCTTCACTGCCGCAGTTCCACGCATGGTTGTCATTGGCCCCGTCGCGGTTGTCTTCACCATTGGCTTCATTGTGCTTGTGGTTGTAACTGACCAAGTCGGCCAAAGTGAAACCATCGTGGCAGGTCACGAAGTTGATCGAGGCCGAGGGTCCGCGGTGGTGGTACATATCCGGCGAACCGGTGAGCCGACTGGCCATCTCACCGACCTGACCCTCGTCTCCCTTAAGAAACTTGCGGAGGCAGTCGCGAAATCGCCCATTCCACTCCGCCCAGCGCTCATATGCCGGAAAACTACCCACTTGGTACAGCCCGCCTGCGTCCCAAGCCTCCGCAATCAGCTTGGTTTTGCCGAGCACTGGGTCTGCCGCGAGCGCCTCAAGCAAAGGAGGGTTCGCTAGCGGTGCGCCGTTTTGATCCCTTCCGAGGATGCTGGCCAAATCGAAGCGAAAGCCATCAATGTGATACTCCGCGACCCAATAGCGCAAACACTCGATCACGAACCCGCGCACGACCGGATGATTGCAGTTCATGGTGTTGCCACAACCGCTAAAGTTGTAATACTGGCCGTCCGGGGTGAGCATGTAATATGCCCGGTTATCCAATCCACGAAACG
>JBOHQX010000316.1:0-10184 GCA_050732395.1 bacterium
AAACAGAAGCCCTTCGGGCAGCACACGCGGATCAAAAACGCACACGGAAAAAGCTTTCAATCCGCGTGAGTTTTTGATCCGTGTGTAATCTTTCAGAATTTTATTCTATGTTTGATGCTTTAAACGCCTACACCATTTTTCAGTCACGCCACTTAGGGGCCCTTACGGGCTGAAAAGTGATGCTCTTCGAGCGGCAAAGCCTACGCCCACGGAAAGGAAATCCCACGGAAGTAAAATTTTGCTTCCGTGGGATTTCCTTTTCCGCGGGCGTAATTTTCAGGGTTTTATTCTATCTTTGATTTTTTGAACGCTTACCTCGGCATCATTAGAAAAGCCAGCAGATCCGCCATCGTCTGAGATGACATCCCATCCTCCAGACCTTCTGGCATCATGGAGATGCCGCTCGCGGACATTTCTTTGATCTGGTCGCGCCGGATGATGCGGCGTTCGGCGCCGGCTACGAGAATGGCCACCTCCTCGTCCGTTTCTCCAGCGACCATGCCGGTGACAAATTCGCCTTGGTGGGTTTGAACGACGTAGCTCACATATTTGGTCTCCATCGCCGCATTCGGATCAATGATGTCGTGCAGCAGCGATTCTGAGCTTTTGCGAAAGATTTCCGTCAAGTTCGGCCCGAGATCTTCCCCTGCATTGCCGAGACGGTGGCATTTGGCGCACAGTTCACTGTAGACGTCCTGGCCTTTCTGTGCATTGCCCGGCAGCGCCAGCGCCGGACGCATTTTGTCCATGGCCTCTTTGCGTGTCAGCACGCCGGCATCGCTGAACAGTGCTTCGGCACGCCGCCGAATACTTGCTTCATCTGAAAACAGCAACGTTCTCAACCGTTCGAGATGAAAATTCAGCTCGCCCAGCGTGATTTCCCTTTTCTCCAATGCCGTCAACAAGAGATCGTGGTTTTCAGCGCGATAAAGTAAAATGTCGCCGGCTTGGGCCCTTGCCTCCGGTCCCAGATATTTCCACTTTGCGAGTAATTTTTGTCCTACAAATTGATTGCTCACTCGGCCCAATTGCGCCATAGCCGCCGCTTGCAGCGCTTGGGGATGCTTGCTATCGAGCAATTGATAAAGTGCCATTTCCCGTTGCGCAAAATCAGCGAACTCCAACAAGCCGAGGGCTTCGAGCCGAAGCGCCGTTGCGGCCGAGGAATTGAGCGCGAGCGCAGCGGCTTTGTGGAGCAATTCTCGTTGGCGCACGGAGGGCTTCAGGCCTAACGCTTGCTTTACACGCCAAGCCGAGTGCACCGCTGCGGCTGAATCACTCGCGATGATGCGATCGAGCGCATAGTGAATGGTGGCCGGAAAGGTTTTGCGAGGAACATTGGTGGCGTGAATTTCCAATCCGGCTGCCAAGCCTTCGAGCATTGCGGCCAAAACTTCATTTGAGGTCCCAGTGGGTGCAGCCGGTTTTCGCAACAGGTCGGCGACTTCGACGGGGTTGTCGCGCTGGCCAACCTGCTGGGCGAGGAAAGTAACCAATGCCTTCGCACCGGAGGAGTCGAAACCCGAGGGCGCCGCCAGCAATCGTTGCAGCAAAGGCAGCGGATCATTTTTCGCGCCACATACGATCGCCAATCGTGTCCATTGATCGTTCGCATCTTGCGCGGCAACGGCAAACAGGGCTTCTTGTATGCGACCGGCAACGCCGGCATCCGCGACGCTGTCCAACGTGCTGAGTGTAAGCGCAACTTGCATGCGCACCCGGGCTTCGGGGTCACGTGCTAAATTCAACACCACCCCAAGCACTTCCGGAACACTCGTGAGAGTTTCCTCCGCGATAAAAAGGGCGTTTTCTCGCACGCCGGCATGGGCATCGTTCAAAGCCTTGAGCAAAAAAGAAGTTTTCAACGCATTTAAGCCGTGCAGCGTCCACAACGCATGCAAGCGCGCGCGTGGTTCATCTGAATCCACAAAAGTATTTTCAAGCGGCGCAACCGCGGCGTAGTCCCGCCATTGCAGCAAAAGCCTCTGCGCGGTATCGCGCCACCATTTGTTATGATGTCCCAATTTTGCGACCACACTTGCAAGGTCGTTGCGAGGGAAGCTGGGCTTGAGGCGGGGCACACCCGCGCGTGGCGTGATACGATAGATTCGACCCTGGTCTTTGCCGGCGCGCAGATCTAAATTCTTTTCGATGTCATCCGGAATCCATTCGGGATGCTCGATGACTGCGCGATACATGTCGAGCACATAAAGCGCGCCGTCCGGCCCCACCGTCATATTCACCGGGCGAAAGGCGCGGTCGCTCGAAGCGAGAAAATCTTTTCGCTGCATGCCGCGCGAAGCTGCGAAGCCGGCGCCCCGGGGGTAAAGGACGTCTTGATGCACGAGATTCAGCACAACATCGGCAACGAAGATATTGCCGTTGAATGCAGCCGGAAAAGCACCCCCGCCGTAGTACGTAATGCCACAGGCGCCGGAAAAATATCCGGATTGTTCCGGATGATTCACGCGCGTGTCCTGCACGCCAATGGGAAAAATTCTCGCCAGGCCTCCTTCTTCGTGATCTGAGATCAGCGTGCGTGTGCCCCCATGGGGCGAAGACACTCCCGCTAGATACCGGCCCGGAAAAACGAGCAGAGAAATATGCTCGAGATTGTGCGTGCCGTATACACGGCCCCAATCGTCAAGCGCAATACCATAGCCACCGGCAGACGTGCCGATGCGCTCGAATTTCTTTCGCTCCAAATTGAATCTAAAGTCATCATCGCGCAGCGGAATGCGATTCAATGAGTCGCCTTGCCAATAAACATTGCCGGAATTGCCGCCATTCGCGCCGTAAATCCAGTTGTCCAGACCGTGCGTCAAGCCGTTGAAGTTGTGCTGCGGATTCTCAACGGCAAAGCCGTTCAACAATACTTCACGCATATCAGCGATATTATTGCCATCGGTATCTTTGAGAAACAAAAGATGGGGCGGCGCGGCGACCAGCAAGCCCTCACGATAGGGCAGAATCGAATCGGCAAAATTGAGTTCATCGGCAAAGACCGTGCGATGATCATAGATGCCATCATCATTTTTGTCTTGGAGAAGGATGACCTTGCTCTTTTCCGTCATGAAGGGATAGCCCGTCATTTCGATCACAAATGCGCGGCCGTGCTCGTCGAATTCCATGTCCACCGGATCGGTCACCAGCGGCTCTTTGGCAACCAATTCGATTTGAAAGTCCGGATGAATTTGAAACGACTGCAGTGTGTCGTCACGATCGGACTCGCAACCAGAAAGGGTGAAAAGCAGAAGGCCGGCGAAGCTTCCCCTCCGAGCTCCCTGGGGGACCATCATGGTTGAATTGCTCCGGTAAGTGAAATCGCGATGATGCGAAGCAGCTTTGAGGCGGGATGATAGAGCAGACTGTCAAATAAAAGTGCTGAGCCAGATATCCAAGTATTCATCGATCTCGCTGACTCCCCGCTCCCGAGGTCTAGTGGGAAAAATCGGCCGAATATTCTTTCGCTTCTCGAAGTTACTCAGCAAGCCAAAAACAGTGCAGCGAGGGAAACCTTATCAGCTCATTTCTTGCCGTTGTCGAGCGCAGTATCCAGGGCAGTCTCCATCTGCTTCCGGGTTCTCGCCTTCAGCAGCGCGTGAAAGAGGCCTTTGAGCAACAAAATATCGTCTGCTCTCTCCAACTTATCCAGCAAATGCTTGTTGGGTGGGGGCCATCTCGTCGCAATCAAGTCAGCAACGCTTTCTCGAAGGATCTTCAAGCTGCCAAGGTTCTTGCCCTCTTCGAGACCTTCGGCATGACCTTCGGTATGGCCTTCGATATGACCCTTAGTGTGACCGGCGCGATGGCCGAGTGCGATCAATTCCTTGCCAATTGCCGTGTCTTCCATATCATGAAATATAAAAACTATGGGCTGAAAAGCAAGCCCCGAGCTGCCGTCGAAGTGATGCGTCAACCGGGAAGCAGCGTAATAATTTGATTGGTCCAGAAACATGACAACGATACGAAGCCGGCCGGCGAACTTCTTCTGCACACAATACAACATGGCCCCAATTATCGTTGAGTGGAAAAAATAGCCATCGTCGTAGCCCTGAGTTTCAAGGAAGATAACCTCTTCGTTATTCAACTTTTCAAAGATTATATCGCGACGATTTTCTATTTCTTTGAAAGTGAAACTGCTTGCACGATAGTCATCACAATCAGGAATGTTCAAGAGCTTCAGAATTGTTGCCGGATATGAATTAGCCAGCTTGTAAAAAAGTTTATCCGTTGCCATGAGTGCGCCCCCTTTTTGGTCATTCGATTCCAGGTTCCCCTCTGTCTATATCTATGGCGGTGCAGCAAAATGAACAGCACGGACAGCCCGCGTTTCCATCCCATGAGCATGGAACCCAACAGGCTGTCCGAAAAAGCGTGAGTTTATGCCGCCTTCGTCATTTCCGTATGCACGCGCATGAGCAAATTCTTCGTTGCGCGAATGCCATCTTGCTCGCTGAGTTTGTCGCCTTCGTACTCGATGCCCACAAAACCGTTATAACCGGCATCGATCACGATCTTCATCATGCGGTTGTAATCGGTTTGGGTCTCGTTGCCGCCGTCGTCAAACTCGTGCGATTTCGCGCTCACGGCTTTGGCAAAAGGCATCAGCTCTTGCACGCCTTTGTAACGATCGTACATTTCCGCACACGGCGTTTCCCAGGCATTGCCTTCGAAGCGCACGCAAAAATTGCCGAAATCCGGCAGCGTGCCGCAGCGCGGATGACCGACCAGCTTCATCACGCCCGCCAGCCATTCGCCATTGCTCGAAATCCCGCCGTGATTTTCCACGATAACATTCATTTCATTTTGTGCACCATACTCGGTCAGGCGGCGTAAGCCGTCGGTGGCGAGCTTCTGCTGCTCCTCGAAGCTGCCTTCGCTGGCGGCATTCACGCGAATGGAATGGCAGCCGAAAAATTTCGCCGCATCGACCCATTTGTAATGATTCTCCACCGCCTGGGTGCGCTTCTGCTCATCTGGATCCCCCAAGCGCCCTTCTCCATCACACATGATGAGCAGAATCTGAACACCTTCGCCCTCGGCGCGCGTCTTCACCTCGCGCAGGTAGTCCATGTCCTTGGTCTTGTCCATGAAGAACTGATTGACGAACTCGACGGCCTCGATGCCATACTCGTTCTTGGCGGCTTTGGCAAAATCGCGATGGTCCATTTGGCCGCCAAAAATAGTCTTATGCAACGACCACTCGGCCAGTGAAATCTTGAACAAAAGCGAAGCTGCGCTGGTGCCGCTCCCTCCCTCGGCTTTCTTCTCCCCCGGCGTGCCGGAGCAGCTCCACAACGCCTGGCCGGCAAAACCGGCGAAGCCAAGGCTCCCGGCTAGCTGCGCGGAATGCTTCAAGAAGTTGCGACGATTCATCATGACTGTACGCCTCCTCAACGAATAGGATGGGTTCAACCACTGTGGTTTGTCACCGCCCGGGCGCTTGTGCTTTTTCAAGAGGTGGAACGAGGAGTTGAAAAAATCGCCTCATTGCCTAAAAGAATTATAGCGCCCGGGCGGCAGTTTCTTGCTAGTTTTTAGGTCCACCCGACTGGTAAAATGGTAACCAAATCCTTTGACTTCGTCAAGTGAGGCCTCGAAAATTTTCCGTGCAACAAATAGTTTGCATAATTGCCGAATCGTGCTATCATAATAACATCCTTTCCGGGGCCAGCGCGTTGGCTCGGATTTCCACGACGAAAGCTCATTTCAGGTCCATGGCATCTCGCTCCTCACATGGCGACAGTGTCCGTTTCATTTAACGCTTCTGCTCACTTGTGGTCTCTTTTCCCTCAGCACACTCATGAAAAAAATTGCAAAGCCGGAAGCCGGCGAATTTCCAGCATATGCCATCATGTATATCGGCTTATTGCCTGATGATGGCCTGGTGTTGAAACATCTGAAAGACAACGCAAAAGCCACAAAAAACCTGATTCTGTCATTACCCCAGAAAAAACTCCTGTATCGCTATGCCACGGGCAAATGGACCATAAAGGAAGTGCTCGTGCATATCATCGATGATGAACGCATTTATTCTTATCGCGCCTTGCGTTTTGCCAGAAACGATTCGACCGAGTTACCCGGCTTCGAGCAAGATGATTACGCCCGCCATTCCGGTGCCAATGAACGTAGCGTCAAGGATATTCTGAAAGAATACACGGCTGTGCGCAACTCCACCATCGCTTTTTTCAATGGGCTCGATCAAGAAGCGTTCACCAGAGCAGGTATGGCCAATAAGAATCTCGTAAGTGTTCGTGCTTTGGCCTATCACATTGCCGGCCATGAGCTCCACCATATGAAGATCATCCAGGAGCGTTATTTGGCTGAGTAGGGACAAGTTACCCAGGAAAAGATGATGTTTGAAATGATTGATGCTTTGCGATTGGCGATTTTCGATTGATGATTTGCGATTTCAGATGTTGATGAGTCCCGCGTAAATCGATAGTCGCAAACCCGAAAGGGCCGTTTACCGGTCGTCAATCGGAAATCAGCAAGACAAGGAGAGCGAAATGGAAAAGTCTCATCGCATTACGATGCTGGGCACCGGCTTGATCGGCATGTTCTATACGACGACGCTGCACAGCCAGCGCAAGCGCGATCGCGTGCACGTGATCTATTCACGCAGCGAAGAACGCGCAAAGAGCTTCGCTGTGGAATGGAAAATTCCAAAGTGGACCGCCGATCTAAACGAAGCCATCAACGATCCCGAGACCGATTGCGTCGTGATCGGCCTGCCCAACCACCTGCACGAAGCGGCGGTGACCCTCGCGGCCAATGCCGGCAAGGCGATTTTGTGCACCAAACCTTTGGGACGTAACGCGGCAGAGGCGAAACGTATGCTCGATAGGGTTGAAAAAGCCGGCGTGTTCCACGGCTATTTGGAAGATCTGGTGTACACGCCCAAGATGCTCAAGTCTCTCAATGCTATTCAAAAAGGCGCGCTCGGCCAGATTCTGTGGGCCCGGTCAAGAGAGACGCATCCCGGCCCGCACAGCGCCTGGTTCTGGGATGCCAAGGAAGCCGGTGGAGGCGCGATGATCGACCTTGCCTGTCACTGCGTTGAGATCGTTCGCAATTACGTGGGCAAAGACCTGCGGCCGGTCGAAGTCATGTGCTGGGCGGATACGCTCGTGCATCCGATTGAAGCGGAAGATCATGGCATTGGCTTGATCAAGTTCGCGAGCGGTGCGATCGGGCAATTCGAAGTGAGCTGGGCCTTTCGCGGCGGCATGGATTTGCGCGACGAGATTTCGGGCACGCAAGGCACACTCTGGCTCAATCATTTTCTCCGCACCGGCTTCGAAATGTTTACGAGCGGCGAAAGCGGCGGCTACGTCGCCGAAAAATCCGAGCGTGAAAGTGGTTGGCTCTTTCCGGTTGGGGATGAAGTAAATGAGCTGGGCTACGTGCACATGTTTGCGGACATGTTCGAGTCCTGGGACAACGGCAAAGCGCCGATGGAAACATTTTACGACGGCTACGTCGTGAACGCCATCCTCGATGCATGTTACAAATCCGCCCGCACCAGGCAATGGGAGCCGGTGCAGCTGCACGTGTGGCGCGGAGCCACGCAAGTTGAAAAAATCAAAGCGCCGGCACAAGAGTTCGAAGGGCAGATTCTCATCAAACGCGAGCGCATGCCCGACGGCGTGACCAAATACATTCTCAAGGATAAAAAGAGCGGTGAAATCACCAATGTGCATAGATAATGAAGCTTTCTTTTAAACTGATGAGCATTGTCTTTCTGGTCATTCTTGTATTGCTCGTGGTTGATGGATATCTGTCAGCCCGCCGGGAGATTGAGACCTATGAGAATGACTTGAGGCACGATACGGTATTGCTTGGTCATGCCTTGAAACAGCTCGTATTTGAAGCGTGGCAACGCAACGGCCCGGAGCATGCACTCGAATTGATCGATGAAGTCAACAAACATGAACAACAGATCAAAATCCGCTGGGTCTGGCTCGACGCCTCACCTAACGATCCGTTTGCTCCCCGCATACCAACGGTAAAATTGCATGCGGTTCTGGAGGGGCATGAGGCCTGGTTTAAAGCGAAGCAGGAAAACGGTTCCGGGGAAATTTGCACCTATGTTCCCATCAAAGTAGACGACGGCCGACCAGGCGCGCTGGAGGTACGCGAATCGCTCGCGACGTTGCAGGCTTACACACGTCATTCGATTGTGTGGTCCGCGACACTGACTGCATTGTTGTTGTTAGCCGGAGGCATCGCGGTGTGGGCATCCGGCTCACGATTTATTGCGATTCCGCTCAAGAAATTGAAGGAAAAGACGCAACGGATTGGAGCGGGTGATCTGTCCACCGATCTTGCTCTGCATGGACATGATGAATTGTCCGATCTATCCGTCGCTATGAATCGCATGTGCGAGCAACTCTCCACGGCGCAAGAGGAAATTCGCAAAGAAACCGAGGCGCGGATCGCGACGCTCGAGCCACGATTCGTCAGGTTCTGGAGATGCTCAACGCAACCGCGCGCAATCAGAAGGTCACGCTCGCATTGGCTGAAAGCGGCGATATCCCCTTGATCGCTATCGATTCTGCGCAAATACAACAGGTCTTGACGAACCTGATCTTGAACGGCATCCAGGCAATGCCTAACGGCGGCCGGCTGCAGGTAGGCCTCAAGGTTGCGCGCGCGCGGCCATCGGCGCGCGCAAGCGGTGAAGAAAACGAGTACGTTGCCATTTATGTTTGCGACGAAGGGGTTGGAATTTCCGAAGAAACCAGGAAGCGGATATTCGAGCCCTTCTTCACAACCAAAGAGGTGGGCAAGGGCACGGGCCTGGGGCTGTCGATCGCTCATGGTATCGTGGAAGAACATGGCGGGTGGATCGAGGTCGAGAGCGAGCCTGGGAACGGCGCCTGCTTTACGGTTTATCTGCCAATGGGGGTCAAAGCATGAATGGGCGAATGCTAATTGTAGACGACGATGAAAGCATGTGTGAGCTGCTCGAGGTCGATTTGCGCCGTCGTGGCTTTGACGTTTCCTGGAACACGTCGGCGAGTGAGGCCTTTGCAAATTTGCTGCGTGAAGACTACGACGTCGTCTTGGTTGACCTGAACATGCCGGGCATGAATGGCATCGAGCTTTGTGAACGGATCGTAGCCAACCGCGCCGACGTGCCGGTCGTGGTGATGACGGCTTTTGGCAGCTTGGACACCGCGATCGCGGCGATTCGGGTTGGCGCTTATGATTTTGTCACCAAGCCCTTCGATGTGGATATTCTCGCACTCGCGCTAGAGCGCGCGTTTAAGCATCGCGCCTTACAAGAGAAGGTAAAGACGCTCAATGAGCTCGTCAAGCAAGCGCAGCGTCTTGATGAACTGGTGGGCGACAGCCCGCCGATGCGGCAATTGTGTTCGCACCTGGCGCGCATTGCAGATACCGATACTGCCGTTCTGGTAACCGGCGAAAGCGGCACCGGCAAGGAACTGGTTGCTCGTGCTTTGCACAACCAGAGCAGCAGACGCAACGGTCCTTTCGTCGCGATTAATTGCTCCGCGGTTCCGGAAACACTGCTGGAGAATGAGCTCTTCGGCCACAAGCGAGGCGCCTTCACCGACGCCAAATCAGACCGCAAAGGCTTATTCTTGCAGGCCGAGGGCGGAACTCTTTTTCTCGATGAGATCGGCGAAATGCCTCTGGTGCTGCAATCCAAGCTGTTGCGCGCACTAGAGGAGCGACGCATTCGCCCCCTCGGCGGCGATTCCGAGCAGAGCTTCGACGCGCGAATCATTGCAGCTTCCAATCGCGATCTGGAAGCCGCGGTCGAAGAAGGGCGCTTTCGCGAAGATCTGTTTTATCGCCTGAACGTCATCCCGGTCGAAGTGCCGCCGTTGCGGGCACGCGGACCGGACATTCTCTTGCTGGCTCAAAGCTTCGTGGACCAATATGCGACCCGCTTCGACAAACGGGTGGCCGGGATTTCGCATCAGGCCGCGGAGAAACTGATGGACTATACCTGGCCGGGCAACGTCCGCGAGCGTATCCATTCGGTGAACCCATCTTGAGAATAGGCGAAAAATTGCCTATCCTCAAGAATTTTTTGGCGTCCAGCTTTGCGGGAGAAGGTCAGCGACCTTGTTATGGGGGTAGTCTGGAATGCGGCGGAGAAGGTCTTTGAGATATTCGAACGGCTCGACCTGATGCAGCTTGGCCGT